>JAZQFQ010000102.1:0-48626 GCA_045539595.1 Eubacteriales bacterium | reverse complement strand
CACCACGTTCAAATACGACACCAGCGAGGATATGGGCAAGCTATTCGATCTGGAGGCGGAGGGATATTTCTATTCCCGTCTGGCCAACCCCACCTGTGACTGCGTTGCCAAAAAGATCTGCGAGATGGAAGGCGGTGCCGCCGCTATGCTGACCTCCTCCGGTCAGGCGGCCAACTTCTTCAGTATTTTCAATATCGCCACGGTAGGTGACCACGTGGTTTCCTCCTCCACCATTTACGGCGGTACATACAATCTGTTTGCGGTGACTATGAAAAAAATGGGCATCGATTTCACCTTTGTATCTCCCGACTGTACAGAGGAGGAATTGAATGCGGCATTCCGCCCCAACACCAAGGCGGTGTTCGGCGAAACCATTGCCAATCCCGCCCTGACCGTTTTGGATATTGAGAAATTCGCCCGGGCAGCTCATGCGCACAACGTACCGCTGATCATCGACAACACTTTTGCTACGCCCATCAACTGCAAGCCGTTCCAATTCGGTGCGGACATCGTGACCCACTCCACCACCAAATATATGGATGGCCACGGTTCCCAGGTGGGCGGCTGCATCGTGGATTCCGGCCATTTTGACTGGCTCGCGCACGCGGACAAGTTCCCCGGTCTGTGCCTGCCCGATGACAGCTATCACGGCGTGGTATACGCGGAGCGTTTCGGCAAGATGGCATTCATCATGAAGGCCACCGCCCAACTCATGCGTGACTTCGGTGCCACACCGGCTCCGCAGAATGCCTTCCTTTTGAATCTGGGACTGGAAAGTTTGCACGTACGAATGAAACGTCACTGCGAAAACGGCCTGGCCGTGGCCCGCTTCCTGAAAACTCACCCCTGTGTGGATTGGGTAAGCTATCCCTCCCTGGAGGGCGACAAGTATTACGATCTGGCACAGAAATATATGCCGGGCGGCAGCTGCGGTGTCGTCAGTTTTGGTGTAAAGGGAGGACGCAAAGCGGCCGAGGCCTTTATGAAGAAGTTGGAAGTATTCGCCATTGAAACGCACGTGGCCGATGCACGGAGCTGCTGTCTGCATCCCGCATCCGCTACCCACCGCCAGATGAATGACGAGGAACTGCTGGCCGCCGGTGTTCTGCCGGAGCTGGTTCGTCTGTCCTGCGGTCTGGAAAGCGCGGAGGATCTGATTGCCGATCTGGATCGCGCACTGAGAGGGTAAGATATATGCCGATTAAGATTCCCAACGAACTGCCTGCCACCCGGGTATTGGAAGAAGAAAATATTTTCGTGATGACGGAAAACCGGGCTATTACCCAGGACATCCGTCCCCTTCGGATACTGCTTCTGAATCTGATGCCCACCAAGATTGACACGGAGACACAGTTGTCCCGCCTGTTGAGCAACACCCCTTTGCAGGTAGAGTTGTATCTGATGCACACCGCCACCCACAAATCCCAGAATGTGTCCGAAGAACATCTGACTTCCTTTTACCGCACGTTTGCGGAATACAAGGATGAGTACTTCGACGGCATGGTGATCACCGGCGCGCCGGTGGAGAAGATGGAATTCGAGGACGTGGATTACTGGCCGGAGTTGTGCGAAATCATGGAATGGTCCAAATCCCACGTTCACAGCACCTTCCACATCTGCTGGGGCGCGCAGGCCGGATTGTACTATCACTATGGCATACAGAAACAGCCGCTGGACAAGAAAATGTTCGGCATCTTCCCCCACAAGGCAGATTATGTACGCTCCATCCTGCTCCGCGGATTTGATGATGTGTTCCCTGTTCCCCATTCCCGCCACACTACAGTACTGCGGGAGGATATTGAAAAAGTGCCGGAGCTGAAGATTCTTGCCTCCTCAGAGGAAGCAGGCGTATACGCCATCTCCTCCAAAAACGGTCGTCAGATCTTTATCACCGGTCACTCCGAATACGATCGGGGAACGCTGGAGAAGGAATACCTGCGCGACAAAAACGCCGGTCTTCCCATCTCTGTTCCGAAGAACTACTATCCCGATGATGATGACACCAAGGAGCCCATTGTCAGTTGGCGCTCCCATGCCAATCTGCTGTACTCCAACTGGCTGAACTATTTCGTATATCAGACAACTCCTTACGATATCAACAAGGTTTCCGAATAAATTTCGGGTACATTCCCGGAGGCGAGGCGATTCTTATTTTCCTTCGTAAAAAAGATACGGACATGACGGATGGCGCCATATGGCGGCATCTTCTGGAATTTGCTATCCCCATGTCTCTGGGGCTCTTGTTCCAGCAGCTGTACAATGCGGTGGACTCCGTAGTGGTCGGTCAGTATGTGGGCAAGCAGGCATTGGCCGCCGTGGGCAGCACCGGCAATATCATCAATATGCTGGTGGGGTTATGCAACGGTCTGTCGGTAGGTGCCGGTGTCATCATATCCCAGCGCTTCGGCGCCAAGGATAATGAAAAACTGCATGAAGCGGTACATACCACCCTATCAGTGACATTCCTGTTGTGCATGATTGCCACCACGGTGGGCATGCTGATCGTCACACCGATGCTGAAAATGATGGACACACCGGAGGACGTATTTGAGCAGGCCAAGACCTACCTGTCCATCTACTTTTCCGGCATATCGGGACTTCTTCTCTACAACATGGGCGCAGGCATTTTGCGTGCTGTGGGAGATTCCCAGCGACCGCTGTACTTCCTCGCCTTCTCTGCCGGGCTGAACATCGCAGGCGATCTCGTGTTCGTTCTGGTATTTGACATGGGCGTGGCCGGTGTGGCACTGGCTACCATTCTGTCCCAATTCTGCTCCGCGATTCTGGTGTTGGTTGTCCTCACGCGCACCGATGCCCCCTATGGCATCCGCTGGAATTGCCTGCACATCAAAGCAGACATGCTGAAAAGCATCCTGGCTGTGGGTATGCCCGCCGGCATCCAGCAGGCGGTTACTTCTTTCTCCAACGTGTTTGTACAATCCTATATCAATGCCTTTGAATCCGCCTGCATGGCAGGCTGGACCAGTTACAACAAACTGGATGCGTTTCTATTGATTCCCGTGCAGAGTATTTCCATGGCATCTACCACCTTTGTGGGACAGAATTACGGTGCGAAAAAATACTCCCGTGCCCGGGATGGTGTGAAGGAGGCTCTCAAGCTGTCCGCCATCATCACGACGGTACTGGCCGTTCTGGTGATTATTGGAAAGCGGCCGCTTCTGGGGCTGATTTCGCCCGAGGCGGATGTGATTGAATTCGGTGCCTATTTCATCACCGTCATCTCTCCGTTCTATGTGATGATCTGTTTCAACCAGATTTATGCCGGTGCCTTGCGCGGCGTAGGCAATGCCAAGGTTCCTATGGTGATCATGCTGTTTTCTTTCGTTTTGTTCCGGCAGACCTATTTGTATCTGACACATCGGTTTATCGGACAGTCCCTGTTGTTAACGGCATTGGCCTATCCTGCCGGATGGGTACTGTGCAGTTTGCTTTTGACTATCTGCTATCGCCGTAGTATATTGTTTAAAAAACAAGACGAACTATCATTGACCGCATAATAAAACCAGCCGGTTTATACCGGCTGGTTTTATTATTGTCCGTAACACACGTCACCGTCCGTTTGGGTGAGACAAACGGGTACGGTTTCACCGATCTGCCCCGCCTTGGTCGGCAGGATAACCTCCACATAATGCTCGGAATGACCGTGCCAATATCCGTTTTTTTCTTCTTCAATCAGCACCTGTACAGGAATATCGCGGTGGGAATCCACATAGGCATCCAGCAAAGCGCGCTTGATCTCCGCCTGCTGCTTCGCCAGCTTAGCGGCGCGACTGCGCTTCAATGAATCGGGAATCTGGCCCTGCATGGCGGCCGCTTCCGTCCCGCGGCGAATGGAGTACGGGAAGATATGCAGATGCAAAAAACGCGCTTCCCGGCAAAACGCCATGGTTTCGGCGGCTTCTTCCTCCGTCTCCCCGGGGAATCCGACGATCACGTCCGCGGTCAGCATGGCATCGGGAAAATACTCCCGCGCAGCGCGGATGAAATCCATGGCCTGCTCCGCATTGTACGGGCGGCGCATACGGCGCAGAACGGACGTGGATCCGCTCTGGAGGGATACGTGAAAATGCGGCAGAACGGCCGTCAGCGATGAGATCCGCGAAAGGAATTTCTCCCGCATCAGATTCGGCTCCAAGGAGCCGAGGCCGATCCGCTCGATCCCGGGAATCCGGTTTAACTGCTCCATCAATCCGGCAAGATCGAAGGCACCGCCGGAATCCCGCCCGTAGGCGGCGGTTTCAATGCCGGTGAGAATAATCTCACGGCATCCGGCATCCGCCAATGCGGTGGCTTCTGCCAGCACATCCTGCGGCTGTTTGGAGCGGATTTTCCCGCGGGCGGCGGGGATGATGCAATACGCACAGCGATTCTCGCATCCGTCCTGGATTTTAATATAGGAACGACTGCGGCGCGGCGTGGTCAGTGTCAATCCGTCATAGGCGGCCAGGCACATATTCGTCACCGTACGAGTTTCACATGCCAATCCATCCATCAAACGGCGGGCGATGGCGGGTATCTCCGCCTTGTGTCCGTTGCCGATCACGGCGGTCACACCGGGAATGGCGGATGCGGCATCGGGGGACACCTGGGCAAAGCATCCCGTGACGATCAGCGGCTTTCCCGGGTTGGCCGCGGCGGCGCGGCGGATGTGCTGGCGGGATTTACGATCACTCTCCGCGGTCACTGTGCAGGTATTGACGATGGTAATATCCGCCTCTTGCCCCATGGGCACCACAACAAAGCCATCCGCCTCCATGAGAGCGGCGATGGCATCCGATTCATATTGATTCACCCGGCACCCCAGCGTGCAGTATGCCACGCGAGGTGCGGTGCTGGATTCACAAGTCATAGATTACTCCGGTGGTTTTTATTATATCTATTGTATCACAGAATCGAAAAAAAACAAGACTTTCCGCCTGCATCCCTTGAAAATTCCGCGCATCCGTAGTATAATACGATAGATTGATGCTATCACATAGGAGGAATGAGCTTTATGCGCGAATTTGTGATCAATGCAAACGATGGCGGACAGCGGCTGGATAAGTTTATCACTAAATCCGTAAAGGGTCTGCCCGTTTCTCTTATGTATAAATTCATCCGCACCAAGCGGATCAAAGTAAACGGCAAGCGAGCCGAGCAAAAGCAGATGCTTGTGCCCGGGGACACGGTGCAGATGTACATCCCCGATGAGTTTTTCACCATAGAAACGGCAGAAAATGAGCTGGGCCGTGTCTGCGTGAAGTTGGACATCGTTTACGAGGACGAGAACATTCTCCTATGCAATAAGCGGCCCGGGATGCTCTCCCACACGGGAGACAAGGATGAGGCCGGCTCCGATAAGGTATCGGAGCGGGAAACGCTGATTTTCCAGATACAGGCATACCTGTTCCAAAAAGGCGAGTACGATCCGGGTAAGGAACACTCCTTCGCCCCTGCCCTGTGCAATCGGATCGACCGCAATACGGGCGGCATCGTAATCGCGGCGAAAAACGCGGAAACCCTGCGGGAGATGAACGAACAGATCCGGCTGGGCAACGTCCACAAATCCTATCTGTGCGCCGTCCACGGTCGGATGGAGAAGCCATCCGCTACCCTGCGTGATTATCTGTTCAAGAACACGAAAACCAAGACAGTGCGGGTACAAAGTCATCCCACCCGCGGAGCCAAGGAGATCATCACCGCCTACCGCGCATTGGCGTATTCCGAGGCGCAGGATCTGTCCCTGCTGGAGGTGGATCTGATGACGGGACGTACCCACCAAATCCGTGCCCATATGGCATCCATCGGCCATCCCCTGTTGGGTGAGGGAAAATACGGCGTGAACAAAAACGATCGGGCACTGGGGTATTCCTACCAAGCGCTGTACTCCTACAAGCTGCGTTTTACCGTACCCGGCGGGCATTTGGCTTATTTGAACGGAAGGACGTTTACCGTGCCGCTGACGGATGTGCGTTTTTTGGAATTCTTCCGCCTGTCGGATGTGAAAAAGAAACTGGATATAAAGTGAGAAGTCCCCATTCGATATTGTGTTCCCGGACTATGATAATGTGTTCGATGAATAAGAATTTGTCAAAGGAGTTATGATTGAATGAAAAAGAGAATTCTGATTTGTGTTTTCGTACTATTGGTAGTAATATGCCTTATCAGTGTATTTGCTGTGCAATCATCCAAAATAGTTGGCGAAGAAGAATTGATTGCAAAAGCTCGCAAAGAAATAAATCTTGCAGAAGCGGATACCATTGAGATGGTTATTGCTGGCAAATCAACAATCGACCGTAATACACATCTATTTTGGTTTATCACGGGTAATGAGTACCAAATGAATCGTCCTCATCCCATAGAATTTGTTGAACTCGAAAACAATGAGTACAAATTCGTGAAAACATATAAGCCATTACTGAGGGGGCAAGATATTTATGTTCTAGAATGGCACAACGGCTATTCGTTTTGCATTAATAACCCGAAATGCAAGACCATCAAAATTGATGACTATGCAGGTGTAAAAGAAATTGAGGTAACAGAATACCCGTTTATTTATTATAACGTCTTGCTTCCTCATGAGTATTTATTTCTTGACGAAAACGGAAACGAACTTAAGTAACTAACCAATCCCAATTTATCGTCCATTTCTCCTTGTTGTTTGTGGGAACACAAAAGGTAATTGGGAGAATGAGAAAAGAGCCTATCGAGAGATAGGCTCTTTTTGTTTACTTCTTCCCCATCAAATATTCGTCGATGGCTTTAGCCGCGGTTTTACCCGCGCCCATGGCGAGGATCACCGTAGCGGCACCGGTGACCGCATCACCGCCGGCGTACACGCCGGTTTTGGTGGTAGCGCCCGTTTCCTCCTCCACGATGATTCCGCCGTGGCGGTTCACCGCCAGGCCGTCCGTGGTGGATTTGATCAGCGGATTGGGAGAGGTGCCGATGGACATAATGACCGCATCCACATCCATCGTAAATTCCGATCCCGGGATCTCCACGGGACGGCGGCGGCCCTTCTCATCCGGCTCGCCCAATTCCATACGGATGCACTCCATGCCGATGACGCATCCGTTTTTCGGATCACGGCGGTCATCGGGATTGGTATAGCCGAGGATTTTGGTGGGATTGTTCAGCAGTTTGAACTCAATTCCCTCCTCCATGGCGTGCTCCACCTCTTCCAGCCGGGCAGGCAGTTCATCCATGGAACGGCGGTACACGATATACACGTGCTCCGCACCCAGCCGCAAAGCGGTACGCGCGGCATCCATGGCCACGTTACCGCCGCCTACCACCGCTACACGCTTGGCGCGCAGGATCGGCGTATCGGAATCGGTGCGGTAAGCCTTCATCAGATTGGAGCGGGTCAAGAACTCGTTGGCGGAATAGACGCCCTTCAGAGATTCGCCGGGGATACCCATAAAGCGGGGCAAGCCCGCACCGGAGCCCACAAACACAGCCTCGTATCCGTCCTCAAACAATTCATCGATAGTGATGGTTTTGCCGATCACCACGTTGGTTTCGATATCCACGCCCAGGGCACGGAGAGTATCCACTTCCTTCTGCACGATGGCTTTCGGCAGACGGAACTCGGGGATGCCGTACACCAGCACGCCGCCGGCCAGGTGAAGGGCTTCAAATACGGTTACCTTGTAGCCCTTCTTCGCCAGATCGCCGGCGCAGGTCAGACCGGACGGTCCGGAGCCCACTACGGCCACGCGGTGGCCGTTGGATGCAGGAGCCACGGGCGCATCGGTGCAATAGGTATTGTGCCAATCGGCCACAAATCGCTCCAAACGGCCGATTCCCACCGGCTCGCCCTTGATGCCGCGAACGCATTTCGCCTCGCACTGGGTTTCCTGGGGACAAACACGGCCGCAGACCGCGGGCAGGCTGGAGGACTGGGCAATGATCTGATACGCTCCCTCGAAATCCCCCTCTTTAATCTTTTCAATAAATGCGGGGATATGGATATTGACAGGACATCCCGTCACGCAGGGCATATTTTTGCAATTCAGGCAGCGGAGCGCCTCGTCCATGGCGGTATCCCGATCGTAACCGAGGGCCACTTCGTCGAAATTATGAGCACGCACCTCGGGGGCCTGGGTGGGCATGGGATTCTTTTTCGGATTCATATTGGCTGCCATTCTTACCGCACCTCTTTTTGGAACAAATTGCACGTTTCTTCGTATGCGTGCCGCTCGAAATCCCGGTACATGGTACCGCGCTGCATGGCTTCGTCGAAGTCCACTTCAAATCCGTCGAAATCCGGACCATCCACGCAAGCGAATTTCGTCTCACCGCCCACGGTGAGTCGGCATCCGCCGCACATCCCCGTGCCGTCGATCATGATCGGATTCATGGAAACGGTGGTTTTGATGCCGTGGGGCTTGGTGGTTGCCACCACAAATTTCATCATAATCAGTGGCCCGATGGTGATGACCTCATCGTACTTCTCCCCGGCCTCTATGGCCTCAGCGAGAGGAGCGGTAACCACCCCCTGGCGACCGTAGGAACCGTCGTCGGTCATGATAGTCAGCCGGTCAGAGGCGGTGCGGAACTCGTCCTCCAGAATCACGAGATCCTTGGAACGGAAGCCGATGATGGAGTGGACTTCACAACCCATCTCGTGGAATTTACGTGCCACGGGCAAAGCGATTGCGCATCCCACACCGCCGCCGACGATGCAAACCTTTTTTACGCCGTCGGTTTCCGTGGGCTTGCCCAAAGGACCAACGAAATCGGCAATGGACTCGCCCTCTTCTTTATGATTCAGTTTTTCCGTAGTCGCGCCGACGATCTGGAAAATGATATCCACCGATCCGGCTCCCCGATCGTATCCGGCGATAGTGAGAGGGATACGCTCCCCTTCCTCATCCACGCGCAGAATGATAAACTGACCCGGCTCTGCTTTGCGGGCAACCAGGGGTGCCTCGATGGACATCTGTGTCACTGTCGGATTCAAAATCCGTTTTTTCAAAATCTTATACATGATCTTTTTCCACTTACTGTTTTTATATAAATTCAATAATATGTCACTTTTACTACTTTTCCGATGCGCCCCAGCACATCCGCCAGATCCTTGATCAGATGCATTTTGATGTTGAAGTTAATGGGCAGATTCGGATTCTGGTGGGCCGGATTGACTGCGCATCCCACGAAAAAGTGTATCTCCGTGGCATCCACACAAAGCATGCGGGCAATGCGGGAAGCGCCGTCCTGTTTATCGCACCAATCCTCGTAGGATTTTCCGTCTTCCAGATACTGTCTGGCGTATTCCACCACCCGGTTGACGGTGATCACTCCTTCCGTCACCAGATCCACGCCTTCCAGCTCCGCCACCGGCGGAATTTCCGGGTCGAAATACTCGAATCCCACGCGCAGCGGCTTATCCAGATACTGAGCAGCGATAGATGAGGTGGTGCCTCCGCAAACAATATGCTTGCCATCGCGCTCAAAGAATTGAGACATCATCTTGTAATTGTCGTTCCGGTTGGAGGGCGGGCCGTACAGCAGATTCACCGGCTGACTGGGACGAATCCGCACCGTGCACACGGTGGCATCATCGCCGGGTCGACCGTCATACAGACGCTCGCACTCATCCAGCAGAACGGATGTCATTTCCATGGCGGAGGATTTGACATCCCAATATTTCTCCACGAAAGAGATGATATCTTCCCGTTTCCATCCGAAGCTGTAGATACCGCCCACGCCCGCATGCTCGACGCCGTCACTGAAGGCGATGAACACATCGTTTTCGCTCAGTTCAATTTCAGAACGGAGGATTTCTTTGCCCGCGATGGACACGCGAGTGGTGGGCATTTCGTAATTCTTGCCGTTGCGCAGAAGAATGACGCGGGGATTATCGTACTGAATGATTTCCGCCCGGGAATTGTCCACAAAGTGAAGGACAGTAAACGTGGAATAGGCCACGCCACGCACCGCACAAACCGGCAAGGTAGCGATAATGGTTTCCACCGCATCTTCCAACTTCATGCCCGCGGCCATCATGGTAGAGATAATTTTGGCCGTCAGCGTGGAGAGAATACTGGCTTTTACGCCGCTTCCGAGGCCATCCGCCAGCACGACGACGGTAGACGTGCCGCCCTCCGGGGACACAACCTCCACATGATCGCCGCAAAGCTGTTCACCCACGTGATTCAAGCTAACGTAGCCGATATCCGTACAGAGATCAATGTTCGTGCTGCTCATGCTTCATGGACTCCTTCAGCTTGGTCAAAGCGATTTTTGTCTCCGCGGCCGTTTCACCGAGAAGCGAGGCGATTTCCTGAACGATACGCATCTGCTTATCGACCACCTTATCGGCGGTTTCCGCTGTCAGTTCCAGAAGGCGCTCATGGTACTGACGATCCGTTTCCTCCGCCGTCACATCCCGCAAAAAGGCCAGCAGCAGACGGGCTGTTGTATCATGCAGAATGGTCTGCTCCAGATAGATGCCGTACTCTGCGTAGTAATCCCGACGGGCGACGACGGGAATCTTGTTCTGCAGCACCTCCATAAACGGCACGGGATCCATGATATTCATAACCGGCTGTCCCAGCACATCCGCCTGGAACTGGATATGCAGCATCTGCATCGCCGCCCGGTTGATTCTCTGCACTTCATAATCCTCATTGAGAACCAGGATTCCGTTGGGAGAATTGTCCAGAATGGTATTGGTAAAATGCTCGGATTTCGCCATCACATAAGGCTGGCACATACTGATATCTGCTTTGCCGCGGCAGACAGCGGCCGCCATCTCCCGGCAGGAATCGTATCCGCATGTACCACAGTTCAACTCCTGCTCCGGATGGATCTTGCCCATCTGGTGAAGGACCGCGCGGATCTCTTCCTCGCTAAGCTCATGCCGCTCCGCGCGATCGCTGGTATACTCACACCGCACGTACTCCGCCGGCAGCAGATCCACCGCAAAATCCGTTTTTCCGGCATATGCCGCCACCGACTGATAATGGCGGATCGGCGACTGACTGTACTTCTTCATGACAGGGCCGCCGACACATCCGCCCACACAGGCGGACATCTCAATAAAGCAGCGTGAGATGTTTCCTTTTTCGATCTCGTCCAGCACATCGCGGCAATCGTCCATGCCGTCTACGCTCATGTATGTATATGTTTCATTCTCGCAAGCCATGGATTTCAAAATACCGCCCGCTACAGAGAACATGCGGGTGCTGCCTTCCCGGGGCGCATTCTCGGGGAGAGTGTCCATCACGATCTGCCGGTCCGCCAGCATACGATCCATTTCACTGAAAGTCAGCACCGCATCGGCCGCACCGGCCATCGCCTCATCTTTGGCAGACAGGCAGGGACCGACAAACACCACCTTGGCCTGCGGCATTTTTTCTTTAATCATACGGGCATGGGCGGCCATGGGGGAAATCACCGGTGCCAGACAATGCACCAGGGTGGGATAATACTTCTTCACCAGCAAATTCACAGCGTGACAGGTGGACGAAAGAATAATCTCCCGCTCCCCTTCCCGCAGAATCCGTTCGTATTCCCGCTTTACAAGCACGGCGCCTCGCGCCGTTTCTTCTGCATCGGTGAAGCCAAGCTGCATAAGGGCGCGGCGCACAGCATCAAAGCCGATGCCGTCATAATACGCAAGGAAAGCAGAAGAAACCGACGCAACCACTGTCTCATTCTCCTGTAAAAGACGGAATACCGCTTCGGTGGAATCGGCAAATTCCTGTGCCTCCTGGGGACACACGGCAAAGCACTGTCCGCAATACACGCACATATCGTTGGCAATATACGCCTGATTTCCATAAAAGCGAATGGCCTGCACGGGACAGTTTCGAATGCATTTATAGCAATTTCGGCAATTGGATTTTTTCAGTCGCAGGATTTCAGCCATGGTGGATGCCTCCTGATAGTTTTGATGAAATCAAATATACAACTAAATTTACTTGGTACGGGGGGAACGCCAATGCTGGGAAAGTACGGCCAGGGAGGACGCCAGGTTTTCGTTCTCCACCTGAACCCCTGCCGGAACCCGCAGAATGGTAGGTGCAAAATTCCAGATAGCACGGACGCCGTGGGCTACGAGCACATCGCATACATCCTGGGCCACTGATGCGGGAACCGTGATGATACCAACGAGGATATTATGCTTTTTGCAAACCTCGCCCAGTTTTTCCATGGGATATACAGGTTTTCCGCTGATTTCTTCGCCGATCAATGCGGGGTTCTTATCAAAGGCGGCGACGATTTCGAGGCCGTAATCGTCGAATCCGGAATACGCCATAAGCGCTTTTCCCAGATTGCCCGCGCCTATCAGCACCGTGGTGGAACTGGAACCGCATCCGAGATACTCTTCCAGCTGCTGCAGAAGTTCCAGCGTTTTGTAGCCGGTTTTGGGACGGCCGCTTCCGCTGACCGATGCCAGATCCTTTCGGACCTGCACATCATTCAAGCCCAATTTGTCCGCTATCGCGGTAGCAGAAATGTTAACACACTGATCCTGCACTGTGCGCAAGTAATGCAAATACACGGGGAGACGGCGCAGCGTTTGCAGAGAGACACTCTTTTGTTCCATGATTTTCTCCGTTTCCTATGCAGATAATGGGTGTATTTCACACAAAATTCGTAAAATAACAGACAATCGGGGCCGTCAAAAACGCCCCGGATATCCACTCCATTATATCACGCGGTCTATCTAAAGTCAATAGAACGGATCCTATCGATATCAAATATCGATATATTCCCGTCAATTAAACGACACGACGAAAAAATCCCGAAAGTGCCTGATAACAGGACATTTTCGGGATTTCCGTGGTGCTCCATCGGAGATTCGAACTCCGGACACCTTGATTAAAAGTCAAGTGCTCTGCCAACTGAGCTAATGGGGCATCCAAAAAACGGCTTTATTATAATATCATAACCTCATCGTTTTGTCAATAGATTTCGCAAAAATAATTTTGATGTAATTGTTTCCTGACACCACGCAGCAGAGAAAAATAAACCGCCGTACAGATACGGCGGTTTATCAAAATCGTTACTGGGGTTTGTAGCTGTCTTTCAGGCTGACGGAACGATTGAACACCAGATGCTCAGGGGTGGAATCCTTGGAATCCGGGCAGAAGTAGCCAAGACGCATAAACTGGAACGAAGCAGGTGCTTTAGCGTCAGCCAGGGATGCCTCCAGTTTGCAGCCGGTGAGGATCTCCAGAGAATGGGGATTCAGGCAATCCAGGAAGTTCTTTCCTTCCCCGTCCGGATCGGGATCGCTGAACAGATTGTCGTACAGGCGGATTTCCGCATCCACGCAGTTGGATGCATCCACCCAATGGATGGTGCTCTTGATCTTGCGGCCATCCTTGGGGTCGCCGCCGCGGGATTCGGGATCATACTCGCAGAGGACCTCGGTAACATTGCCGTTTTCGTCCTTCACGCAGCCGGTGCATTTGACAACGTATGCGCCCTTCAGACGCACCTCATTGCCCGGGAACAACCGGAAGAACTTGCCCACCTTCTCTTCCATGAAGTCATCGGCTTCAATCCACAGATGACGGGAGAAGGTCACCTCGCGGCTGCCGGCTTCGGGTTCCATGGGATTGTTCTCCACGGTTACTTTTTCGACAACAGCCTCGGGGAAGTTGGTGACGGTCAGGCGAACCGGATGAAGCACCGCCATAACACGGCATGCATTCTCATTCAGATCCTCACGGAGACAGTGCTCCAGGAAGGGGAATTCCACCACGCTGGCCGCTTTTGCCACGCCGATGCGCTCGCAGAAGTTGCGGATGGACTTGGGCGTATAGCCGCGGCGGCGCAGACCGCACAAGGTAGGCATACGGGGATCATCCCAGCCGGACACCCGATTCTCCTCCACCAGTTGGCGGAGCTTGCGCTTACTCATGACGGTATAGTTGATACCGAGGCGGGCGAACTCGATCTGGCGGGGCTTATGGGGTACGCTGACATTATCGATCACCCAGTTGTACAGAGGTCTGTGATTCTCAAATTCCAGAGAGCAAAGGCTGTGGGTAATGCCCTCCAGGGCATCCTGGATAGGATGGGCGAAGTCATACATGGGGTAGATGCACCACTTATCGCCCTGGCGGTGATGGTGCATATGGCGAATTCGATAGATAACGGGATCGCGCATATTGAAGTTGCCGGAGGCAAGGTCAATCTTGGCGCGAAGGGTGTATTTGTTATCCTCGAACTCACCTGCCCGCATACGGGCGAACAGATCCAGACTCTCCTCGATGGGACGGTCACGGTAAGGAGACTTCGCGGGAGTGGTCAGATCGCCGCGGAATTCGCGGAACTCGTCGGGAGTCAATTCGCAAACGTAGGCCAGACCTTTTTTGATCAGCTCAACGGCGTACTCGTAGTCTTTCTCAAAATAATCGGAGCCGTAGAAGAAGCGGTCGCCCCAATCGAAGCCCAGCCAATGGATATCTTCCTTGATGGCTTCCACAAACGCCACATCTTCCTTGGTGGGGTTGGTGTCATCCATACGAAGATTGCACAGGCCGCCGTACTTTTCCGCGGTGCCGAAGTCGATCATCAGCGCCTTGCAGTGACCGATGTGCAAATAGCCGTTGGGTTCGGGAGGAAAGCGGGTGTGGACGGTTTCGGTCTTCCCTGCCGCGATATCCTCCTCAATGAATTCATGAATGAAGTTTTTGGATGTGTATTCCATACTGCATACCTTCCGTAAATTACTGAATAGAATCGATCATCGCGCGCACACGGGCAATCACACGCTCCGCGCCGAGGATCTGCATAACGCTGTACATATCGGGAGAATTCATGCGGCCCGTTACGGCAATCCGCAAGAACATGCTGACGTCACCCACGTGGCCTTTATATGCATCCGGGTCTTTTTTATACAGTTTCATCTCGGGGGCGTAGCCGATGACGGGAGCGATCTCCTTGATCTTGGTGAACCAAACGGTGGAATCGTCGTTGTAATCGTAGGTTTCGATGAACTTCTCCAGCGCGGTAACGATATCTACCCCATCGAAATTCTCGGGATATGATTCCTCCACCCGGAAGTAATCGTCATAGAAGAAGCCCATGTAATCCTTGACGCCGCTCCAAACGGTAATGTCCTTGCGGGGCTTGTTGCCGCCGCGGCCGATAGCCAGGATCGCTTTTGCATAATCGGGATCGGTTGCCAGTTTATCGGCAAAATCAGGATCGAATTCCTTCGCCCAGGCCAGCACTTGATCGTACACCTGATCCGCCGTCATGCGGGAGATCACGTTTTTGGACACGTCGTTCAGTTTATCGAAATCGAAGAGACATCCGGACACGGACATCTTCTTAATGCTGAAGGGATAATCACGGACAGGCACGTCCGGATTCTGCATACGCCATTCCTCGAAATTGGAGTTAAGCAGAGTAAGCAGATACTCCCACACCACGTCCTCTGCATAGCCGAGGCGGGCGTAGTCATCCATTTTTGCGCCCATATCCCGCTTGGAGATCTTCTTCTTACCGCCGTTTTCATCCATCTTCAAAATCTGTGCGGTATGGAGATATTTCGGCATCTTAAAGCCAAGGGCGCGGAACAGCTGGATATGCTTGGGCAGGCTGGGGAGCCAGTCCTCGCCGCGGATTACATGGGTGGTGCGCATCAGGTGATCATCCACCGCATGAGCAAAGTGATAGGTAGGGATTCCATCGGATTTCAGAAGAACGAAGTCCTCGTCGTTTTCCGGCACCTCCAGAAGGCCCTTGACCTGATCGGTGAACTTGACTTTTTTCTCGGGATCCCCGTCGGCCAGGATGCGGATCACAAAGGGATCGCCCGCTCTCAGATGGGCTTCCACTTCCTCCATGGTGAACTGACGTCCTGCCAGCATAGCGGCACGCTTCTCCGCAGCCGCGGTATGCCAGTCGGTATTCTTGATTTCGGCCTTCTTGTCCGCCTGCTGGATAGCCTCCAACTCTTCCTCGGTGGTGAAACAGGGGTACGCCTTTCCCTCCGCCACCAGTTTCTTGGCGTACACGGCATAGATATCGCCGCGCTGGCTCTGCTTGTACGGGCCGTATGCACCACGCTCGCCAAGGGTTCCATCCTCATTCAGAATCACGCCCTCGTCGTAAGTGATGCCGTATTGGCTCAATGTGCGAATCAATGCCTCCGCCGCACCGGCCACCTCACGCTGGCCGTCCGTATCCTCGATACGGAGTGTGAAAACACCGCCGCTTTGCTTTGCCAGCATCATATCCACGACGGCCTGATAAATCCCACCAAAGTGGACATATCCCGTGGGGCTGGGCGCAAACCGCGTGACTTTGGCCCCCTCGGGCAATTGACGTGCCGGATACCGTTCTTCCAATTCCTCAGGAGTAAGTGTCACCTGCGGAAACAGCAGCTCAGCAAGATATGTGTAGTCCATTATTTTCTCCTTTGCAGATAAGGGTTGTATTTCTTCTCGTGCGCCATGCCTGACGATTCCCCATGGCCGGGATAAATGCGGATCCGCTCCGACCAATCCCCAAGGCTGTCCAGCGTGCGGCACATCGTTTCCCAATCCCCGCCGGGGAGATCGGTCCGGCCGATGCTCTCCCGGAACAAGGTGTCGCCGGTGATACAGTCCTTGCCCATACAGTAGCAGACCGATCCGGGGGAATGGCCGGGGGTATGCATAACACGGATAACCGATGTACCCACGAAAATTTCGTCGCCGTCCCGCAGCAGCTTGTCCGCCGGGCGGTAGACATGCCTCTCACCGAAGAACAGCATGGATGCGTTCTTCATAGGATCGCCCAGCATATCGGCGTCCGCTTCATGGATAGCCGCCGGCACGCCGTACCGATCACGCAGTGCATCTACTCCGAAAATATGATCAAAATGTCCATGCGTCAAAAGAATGACATCCAGATGCAGATCGCGCTCACGCAGTACTGCATCCACCGCATCCGCAGGAGCAGGCGGATCCACCAGAGCCGCATGTCGTGATGCTTCGTCATAACAAAGCCAACAATTCCCGGCGGGATACGCGGTGGGAATACTCTCTATTATCATACAGTTCTCCAATAGTTGATATGCAATTTCGGAAACAGTACCATATCAGGAGTATTATATCACAATATTTCCCTTTCGTCCATAGAAAATCCGCTGTTTTTCACTTCTTTTCCATAAAAAAGAAATATATATCGGGAATCCTGCAGACAACCGTTGCATTTTTTGCCGGATTATGCTATACTGTTTGTGTATAAATATTATGTGAGGATGCGCTGTCACAGCGCGTGTATATCATGGCGAATCAGAAAGATGTAGCATTCCGCTCCGCATTAAGCGGATACAAACGCGAGGACGTTAACGCCTATATTATTGACCTGAACCGTGATTTTGAAGCTCGTGAGGCAGATCTTCGCGCACAGATTGCCGCCGCGGATGCGCGTCTCGCCGACGCAGACACCGCCGCTGCCGCGGCCAAAGAGGAAACCGCCGCCGCACAAAAGGCCAAAGAAGAAGCCGAGGCAGTGCTGGCCGCCCTTCGCGAATCCAATGACAATCTGAAAGAAGAAAACGCCCGTCTGGCGGAGCAGATCGCATCCCTGCAATCCCAATTGGATGCGCATGCCGCCCAATTGGCGGAAGCGAAAAAGGCTCCCTCGCAGGATCCGGAATCCGATGAAATCAAGAAATCCATGAAATACGATCAGATCAGTGCCCAAATCGGTGATATTCTGATCAATGCAAACTCCTCCGCCGACCGTATTATCGCCTCCGCCAATGCGGAAGCCGCGCGGATTATGACGGAAACCGAAAATGAAGCCACGTATATCCACTCACGCTTGTCCGACGCGGCCGACAGTATGCTGTCGCAGATCAGCACCGAGCTGCACACATCTACGGATCACTGCGTCAGCGAATTGTTGACGGTATTGCGGGAAATGCGGGACAGCACATCTTCACTCCTGGCTGATTTTGAAAATCGCAACCGGGACCTGAAAGAAAAAGTAGCCTACTACCAGACATCCGTCACTGAGACCATACACCGCGCCCTGACGGAAATGGATCAGAAATACGGCATCCGTCTGCCCACCAAGAAAGACTGAGCAGCATGGACCCGAAATTCAGTGAAATCGGTAAAAAAATTCGCGCTCTGCGACTGAGCTGCTCCATGACACAGACGGAGTTGTGCGGGGATGTCATCACCCGCAATATGCTCAGCCTGATTGAGAACGGCAATGCAACGCCTTCTCTGCCCACCCTGACCTATCTTGCCGAGCGGCTGGAAGTTCCCGTCGGGTATTTCTTTGCCTCATCGGATGAGGAAATCTCCGAATTTACGAAAATGAGCCGCATCCGGGAAATCCGCCGACTGTATCATTCCGGTGATTACGCCGCGTGTCTTTCGATTTGCCGGGAACTTCCCCGCCCTGACGACGAAATCCGCATGATCATGGCGGAGTGTTCCTTCGCGCAGGCAAGTGCCGCCTGTGCCAATCACGCACTGGTTACGGCTTCCACCCATCTTACTGCGGCGCAGGATGCCCTTTCCGGGTGTACCTATGCCTCGGAGTCGCTCACTTCCACGATCCGCTTTCTGCTTCTTCTCATTCGATGCGCCAATCAGAATCGGATCCCCCGGGAACTGCTCGACGCATTCCGTTATCCATCCTCCCGTATTCCGCCGGAGATATTTGTATATCTTCATGCGCTGGACGCCCTCGACAACGACCGGCCAACTACGGCAGTGATGCTGAATGAATCCGGGCTGATCGTTTCCCGAATATACCGGGATGTGATCTCTGCCAAGGAAATGATGAGGAAGGATCGGCACGATGATGCGTTCGCTCTTTTGCAAAGGGTTCACGCATCCGCCGAACGGGGATTCTTTACAGCCTTCCGTGTGCTGGATGCGCTGGAAAGCTGTGCCAGCACGCTGGGAGACTTTAAAAACGCCTATCAATACTCCACGGAAAAGATTAAACTTCTGGAGCAGTTTGCAAAATAATCGTATACTGTATGCATCATACCCCATCGTATTGCACCATTCATGACAAAGAGGCTTACAGATCCCACCGGGAATCCATAAGCCTCTTTACTGTATCATAAAAGAAGGATGATAGAATGCCATTATCTGCTAAAACCATTCGCACACAGCTTGCCATCCTGAAACCGCTGCTGGGCAGTGCATCCCTGAAAACCATCCGAAAATGCCAGAACAAGATCGGTGAGTTGATGGAATTCCGTCAGAAGGGCCAGGTCATGGTCAAAGAGCACGCCTTTGACCAATTTGGCGGCGCGTGGGTGATTCCCAAGGATGAGCGCCGTCAAGGCGTAATCCTGTACCTGCACGGCGGCGGCTTCACCTGCGGGGACTTGGAATACTCCACCGGCGTGGGGGCCATGCTGGCTGTACAAAGCGGCACCCGCGTTTTTTGTGCCGCCTACCGGCTGGCACCGGAGAATCCTTTCCCCGCCGCGCTGGATGATGTTATGGAAGCCTATCAGTACCTGTTGGAGAAAGGCTATAGTGCGGAGCATGTCACCCTGTGCGGCGAGAGCGCCGGCGGCGGTTTGTGTTATTCGCTCTGTATGCGTTTGCGAGAGGATCATCTGCCGATGCCCTGCGGAATCATCGCGATTTCTCCCTGGACCGATCTGACTGCCTCGGGCGAGTCTTACGCCGCCAATCGGGACGCCGATCCGTCCATGACAAAAGAAATTCTCGGCTTCTTTGCGGCCAGTTACACCAACGATCCCCGCAATCCGCTGGTTTCCCCCCTGTTCGCCGATTTAGAGGGAATGCCGCCTTCACTGATTTTTGTGGGCAAAAACGAAATCATGTACAGTGACGCCAGGGATATGCATGAACGTCTTCTGGCCGCCGGATGCAGAAGTCAGTGCATCGCGGCTCCCGACCGATGGCACGCCTACATTCTCTACGGTCTGGCGGAAGATCAGAAAGATCTGTCTGCCATCAACCGTTTTCTGAACCAGGTCATGGCCAAAGAAAACAAACTGCGCTGGCTTCGTCTGGACAATGCGGCCAAGATATATCCCGCCGCACGCACCCAGAACTGGAGCAATGTGTTCCGCTTGTCGGCCACGCTGAAGGAACCGGTGGACATGGAGGTGCTGAGAACAGCGCTGGATGTAACCGTGCGTCGTTTTCCCTCCATCGCCGTCCGACTGCGCCGCGGCGTGTTCTGGTACTATCTGCAGCAGTTGTCCGAGGTACCGGACATCCGGGAGGAAAGCAGTTATCCCCTCACCAAGATGTCCCGGGAAGAAATCAACCGATGCGCGTTCCGCGTGATCGTATACAACCGCCGCATTGCGGTGGAGTTGTTCCACTCGCTGACGGACGGAAACGGTGCTCTGATCTTTCTGAAAAGCCTGGTTGCCGAATATCTGGAGCAAAAGCACGGTGTCCACATACCGGCCGAACACGGAGTGCTCGGCCGACTGGAGGAACCGTCCGAGGCGGAGATGGAGGACAGTTTTCTGAAATACGCGGGCAGCGTTTCCGCCAGCCGGCAGGAACGAACCGCTTGGCGCTTAACCGGCACACCGGAGGTTTCCGGATTTCTTCATCTGACCTGTTTTGAAATCTCCGCCAAGGACGTGCTTGCCAAGGCCCACGAGTACGGTGTCAGTCTGACCACCTTTTTGTGCGCGGCAACGATGATGGCCATGCAGAATCTGCAGAAGGATTCCGTTCCCAATCCCAAGAAGCGGAAGCCGCTGAAGGTGCTGATTCCGGTCAATCTGCGCAAGCTGTTCCCCAGCCGTACACTGCGGAATTTCGCCTTGTACACCACGCCGGAGATCCTGCCTCAGCTGGGGGAGTACACCTTTGAGGAAATCTGTCAGGCGATCCGCCATCGGATGGGCATGGATATCAACCCGAAGCAGATGAGTATGAAGATCGCCACCAACGTAAACAGCGAACTGCTTCTGGCGGTGCGCCTGATGCCGCTGTTTATCAAAAACATCGTGATGAAGGCCGTATTTGATTCCGTGGGTGAGCGCAAATCTTGTCTCACATTATCCAATCTGGGCGCGGTAACGCTGCCCGAGGCGATGACGCCCTATGTAGAGACCATGGATTTCATCCTGGGCATCCAGGCAACGGCACCCTATAACTGCGGCGTTTTGTCCTACGGGGACAAACTGCGCATCAATTTCATCCGTAACATCCGCGAGCCGAAATTGGAATATCATTTCCACTGCGTGCTGCGGGACATGGGCTTGCCTGTGCAGGTGCAAAGCAATCGTCCGAATTAAGGAGGTAGACATATGTATTGTGTTAAATGCGGTGTAAAGCTGGCGGATACGGAGAAACAATGCCCTCTTTGTGCCACGATAGTTTTCCACCCGGATATCACCCGGGAATCGGGGGAGGAATTGTACCCTGCGGGAAAACATCCTGCTTCTTCCTCCTCATCCCGCTGGCCGCTGATCATTTTAAGTGCGGCGTTTCTTCTGCCTATCCTGATCGTGCTGCTGTGTGATCTGCAGTTGAACGGAACGCTGACATGGGCCGGCTATGTGATCGGCGCCCTCGTGACAGCCTATGTAATTCTGATTTTGCCGATGTGGTTCCGGGATCCCAATCCCGTGATCTTTGTTCCCTGCGGATTTGCTACGGTGGCCCTCTATGTGCTGTATATCAATTTTGCCACAGGGGGGCATTGGTATCTTAGTTTTGCTCTTCCCGTGATCGGCGGTGTGTGCGCTATCGTAACTGCGGCGGTATCTCTTGTGCGGTATGTGAAGCGAGGCAAGTTATACATCTTCGGCGGTGCGTTCATTGCGTTCGGTGCCTTGACGCTGCTGACGGAATTTCTGATCAATATTACCTTCGGGTTCTCCCGCTTTATCGGATGGTCCTTGTATCCGCTGACCACACTGGTGCTTCTTGGCGGCATGCTGATTTTCCTGGCCATCTGCCGCCCGGCAAGAGAATCTATGGAACGAAAGTTTTTTATTTGAATTAAAGATAGATCCCCCTATCCGCATAGCGGACAGGGAGGATCTGATTCAAAAAAATCGAAAAGCCTACCCGTCGTGGGTAGGCTTTCTTTGTATCACATATCCAACGGTTTTTTCGCGCTGGCTGTGCCGGTGTCCGTGAGATCGTCCGTGATCTCATCGGAATATTCCTCCCGGATGACAAAATCCGAGTGGTCGGTCAGACCGTCTTTGTTCATCATCTGCTCCAACACTTCAATGTCGCTGGTGATATCCAGACTTTCTGTTTTGAAGAGTTGATCCATCTGTCCTTCAAAACCAACGACCAGCATATCGAGGATCTTCTCAATATTGTCTTTAGTATCCCGCATGTTCTGCCCTGCCACGCCCACCTGCTCAATCCGTCGGTAGGATTCCAGCAGTTTCAGGGTGGTCGGAAGGTAGTAATTCATGAACATACGGATTTCGTTTTTCTTCTCCGGCTTTTCATTTACATAATGGAAAATGTGGCGGGTGATGGACTCGATACGGCGGATCCGTGCAGACACGGATTCATCCACAATATCTTCATCCAAGCAGCGGATCTTTTTCAGAATGGAATCATAGTCCGACATATCCACCGGGGCGTCTGCCCCCAGGTCCCGCGCGACAGAGGACATGGTGCGCCGCTGCGCATCCATCGTCTGTGCCACGCCGTCCGGCTTGGCCTCCGGCGTGCGCATAAAGCAAAGATTGGCATGATCGATATACGCCTGATCGCCAAACAATCCGTCGTCGATCATATTCTGGATATCCCGCTTGACCCGTCCGAGCTTATGGGATGTGGCAGAGGAAATTTTCATCAGACTGACGCTGTCCTGCTCTCCGATGATGGCTGCATAGCGGGCCGTTTCCCGCTCCTGCTTATGAAATACATTGGCGATCAGCCAGGAAGCACAACCGCCCAGAACGAAGTACAGTGCCGTCATCAGATTTTCAATATTATGACTGCCGAATCCATAGGCTATCATATCGGAAAATTCCGACAGGCCGGCCACGACACCCAAAACAACAAGCGCCACCGCCACGATGCGCAGAATTGTTACCTTACCAGATTTCTGCTTCTTCTTGTTTTTCTTCTTTTTCGGGGCGGAGCGGCTTTTCTTTTCCGCATTTACATCTGCGGCTTTTGCCGAATTTTGCGTTGTATCGGCGGCGGAAGTACTGATAGGCAATTCCCGAAGAAGGACGAGAACTACGCCGATCGGCCACGCGCCGAATACAAATGCCAAAATGATAAAAATCCACGGGATATCGATGCCCTTTGGTTTACGGCTCATGGCACACTCCTTCACACAACAAAATCACAAACAGTATTATACTCTATTTTCTTCCCGATTGCAATCGGAATCGAAAGGAATTTCACAAATGCGATACCGGAAAGCACGTCCCTGCTTTCCGTCGCGGACGATGGCTTCCACTCGCTCCAGTACGCGGATGGCGGCACTGAGCCGGCGGCCGCGAAATCCGCATGCCTCCGACAGTTCTTTGGCGGTAAACACAGCCCCGGGTGCAAACGGCAGCAACCGGATATAATCCGCGGTATCATGGAAGTCGTACACGCGATAGATATCCAGCGGCATCCGCTCGTAGCGGGAGGATCCGCGCTTGCGGGAGCGGCTTCGTTTGCCGTCCAGCATACGGTATTCCTCGATTTCCAGCATCACAGCACGAAGGATCAGGTTCGGATTCTGCAAAAAATCCAGAATGAAAATCATCTCGGGAATGATATCCAGCGGTGATCCCTTCTTCGGGGATCGATGCCGGGGCTGGATATCCCCGGTTTCGGGATCGATCCACGTCACCCATTTTTTCTCGGCAATGGGATAGACCACCGTGACGGCGGAATCGGGCAAAAAAGCCTCCAGCTTGCCCTTCATGGACGCAAAGCCGGAGGTCTGTATTTCCACAATTCCATCTGCTCTCCGAATATCCGCAATATAGCCGGCGTGAGGAACTTCGTGACACGCTGTAAGCGGTTCAAAATAATGCTTCAGAACGAGATGCAGTTTCTTTTCCTTATACGTTCCGATGTTGAAACGCGGGTGTGCCTCCGCAGTGATGGCATAGCCGGCCTGCAGAAAACGTGACCGATTGAAGGAAATGTCTGCCATATCAGTACTTGGTTTTCAGCCACTGCAGCAGATCATCGATATCTGCCTCGGACAACTTTTTATCGTTGTACAACACATCCATCAAGCGGACAAAAGATCCGCCATGATACTGATGGACAAACTGCTCGGTAACTGCGCGCAGATAGGTATCCCGCTCTGCCACAGGTGTATAATACCGTTCTTTGCCGCGTTTACAGGATGTTATGTATCCCCGATCCTCCAAACGCACCAGGAAAGAAATCAGCGTGGGGGCCTTCCATCCTCTTTCGCGGCCCACCTTATCCATCAGATACGCCGTATTCAGCGGGGGTTCCCCCATCCAGATCGCCTGCATCACTTCATATTCGGCATCCGGGAGTTTTTTGGTATAATCGATCTCGCGAGCGGATGACTCCCCTTCCGCAGCGATAGAATTCTGATACGTCACTTTCGTTTTACAGACGTCTGTATACAAGACGTCCTCTCCGTCCTTTATATTGATATCCGGCCCAATCCTACTGCCGGAATGCGGTGCAAATCATATTATACGCCTGTCTAATTCCTTTGTCAACAACAAATCTAAATTTTGCTGACTTTTTCCACAGCATCTTCATCGGGGATTTCCATGCATAAGACGCGAATTTCCAACAAATTCATATAATAATGTTGACAAGTCGGACAATTTGTTCTATAATTATTTTTGTAAGTATTTTTTGTCTCCGTGTATTTCGCCGCATATCAGACGAAAGGAGCCCCTGGAGCACGCACTATGGAAAATATCAATCTGAAAAGCATCCGTTGGGAAAGTATTAAATCCGTTTTCCTGTCGATCGCACACGCGGAAAAAATCTCGCGAGCTGACATATCTGCCGAAACTGATTTGAGTCTCATGACCGTCGGCAAAGTGGCCGACGCTCTTTTGGATATACACGTCATCGAACAATGCAAGGAAACGAAAACCTCTGCCGGCCGCCGCGCCGGTCTGCTCAGCATAAATCCCGAGAATTTTGCTGTGGTTCTGGATCTTACCTCCCGGAATTTCAGCTGCTGCATTATGAATATGCGGCTGAAATGTATGGAAAAACTGCCGTTTCACTATGTGGACAGTATGTCGTTTTCCGATAATTTAGAACAGTTTTTGCGGCATGTATCTCAATTTTTGTCAAACAGCATGGATACTGCATTCTGTATTGGTATGGGAGTCTCCGTACCCGGGCCCTATTTTCCCGACACGGATCACACGATTTGCCCTCAGCTTCCTCCGTTGGAGCAGATCGCCATTGCCGCCACGGTGCGCAAGCATATATCCATTGACCCCCTCTACATTGAAACCGGATACAATGCGGCGGCTACCTCCAACATATCCTACATCGCAGATTATAAAGAAAAAACCATTCTGTATTGGTGCATTTCCGAAACCGCCGTCCACGGTGCGGTCATCCACCGCGGCGATCTTCTTCGTGGGGCCCATCATCTGGCGGGAAATTTCGGACGCATGCTGACCGCCCCGGCCAAACCATTGAATGCTGTACTGAGTTTGTCCAACAGCCCGGAGGAAAACGCACTGGAATTGGCTCGCGCCATTCACAATGTGATGCGCATCCTTGATCCGGACACCATCATTCTTGAGTGTACCATGTACGAAAACGGTGCTGATTTCTCGGATCTTGTGCGGCAGATGCTGATCGAAAAATTCGATTTCACGCCGACGACGCTGCCGCAGATCACCGTTACCTCCGAAAGCACTCCCCACGCGTACCGCGGTCTGACCATTCAGCTGCGCGAATCCTGGCTCCACGAACGCATCTTCGGAGCCAAAGAATAAATCTTTCTCGTATGTTGTCTTGTATATCCGTCGAACAAGCCGATCATCCGCCTGCGATTTTATCGGCTTGTTTTTCTGCGGTCATGCTCTTCCTCTTGCATGTTATTCTGCGTCATGATATAATGTATATATACCGATACAGAACCGCATCCCTCAAACATCAATACTGATTTACGGATGGTACTTATGCTGCACGAAACCGCCTATGCAAAAATTAATTTATTTTTGGATATCACTGGACGCCGTGAAAACGGCTATCATGAGCTGCACAGCTGTATGCAGACGATCGGACTGAGCGATACGATTTCCGCCCACATATCCACCGATACCGACAAGCGTTCCATTACCATTCATTGCTCGGATGCCTCCCTTCCGACAGACCGGGGGAATCTTGTATATCGGGCGGCGGAGATGTATATGCAGGCGGCAAATATCGAATCCTATGCTTTAGATATTCATATTGAAAAACGGATCCCTGTTTTTGCCGGACTGGGCGGCGGCAGTGCCGACGCGGCTGCCATTCTCCGGCTGCTGAATCGTCATTTCCGTAATGCCCTGGACATGGATTCTCTGCTGACATTGGGTGCTGAGCTGGGTGCGGATGTGCCCTTCTGCATCCACGGCGGGACCTGTCGGTGTGCGGGAATCGGCGATATTCTGACTCCCATCGCAGGGCGTCCCGATTATACCGTTCTGATTGCCAAAAACGGTGAGGGGGTTTCCACCGCGGAGGCTTTCCGGATGCTGGATGAGAGCTATGCCGCTGTCCCGCATGAAATCCGATCCGCTGAGGACGTGTATACGGCTCTGGCCTCCAACAATGCATCTGCTTTGCGGCACTGTATCTACAACGCGTTTGAAGAAGTCATCCTTCCCATCCGCCCATTGGCACAGCAGTTGAAGGATGTGATGAATGCTTATGGTGCCATCTGCACCCAGATGAGCGGAAGCGGCCCGTCCGTATTCGGCATCTTCCTGTCCGATGCCCGTGCGGAAGTGTGTGCCTCGGCTCTGCGAAAGAACGGTATTTTTGCTGTTGCCTGCCGAACGGTGGGATAAATACATACGCCAACAAACAAGGCGATGCCGCGACGGCATCGCCTTTCTTTTGTGGAGGTTATTTTACTGATCCGTGGCCCCACCATCCGATGATTCCGGCGGCACCTCCGGCAAAGCAAACCAGAAGGTACTGCCCTGTCCGATCTCGCTCCGCACACCGAATTCCGCTCCGTGCAAAAGCAGGATATTCTTAACGATAGAGAGGCCCAGACCGCTGCCGGTCACAGAACGCTTATAATAGTTTTTGACTTTATAATACCGATCCCAGATTTGGGGCAGCTGCTCTTTCGGGATTCCTTCGCCCGTATCCGTTACCTCGATACGGCATTTTCCGCTTTCCGTAATCTGCCGGATGCGGACTACTTTATCCTCGCCCGTGTAATTGATGGCATTGTTCACCAAATTGTAGACCACCTGCAGAATCTTGGACCGATCCGCAAAAATATACGCTTCCCGATCGCAATCGAAGGTGATCGTATAGCCGTCATGGGTGCGGAGTTTTCCGTACCGCTCCAGTGTCCGGCGCACAGTATCCGTCAACGAAAATGTCTCACAGGTGAGTTCCTTTCTGCCCGGGCCGGTCATGGTGGAAATATCCAGAATATCATTAACCAATGCATTCAGCCGCTTGGTTTCATCGATGATGATCTGCATATTCTCCGGCGTCATCTCCCCGGGGATATCTCGCATTACCTCGCTGTAACCGGAAATCATGGTCAGCGGGGTGCGCAGATCGTGGGAGATGTTGGCAATCAATTCTTTCTGCATGGTATCCAAAGCGGACAATTCATGGGCGGCGTAGTTCAGCGCCTCCCCCAATTCCGCCGTTTCCCGGGACGAACCGCCGTCAAAGTGGACGTCGTAGGTACCCAAAGCTAACTTTCTCGCCTCCACACTCATCTGTGCGATAGGGCGGGAGATATATTTGGAGATAAAAACAGCGACGCCGGCAGCCACCAGCAGCAGAATGCCTGTGATGATTCCCAACTGTACCGATAGAGTTCGTGTGGTATTACCCACCGGCTCGATTTCCGCATTCAACACAATAAGATAGGCGTCCCCCGCTTTGCTCTTTGCCAATCGGGAGGAGATAATGCTCTCCGGCACATCGGCCAGCGTTTCGCCACCCATGGAATGGGACACGAAGAAATTCTCCGATATCCGCTCCGTATAATACGTATCCGCCAGGGCGCCGGCATACAGACGGTTCATCAGAGAATCCGATGTCACATTGTGAATGATGCAGCTGCCATGGATATGGGAGTTGGCGCGAAGGATCGCGTCTCTGCCTATGATTTCATAGACGGAAATGCACACATTTCCGCGTTTGGCAATCGTGTCCGTCAATGACTGCAAATCCGCCTTGTCTGTGCTGTCCGCAATCCGCTCGGAGGCGACGCGCAGTTCATTGGATTTCAGCGACTCATACATGGGCTTCAGCAAAAACAGCTGAAACACCCACAACACCAACAGAATCACCAGAACGAATGCAGCCAACACAAAAAATATCTGGGCACGGAGTCCCGTATAGCGGGGAGCAGCATTCTTTGTTTTCTTCATAGAATCTTGCCCGTATCAAATCGGTAGCCCACACCGCGCAATGTGACGATATAATCCGCGTACTTACCCAAACTGCGGCGCAGGAGTTTGATATGGGTGTCCAGCGTGCGGTCATCGCCGAAATAGTCGTATCCCCACACCTCGGACAGCAGTTTGTCCCGGGAGAGCGCGATATTCCGGTTTTTCAGCATATAGAAAAACAACTCGTATTCCTTGGGGGACATATCTGCCCGCTCACCGTCGATGTAGACAATCCGCGCGGTGAGATCGGCTTTCAGTCCGCCCAACGCAATGATTTCATTGGCGGGGGCAGAATCCGACGGCTTGGCGGAGGCTCGCACCCGCTTCATCACCGCGTCCACGCGGAGCATCAATTCCTTCGGTGAGAAGGGCTTCACCACATAGTCGTCGATACCCAGACTGAAGCCGTTGATTTTATCGTACTCCTCGCCCCGGGCACTGAGCATGATGATGGGAATATCCGAAAACTTCCGGATTTCCCGACAGGCGGAAAACCCATCCAACTCCGGCATCATAATATCGATGATGAGAATGTCGTATTCGCCCTCCCGGCACATCTGCACCGCCTGCATGCCGTCCGCCGCCTCCACGACGGAATGACCCTCAAAGGCGGCATATTTGGCAATCAGCCGGCGAATCATATCTTCATCATCCACAACCAGGATTTTATACATAGTTTTCCCCTTTCGTCAAAGAATGGCAGCCAGCCACGAAGCGATCCGGTCGTATACGGGACACAGCAGGATCGGCAAGAAAACAGCCGGCAGATAATTGAGAATTTTCAATTTGGTCACGCCGATCAGATTCAATCCCAAAGCCACAATCAAAAGCGATCCGGCGCAGGTCATCTCGGCGATCACGGCATCCGACAACAGCGGCGCCAGCCATGTGGCCGCCAGCACGATAGCCCCCTGGAATACAAACACAAATCCGGCGGATGCGACCACGCCGATCCCCAACGTGGATGCAAAAAGGAAGGAGGAGATCAGATCCAGAATGCTCTTGGTGAACAGCATACGGTTATCCCCGGTCAATCCGGCCTGCAGGGAGCCCACAATGGTCATAGCACCCACACAGAACAGAAGGCTGGCAGAAATGAATCCTTCCGCCAAGGAAACCTTTCCGTCGCCGCGGCGGAACTTCGACTCGATCTTCTCTACGGCTTGGGTGAAGTGCTTGTCGATATCCAGCCACGCACCGAGCATTGTTCCGATGGCCATGGAAAGGATCAGCACCAACGTATTTTCCCCTTCCAGCGCGCCGCTGATACCGATGTACAACGTACAAAGGCCAATGGCGCGCATCACCGCATCCGATACCTTCTCGGGAATGCCGCGGCAAAGCAGCAATCCGCACAGACTGCCGATCAGAACCGTAATTGTATTTGCTATAACACCTATCATTGTTGTCTGTCCTTATTTCAAAACGGTCACCGAACCCATTGCTTTTGTTCGGCAAAGTAGGCAATCACGCCTCGGGCAATGCCATCCGCTGCATCCTCAACACCGCCGCTCAGCATATACTCGTATTCCTCCACGCTGGTCATAAATCCAACTTCCACCAAAACGGAGGGAAATTTGGGATTGCGGCACAGCATCAGTCTCTGCTGCTGCGGCGGACGTTCGTACCGATGCAAAGCATCGGCCACGGCATCCGACATGCAGTCGGCCAGAAGGACACCGGCGTCCGCCCACCAAAGGCAGAGAGTTCCCCGCACGCGGGTAATATCGGTGGAATATTCCATGGAATTCTGATGAATGGAAATGACCAGATCCGGATGCGCGCGGCATAGATACTCCGTGCGCTCCGTCAGGGATACGGTACTGTCATCCGCTCGGGTCAGGAGCACCTCCGCTCCCAAATCCTCCAGGCGTGCCTTTGCCGCCATGGTCACGGCCAGATTCAGATCCTTCTCGTGCACCGAGCCGGAGCCAAGGGCACCTGTATCCTCACCGCCATGGCCCGCATCCAGCACGATGCGCACACCGGATAAGGGGGCATCGGAGTCCAGCGGCAAATTGCGGGGATTGCGCAGAACGGCGCGGGCGCCGTCCTTATCATACACAAAATCGAATCCGTAGAAGTTTTTTTCATCCACCAACGTGCACACAAAGCGGACGCAATTGGCCTTATTGGGATACACCACCCGCACAGCGGTGATCAGCGGATTGTCCCCAACGGGGATCTCCTTCGGCACGGTGGATGTGTCCACGTTGTACAGCGTCAATTCAAAGGCACCGTCGCGCACCGTTCCGTTGTGGGGGATATTCTGATCCACCGCCATGGAGATATAGGTGTTCTCCTCATCGGATCCGACCGTTACACTCTGCAGTTTTCCTATGGGGATCTGGGTATCGAGAGGCAATTCCTCAACCGCACCCTCATAGACGTACCCGCCCACGCGCAACAGATACATACCGCTTCCCTGCCAGCGGGCAAAGTCCGTCATGCCGGCTGACTGAACGGAAAAATCATCGTAATAATAGGAATTCAGTCCCAACTTGAGTTCTGTGTGATTTTCTTTAACACGCACGGGAATCAGAGCATCCTGCCCTTTTATGCGTACGGATGCGCCGGTGGCAGCCGCTTCCTCTCCGCCGGAGGCGGCCAGGATGAATATCTCGCCTGCCTCGCGGATCTCATCGGATTCACAGGACGGCAATATCAACTGACCCACAAAGGAGGCAGGCATCCACTTTTCTTTATCGGACATCTTTGTGTCCGTTTGCTTCAAACGGACCGACAGATTCCCCAGATAGGCAGTCACGATGGACCCGGCAGGGGCCGTGCACGTGATCTGCAGGGTACTGCCGCTGTCTTTGAGGACATCCCTGGCGGGGGACACATCCCATATGGAGAACTTGTCCATGGGGGATACGTCGCCGGATTTCATCTCCGTCGGTGCGGTGCCGCGATAAACGGTGTGGGTATACGTCACGCCCTCCTGTACGAAGGTGAATGTGTTTTCCCCGTTGACCAGGGGGACATAGACGGAGAAATATCCGCCGCGGGTGCGGCTAACCGGCTGCCCGTTCATACGCAGAGGCTTGTCCGGCGAGGACGAACCGATCAGGTACGTCCCGGATGCATTCACATAGGTGCCGCTGGGGGGCGAGGTAACCAGTGGTGCCTCGCCGGTGGGCGACGGAGTCACATACAGTATGTTCTCTGCGTACACCTCCAGCAATTCGTCCCGCAAGGAAAAGGCGTTGCGGCGGATCTCATCGTATCCGTAGAAAATGCTGCCGCGGTAAGTCAGCTCACTGCGCGCAAACTGCACCTGCTCCGCCATCTCCCCCTCGGGGGATGACCACACATCGTAATTATAAGCGGCATGAGAGACGAGAAAATCAACGCCTGTGCCATCCAGCACCCGGTTCCACCAACGCACCAGTTCTCCGAAGGGGGCCACGTCTGTGGAGAAGCGCCAATAGATCTGGGGCGCGAGATAATCGATGTATCCACCCTCCGCCCAGGCGAGGGGATCGCAGTAGATGGAGAAATAGGACTGCATGCCCCGCGTAGCGGAACCACCGTTCGTACCGTTATCGTTTTTCCAGATGCCGAATGGAGATACCCCGAACTGTACGTCCTCGCTGACGCCTTTTACGGCGTCGTAGACGGCTTTGATCATTTTATTGACATTCTCCCGCCGCCAATCCGCACGGGCCATAGTGCCGCCGTAAGCGGCGTATGAGGCATCATCATCAAAGAGAGCGATGGTGCCATCCTTCAGCGTGACGGGATAGGGATAAAAGTAATCGTCGAAAATGACGCCGTCCACATCGTATCCCGCCACAATTTCCCGCACGCCGTCAGCGATCAGCTGCCGCACCTCCGGGATACCGGGATCAAAATACAGCCGTCCGTCCGCGTAGGCAACCGCCCACTCAGGATGGGCCTTGGCCGGATTTCCCTCGGGAAGATTCTCCACCTTCACATTGGGATTGGTTTCCGAGCCGATGGACACCCGCAGTGGATTGACCCAGGCATGGACAAAGATATTCCGTTTATGCGCCTGCTCCACCAGATACGCCAGGGGATCCATCACCAGTTTCCCTTTGGTGGACAGCGATTGGGACACGGGGAAAATGTCCGATTTGTATAATGCGTCGCAAGCGGGACGCACTTGAAAATACACCGTATTCAGACCGGCCGCCGCCATATTGTCCAAAATATCGTCGATCTCTTTTTTGAGGGCGGCAGTTCCCAGATCCGGCTTGCTGGGGAAATCAATATTATACACAGAGGCAATATACACACCGCGCACTTCACTGGCCGGATCGATCAATCCCCGCAGCGCAGGCGCATCAGTCCCCGTCTCCACCGGAGTCAGGGCGCAGGAAAGGATCTCCCCCTCGTTTTCTCTGCATCCGGCAAACAGCACAGCAGAAAAAACGAACGAAAGAAGCAGTGCTGCTGCACGAACGGCCAAAGACGATTTTTTATGCATAGTGCAGTACCCCGTTAAAGCATCATTTCTATTCAATATATGCGGGCTATACGTATTCTATTATATGATACCACGTCGGCGACCAAAATCAAGTATATCTGTGTGAACATTCTGTTTTTCACGAAAATTCCCCAAAAAACAGCGGGACCGCCGCACCAAACGACAGTCCCGCCATGTTCTTTATCCTTCGTATCCGGTATCCTCGGATCCGATGAGCATATAGTCCGCCGGGTTCACACACACACCGTCGATCTCCAATTCGTAATGAAGGTGGGGTGATTCCGCCACCTCCATCAAAGCACTTTCTCCGATGGCGGCAATACGCTCTCCCGCTTTCACCGACGCGCCCACCGCTATACCGTCCGGCAGCTGCGGTGCCAGATTCTTATAGATGCTGCGCGCACCGCCTGTATGCTCAATAGACAGACACACGCCCATCATGGGCTCTTCCCAGATCTCGGCAATCGTGCCATCCGCTGCGGCACAAACCGCCGCCCCACTGGTGGACACGATATCCACACCGCAATGGGTGCGGTAATCTTCCATAGTCAGCGAATACACGGGCACATCAACAGTATGGGATTTCGTAACCATCCCTGCCACCGGTGCAATGAAGTTCGGCAGAACATCCTCCGCATTCACCGGCTCAACGATTTCCTCCGGCTCCATGGCGGCGGTGGTATCCGATTCACTCGATGCTGTGGTGTCGGCAGAATCGGCCGGTGTCAGGGGCACGGGGAATTCCTTATTCGTATGTGATGTGGTGGGGGCACTGCCGGCTGTTCCCGCATCGGTTGCGGAATCGGCGGGAGGGAGCGGCGCGGGTTTCTCACGGCGATCCTGCATCACTGTCAGGCACACCAGCACGGCGGCAAAAGCGAGGATCACGGCGATGGTAATCACAAGAACGCGATTTTGTCTGTTTACTTGCTTGCTGTTATTCATGGTTTCAACCTTTCTCCCCTGTGCTGTCACGCCCGGGGATGGATTTTCTAAATTCCTGCGAAGGTATTTTTGCCACAAATCACACATTTATACGATGATTCGAATATTTTGGCAAGCGAAATTGACATTGCTCCGGTTTTGTACTATAATATCAGTAAATATATCGCGACGAACAAAGGAGCCCGCCATGATCCTAATTGAAAGAACTTCTGTTATGAATCTGGACAACGCCATCCGCGGCGCACGCAACCCCATGAACAGTTGGGCAAAAAGCGACAGCGGCTACGATGAGAACGGCATTTTTTCGCTGGGTCCGGTGGATGTGGATTTCGGCCATCGGCTCGCTGTAGCCGGCACGGATCATCGAAAATTCCTGCGGCAGATTTTCGTATCGGTGGACATCACAGCACCGCTGTACTGGTGGAAAGAATTCGACACCTACAAGGTGGGCACGGTGGCCAATTCCACCTCCACCATGCATAAGATTCACGCCAAATCCTTTGAGAGAGCCGATTTCAGCTGTGACCGCATGAGCGAGGAAGCGCTGGCCTGTCTGGATTCCGTGATCGCCCTGCTGGAGAAACAGCGTGTTAAGTTTGTGGAGACCAAGGAGTTGTCTTACTGGCACGACATGATTCAGCTGCTTCCCTCCTCCTACAATCAGATGCGGACCTGTACCCTTAACTATGAGAATCTGAGCAACATCTATTATGCCCGCCGTTATCACAAACTGGCGGAGTGGCATGTACTGTGCGACTGGATTCTGACACTTCCCTATGCAAAGGAATTCATTGCGGTAAGAGAATAATCATAAAGAAAAAACGCAGAATCAGCCGATTCTGCGTTTTTTGATTTACAGGACTTTGATGGGATTGCTGTCGAAGAACAAGCACTCCGCACCGGTAAGATTCCTGCATATATCCGCCAGGCGGGACAAAACAGGTGCCTCCGTGTAGTAGTGACCGGCCTGGATCACGTTGATGCCGTCATCTGCCGCATCCAGGGTAATATTATACCCGGAATCGCCGGTGATCAGCGTATCAGCGCCAGCGGCCAAAGCGGGATAAATAAAATCCCCTCCACCGCCGCCAACCAGCGCCACCGTCTTGACAGGCCGTTTTCCTGCATACTGGATCATGGGACATCCCAATCTGGCCTTCACGTGGGCGGCAAAATCCGCCAGGGGCATTTCTTCATTCAGATGAACGATCCGTCCCAACGTGGGAGCACCGTCATCGCCAAAAGTACCGGCCGAGGTGAATCCCAGCGTTTCCACCAGGGCATCGTTAACGCCACCCTGACCCGCGTCCAGGCGGGTATGAAAGGACATAACCGCCACATCGGAACGAACCGCAGACAGGGCACGTTTCCCGCTCAATGAATCGGGAGTAACACTGCGCAAAGGACGAAACAAAAGAGGATGATGGGTGAGAAGCACCTGACACCCATTCTCCGCCGCATAGGAAATTGCCTCGTCAGACGCATCCAACGCGAGCAGAACGCGGGTCACTTCCCTGTCCGGATCGGCGCAGAGCATAAAGCCGTCGTTGTCCCAATCGCAGGAAAGGGATCGGGGATACATTTCATCAAGAGCGCGGTACAGATCGCGAATCGTCATAGTACAACACCTTCACTTTCAGCAATTTTATGTAGTTCCGCCAGCAGATCGTCCTCAAAGGCAGCAGCGTGTCCGCCGGCGGCGAGGCCGTTCCGGCGTTTCTCCACCGAACGGATCTCGCGAATCAGGTAGTCGGAAAACCACTGGCTCCCTGCCTGTCCGCGGCGGATATGGGCTTCCCCGAGAAGCAATTCCACGGGAGAAGGATCCCGGACCACGCCATCGTAGGACACATGGAGGCAGGTATAGATCTTTCCCGCAGCGCCCGCCAGTTTTTCGTCCTCGATCCGGTAGCCGCGGCGCGCCAGATACTGCCGCAGATCCACGACAGAAGACATAGGCTGCAAAATGCATTTCACACCCGGCCGCCGGGTATATTCGGAATTCTCCAGAATCCGCGCGATCAGCTCACCGCCCATCCCGCAGATGAGGATATCCTGCACCTGTTCATTTTCCAGATCGATTCCGTTCAAGCCGTCCGCCAGATAAAAAGACAGGCGGGACGTACAGCCGAAGCGGGCCGCATTTTCCCGGGCGTTATCCAGAGGGGACGCATTCACGTCAGACACCACGGCGCGAGGGCTGATACCGGACAGAATCAGCCAAATCGGCAGATAGGCGTGATCCGTTCCCACATCACATGGAACGCATCCGGGGCGGACAAAGGATGCCGCCAGGCGCAGGCGGGCATCGGTCATGGGCAAATCATGTAACTGTTTCATCATACTATGCAAAACGGCGGGGTAACCCGCCGTCTGTTTTCTTATTTCTTTTCAGCGAAATACTCGTTCAGCTTCTTCACCAACTCGGTGGGATCAGTATTGTGCACAGCACAAGCATCCTCGATGCTCTCGCCGCGGGATGCAGGGCATCCGAGGCAATGCATACCGATCTCAAAGAAGAACTTGGCGGTTTCTACATCGTAATCCAGAACATCGCCGATAATTGTTTCTTTTGTAACTACCATTGTTTTATACCTCTATTATGAATTTATTAGTTTGCTTTTGCCAACGTATTCTCATCATCGGGCAGGATCACTTTGCGGATATCTGCACCGATGTGCTGCAGTTTGCCTACGATATCATCGTATCCGCGCTCGATGAGATGGATATCTTCCACCTCGGTCTCCCCCTCCGCAATCAAGCCAGCAATGATCATGGCCACGCCGCCGCGGAGATCCACCGCTTTCACGGGGGCCGCACTCAGTTTATCGCCGCCTTCAATGATAGCGGTACGACCGTCCACTTTGATTTGTGCGCCCATGCGTCGCAACTCATCCACATAGCGGAAGCGATTTTCATACACACCCTCGGTGATGTAACTGACACCCTTTGCCTGGGTCAGCAGCACCGTCATCTGGGGATGCATATCCGTGGGAAAACCGGGATAAGGATGGGTTTTTACGCTGGTACGGGTCATTTCACTGCTGCCCTTCACAAGTACCGCGTCGTCCAACTCCTCTACGGTCACACCGATCTCATCCAGTTTTGCCGCAATGGACTCCAGATGCTTGGGAATTACATTATTGATACGCACACAGCCGCCGGTGGCCGCCGCCGCAATCATAAATGTACCTGCCTCGATCATATCGGGAATGATGGCGTAGGTGCAGCCGTGCAGGCTGGGAACGCCTTTGATCTTGATCATATCGGTACCCGCACCGCGGATGTTGGCTCCGCAGGTGTTGAGGAAGTTGGCCAAGTCAACGATGTGGGGTTCACGGGCCGCGTTATCGATGATGGTAGTTCCCTCCGCGGTAACCGCCGCCAGCATGATATTGATGGTGGCGCCGACGGAAACCAAATCGAAGAAGATGTTCGTTCCCACCAATTTGCCGTCTTTGGCTTCGATGGAAATGTTGCCGTTCTCCAGGTCTACCACACCGCCCAGCGCTTCAAAACCTTTGATGTGCTGATCGATGGGGCGCTCACCGAAGTCACAGCCGCCGGGGAACCCGACTTTAGCACGTCCCATGCGTCCCAATTCCGCGCCGAGCAGATAGTAGGAGGCACGCATCTTGCGGAAAGAATCCACAGGCACAGACTCGATATCGATGTTGGTACAATCGATTTCGTAGGTGTTTTTGGACAGCATACGAATGGAGGCACCCATGGAACGCAAGATGTTGAAGGAAACCGTCACGTCCCGCACGCCCGGGATGTTTTCGATGATGCACTTATTTTTTACAAGAACACACGCATATATTATAGGCAGGGCGGCATTTTTCATACCGCTTACCTCGACGTTGCCAAAAAGCGGATTTCCGCCGCGAACAACGATTTTTTCCATATATAATCCAAATCTGTCGGGGGGACAGATCTATTCCTTTCCGTATAATCCGGGATAACGGAAGTAAGCACGACCCCTGAAAAACGGATCCGTGCACTTACGTCCGAGCATAAGAATCCATTATGGAATGATTAACATATATATTATATCAATTTGCGTCCACAAAAGAAAGGGCTTTTTGCGAGTTTTTTCATCGCGATCACATATTTGGTGCTTTTCACACAATATCGCAAATTAAACGACCCGTCATTTTGTGTATAATGTACCATCCACCGCATTGATACAATAGTTTTCACCTGCATCCGTCTGCACATTCCACGCAGGAATCAGATAAAAATTCTCCGTATCGCCGCGGAAATACACAGCATACCCAAGGTCCAGAGATACAATCTCCACCCACTCATCGGCTGTGCTCTCGCGTTCATCCAAAATCCGGTTTCTTACACTATACAGTATATTGATCTGATCCAGCAATTGTGCAGAATAAGCTGCACCGGTCGACGCAAAACACCAGGATCCACTCATACCGATAACCTTGGCATTCTGCACGGCAAACACCGTCCGGAAGCCCATAAGGGGACTGCCTCCCATTTCCTGCTCACACACGCAGTACCGGATGCCGTTTTCCGTATCTCCGGCGCAAGTCACCACCGTATAGGGAAATGCGGAATTCGACGAGGAAGCGCCATCCAAAAACACATCAATCACTTCCCGCACCGTTTCCACGTCTGCCGGAGGTAAGGGTGACAGAGCGGACACGTCCAAGGAACTCAGCACATGATGTTCCGGAGCATTGGGGGCCGTATAACGGATACCAAATCCATCGTAAAATGCACATCTGGCCCCATTGGTCATGGATACAACCATACCATTGGGGGCATCGAATGTCAACGATACGCCGCTGCGGCTCAATTTGCTTGCCGTGACTGTATAGTAATCCTGCGTCATCGCACCCTCATAGATCGGCAGATCGATTTTCTGGCCATCGACCACGCCCTGCGGGATCACGATACCGTCCTTTCGAAGCAATTCCCGCATCTGCCGGATAGCATCCTCCGGAATATACTCCATGGGACGAAAAACGGAATGAAGAAATCCGAGCATAAACACATTGGCGGCCGCAAGCACACACGCCAATGTGATTTTTACTATGCGCCATCCCTTCATCTTCTGCCCCTTTCTTCCACGCGCACCAGTTGTGCCATCCACTCCGCAGAAATTGCAATATCTTCCGCATCCATTCGATAGATCAGCCGCATGATAGCGGGACTGCTGCCGGCCAGCTGTTTTTTACTCCACGCCTGAAGCATCAGTCGATGTTCGCTCAGACTGCGCCGTACCACAATCATTTCAAAGGAAATTTTGCTGATTGTCTCCCCTGTAAACGAGATGGACAATCCCGAATTACCGGATTTCGTATAGATTTCCACATTATCCGAGTAAAACGCAAAATCCAGCGTCACGGATCCGTTCACAGCAGAGACCGATGTCAGACGAAGCTGTGCATCGCCACCGGTATACTGATTATCCATATCATTCAGCCGACCGACGATATAGGATGCGGCACGCAGGTAGGTATATATATCCCCCGACGCGTCCTGCCCTACAATTTTTGAAAGCGAAACACCGCCCTGCTCTGCCGCGGTATACGCAATGGTCCTGGTATCCATACGAAGAATACCATGCGATTCCACATATACATAGGTACCGTCCGCTTCTATATGATACCGCAATTTGTCGGGATTGAAATTCAAGAGCCGGAAGAGGTTTTCCAGGTGATTGGGATTGGCACGCAGCATGGAAGTGCCGCCCACGGAGGCATAGATGTCTCTGGCGGAAATTTTCTCTGTGGTTACAAACTCCGTATGAGTACCCAGATCATCCATGGTACCGTTATAAAAAACCTCGGAATAGGCGAGAGGATACGCGGTGAATACATCCATTCGGATGGCGGTATCCAGAGAAAACGCATACACATTTTCTCCTCCGCGAACCAGGATTTGCGTCAAATTTCCCTCCGTATCCGCCGTCAGAATCACCTCACGGACGCCGATATAGGAATCGGCACGGCGAATCTGCACATCGCTTTCCGCCTTGGCCGCGGCAAACGCAAAGATTACCTGATACGGCAGCTCATTGGGGTACTGCAAGTACACATAGGCATCCTGCTGCAGGGCCTGCTGCCACATATTCTCCGAAACGGAAACCGCGTCGTTTTGCATAGCCTCAAACAAGCAGCGGCTGACGTCGGTATAAATCTCATCCACAACGGCGGCAGAATTCATTACGGCAGATGTTTTTCCATCCGCTGTAATGCCGATACAGGCTGGCTGCAGCATAGCCGCATCCAGACTGCGCCGCGAATCCGTGGCGGAGGTAGAAAGCATCTGCATCTCAAAAGGAATATCACCGCTGGTCTTACCCATGTGTGCATATTCTACCAGATATACAGCACACTGTGCCAACAGCGCGGCCAGCAAGGCAATGATCAGCACATTCAGCCACACATCGGCTGTGATTTTCTTCACTGTATTCTTCATAGACATACGGATAACTCTCCCTCCTTCCCCAACGTCTTATCAGGCCGGGTTACAAACCACAGGCAGTGTGACCGTAACCGCCGTTCCCTTACCCAATTGGCTCTCAATTTGTATTTTTCCGCCATGGGCTTCAATCAATTCCCGCGCGATGGCAAGACCCAAACCGGTGCCGCCCATCTCCGATGTACGGGATTTTTCCACGCGGTAGAATCGCTCAAAAATTCTCTCCTGATCTTCCTCGGGAATACCGATGCCGTTGTCCTTCACGCAGAAGGATATCCGATCCTCCGCCGCCCGGACGCTCACATCGATTTTTCCGCCGACCGGAGTATATTTTACGGAATTGGACAGCACATTGACAATAACCTGCTCAATGCGCTCCCGGTCCGCGGTGATCAGCGGGATATTTTCCTCCGCAGTAAACGAAACGGTATGTTCTCTTGCCTCAATGTCCACACGCATGACCTCAATCAGACGGGACACGGAACGGCACAGATCAAAGGTTTCCACCTTCCACTGCGTCCGCTTATTATCCAACCGGGACAGCACAAGAAGATCGGACACGATTCGGGTCATACGGTCGCTCTCCGTCAGCGCCATATCCAGGAAGTACTGGCGTGTTTCCGCCGGCATTTCCGGATCGTCCATCACTGTTTCGCAGGCGCCCTTGATGGAGGTCAGGGGAGTACGCAACTCGTGGGATACATTAGCCACAAATTCCCGACGGGATTTATCGAGTTCGAACCGGTTGGTGATGTCGTGAATAACGGCGATCAATCCCACATGCTTAACGTTATCGGAAATATAGTGGATCCGTCCGAAGCTGACATCGAACACACGGCCGCCGAAGGGTCTGTCGCGGAAAATCAAGGTGCCGTCATCGGATTTTTCCACACTGATATTGGTGGACGTTGTAACAATTCCCTTCGGGCTCCGCTCCAGCGGAATATCCATAAGTTCAAAGAATCGTTCCATGGAAAAGGATTTTTCCAGATCCCCGCCGAACAGCTTCTGGGCGCTTTCATTGGAGTGGAGCACATATCCCCCATCCGTAAAAGCCACGATCGCATCGGAAATGCAGGACAGCACAGTTTTCAGTTTGGTTTTTTCGCCGTCGATTTCCAGGAGCGTGTTCTTCAGTACGTTTTTCATGTTATTGAACGTGTCGGTCAAAATACCGATTTCATCCGTGGAATGAACTTCAATCTCATGGGAGAACTCACCCAGTGCCACCAGCTGGGCATTTTTTGTCAGAATCTGAATCGGTGCCGTGATGGCTTTGGCCAGAAAGAAAGAAAGCAGAATGGCAATCAGAATACCGACAAACAATGTCTGCAAAACGATGGACAGAAGCATGAGGCTGAGCTGATCCATCTCCTCCAGGCTGTCCTTCATATATACGATGCACTCCGCATCTCCGTTGTGCAGATACACCGCGAAATCCGTGTATCCATCCCCTCGCAGACGTTTATTTTCCGTTTTGCCGTCCATGGCGGACAGCATATTGGGAGTGATACGCAATTCCCGGCCCAACTCCGTATCGGAGCCGTCGATCATCACACCGTCCATGGTAAGAATGTAGTAGTTGCGGTACGGATCGATTCCGAGAATACTCTCATAGGACTTGAGAATACTCTTTTGCTTTTCCGCATAGGAGGAATCGCTGAGGGCATCCGTTAATTCCTGATGCAAGGCGGATGTTTCGGCAAAACAATCCTCCATCTGATCCATGAACTGGTTGATGTAGAACGTGGTGACGCTGTTGAGAAGAACAATGCTCACCACGCACATAACCGCCAGGATAAACACAAGCAAGATCAGAACGATCTTAAAATACAGACTTTTAAACATCTCGATACTCCGCAGAAAGGATTACGGACGGCGCAGGTAGTACCCTACCCCGCGTTTGGTCATCAGATATTCGGGTTTGGAGGGATCCGCCTCGATCTTATTGCGCAGGCGGCACACGGTAACGTCTACGTTGCGGGTATCGCCGTAGTAGTTCTCGTATCCCCAGATTTCCTCCAGCAGCTCCTCACGGGAATAAGCCCGCCCCAGATTGGCTGCCAGAAAGGCCAGCAGATCGTAGTCTTTTTTGGACAACTCAATGGGCTCTCCGCCCTTGGTCACCAGATACTTGGCGCAATCGATACTCAGATCGCCGATCACCACGGGAGCCGCTTCCTCTGCCTTCTTTTCCGCAATAGGTTCGCCGGCACTGCGGCGGATATTGGCGCGGATACGGGAAAGCAATTCCTTAAAGGAAAAGGGTTTGGTCACGTAGTCGTCCGCCCCGGTGTCCAGGCCGAGGATTTTGTCCTTCTCCTCTTCCCTGGCGGTAACGAAAATGATCGGAATCTGGCTCTTGCGCCGGATCTGCTCACATACTTCGAATCCGTTCATCACGGGAAGCATGATGTCCAGAAGGACCAGATCGAACTCGCCGCTCAAAGCACGCACCAGACCGCTTCCGCCGTCGCCCGCAATCTCGGCATCGTATCCGGATTTGATAATATTGTATTGCAGAACCTGAGCAATATTTTTTTCATCTTCAACAATCAGGATTTTCTTTTTGGTTTCCATAAAATCACTCCTTATTTTCCGGAAAGACGAACTTCCTCATGACTGGCATATATGGGATACACACGATAATTATTATTGGATGTGAGAAAATCCAACAGATCCGGCAGCACCTGGGCGGCCGTATCGTTGCAGCCGAACCGAAGCACATTGATCTCGTTCTTCACCACTTCCTGGCGGCAGGCACTTTTCACATACCGCACGCTGTAGCCTACGCTGTCGGGCACATCATAGGTCCATCCCCACAGCACATAGCCGCTGTCACGGATCATAGCAAGATCTTCGTCGGTCCACCCATCCTCACCCGCCGCAAACTGCACAATGCGAGTGCGTTTTTTGGTAATTCCGTAGAGGATGTCGTTGGCCTCGTCCATTTTGTTCAGGAAATCCTGAACGTTCTCTGCATCATCACAACGCAGTGCCACCGTATGTCCTCCTGCTGTCAGCGCAACCGCTGTCTCGGGCATACTGCGCAGCTCCTCCGCTGTGACAAAAAATGTGCCCATCACCCTGTATTCTTCCAACGTTTGCAGAATACTCTCCAAGGGAGCGGAGGAGATGGTATTGAACGTAATATAATTGGTACGGGCAGTGGAATCTGTACCGGACGTTCCTGTGTCCGTCACAGGCGGCAGAGTATCCGATGTGTCCCCGGATGAATCGGAAGAATATGCATCCAGCAATTCATCAAAGGTTTTGGTCTCCCTGCCATCGAGTATACGGAAGGATGCGTCCACCACAGATCCGCTGCCGCGGCGCACCTCATATCCCAAGGACAACACAGTGCAGAAATATTCCGCCGGCACGTAATAATATCCCCCGTGCAGTTTATACAGATTCAGATACGCCTCTTCTTCCCCGTTGATGGAAGCGATCTTTTCGCTGTACAACACGGAGATATACGCTCCGGTATTGCGGTTGTACACCATAAACTCGCCCCGCCGGCTGTCCATGGTCAATTCCAGATGGCGGAACATGCCGAACACATCCACGGGCACATAATAAAGCCCGCCGATAATCTCCAAACCCGCCGATGTATCCCGGTACCATCTTTCATCGTTGTGGAACAAACTGGGTGTGGATGCGGCGGAAACATGGACGGAGAACACAAATCCCAGTCCGATGCTGATGACCAGCGCCGCCGCGATCAGCGCGATTTGTTTTCTTTTCATGCCGTCCGTCCTTTCTTCACATCATTTTCGATTTTTCAGCAGATACTGCACGGCCAAATCCACCACCATGCCATAGCTTCTGGTTCCTTCCGTTCCCTGGATCACCAGGTAGGAGTTATTGATTGTTTCGCTCACGTCCGCGACCACGTTGTCCTGATATTTTTCAAAGAATATACTGTACGAACGGAGTTCATAATAGATCCGCAGATCCAGCGCGCCCTGTATCATGGAATGATACTCCCGGGAGGCGGAATACAACGCGGAGGATACGTACTCATACATATTCAGATAGCCGCTGTAGCGGATATAGGGATCATCCGACGCCATGCAGACGAGGAACGCCACGAAATTCGCCTCATTTTCCCGGGCGATGCCGCGCTGATGGGCCAACTCGTGAGCAGCCGTATAAGGAAGCACGTAATCGGGGTAATTTACATTGAGATTGGCCTCACCGGTGAACATAGTGTAGACACCGGAAATATGGGTATACGTCATAGGTTCACTGCAGGTGATAGGCTTGACACGGGAATGCAGACGCTGAATGAAAGGATAGGTATCGCACACCCGATCGTAGGCTTCCATCAGCAGGCGGGACATCTCCCCATAACTGTAGGGCATCACCGAGGGGCCCTGATAACGGAAGGTAATTTCATCCAGAGTGCTTTCCATACCGGCGGCCAGAATGGCCGCGGTTTCCGCCAATTCCAAAGCGGATACTTCCCTTGTGGGAAGGCCCAATTTCTTCTCCAGCGGAGTGGCATGATAGCCTGCGGCAAAGGTAGCCACAAACATGGTATAGATGAGGGCAATCACGGAAAGCAGCGACACGATGCTGTACATGGCACGCCGCCATCCTTTAGCCGCCTGGCGGATGCAAACAACCAGCACCGCCACGAAAATCACCGGCACGAACAAAACCAGCGTCTCCGCTGCGGAAAACGGGATCCATCCCGTGATGTGAGCGAAGGCTGCCCGGAAGAAAGCGGCGATCTTTTCGTTGAAGAAATCCGCAAATGCGGGGGCGAAAACAAATCCCGCATGAAGCAGTGCGGCGATCGCGGCCGACACAAACAGCCAAAAAGAAGCGGCAGGCATATATCGGCGGATTTTTCGGTAAGCAGTTTTTATCATAGTATACCCATTTCCTGCAAAGCAGTCATCGCATCGGCGGTGAAATGCTCTGCAATCCAGTTTTTCATATCCTCGGGAAGCGGTGCACGTACGCACATGGGCCGATCATCGGCGGGATGGGGAAACTCCGTTTGGAACGCGTGAAGCGCGTGCCGCGGCATATCCGCGTCCTCCCGGCCGTACAAGGTATCGCCCACCAGCGGACATCCGATGGAGGTAAGCTGCACACGGATCTGGTGCGTCCGGCCGGTGATGGGGCGTGCCAGAATCACGCTGTGCCGATCATTGGCGTACAGCACGCTGTATTCCGTCACGGCACGGCGAGCACCGGGAGCATCGGCATCGCAGGTTTCGCGGGTAATGATGCTGTCGGCTGTCCGGTGCATATAGCCGTCGACAACTCCCTCCGTTGTCGGCGGAACGCCTTCCGTGATAGCGATGTAACTTTTCTGTATGCGGCCGCTCTGCATGGCCAGCGCCATACGGTGGGCCGCCAACTTGGTGTTGGCGGTCAGCATTACGCCGCTGGTGTCCCGATCCAGCCGATTAACGGGACGGAACACATAGGTACGGTCCCGATATCGATAGGCCAAAGCGTTGGCGGCGGTATCCAGGGGATGACCGAAGGAAGGATGGGACGGCATATTCGGGGGCTTATTGATTACGGTCACGCAGTCATCTTCAAACACCACCGGCAAGGGTAAATCCACGGGGACGATGTAGGGACTGACGTCCTCCTCCCGATCGTCCATGGCCAGCATAAGGACATCGCCCTCGCGAAGCACATAGCGCACGGTGACAAATTCCCCGTTGACACGGATGCCGCCCTCGGAATATTTCAGTTTTTTCAAGATCGCCGAGGAGAAGCCCAACTCCTGCTTTGTGAAAGCACGGATCATCTTCCCGGCGTTCTTTTCATCAATAATAATATCCATAGAAGTAGTATAGCATTTTTTTCGCACCATATCAAGGAGAAAGTGTAAATTCGCCCGACAGTACGCGATTTTTGCAAAAAAATGCCGCACCTATGCATGGATAGAAGTGAATCAATAATCGCCAGTACACATTCATTAATTTGTGCAGATTGGATAGCCTAATTAACTTTAATTTTTTCTCATCATAAAGTATAGACTGGCATTCTATTTTTTGCTATACTTATATTCTACACAATTATTGGATAAAACGAGATATTAAGGAGCATGCAAGTGATAGGAATCTACGATTGTTTTGGTTACGGACCAGACTATGACGTTTCTTTTGATGAGAGATACAAATTAATTAAAAGGGCAGGCTTTGACTGCGTTATGCTTTGGTGGAGCGATAAATTTGGCAGAGGCCCAGGCTACCAAAAAGATGTCCATTTTGCACGAGATGCGGATTTGATAGTGGAAAACATCCATGCGCCCGTCCACGAGCAAAATTTCTTGTCATGTGATTCTCTTGATGGAGAAAGTGTTTTTCGCAGCTATATGCAGTGCGTAATCGATTGCTCAACCAATGAGATTCCTACAATGGTCATCCATTTACCAGATGACAAATACCCAATAAATGACATAGGTATGGAAAGAATACAAAAAATTATTTCGTTGGCTGAAGACGACCAAGTTCAAATTGCTTTTGAAAATCTAAAAAACATAAGCAACCTGACCTTGGTATTAAATTCATTTTCCTCCAAACAAATAGGTTACTGCTATGATAGTTGTCATCACAAAAACTACGCATCCGACACGGACTTGATAAGCATGTTTGGTGATCGTTTGATAGCCTTGCATCTACAGGATAATGGGGGAAAGTTTAATCAACACCAGTTGCCTTTTGATGGGAATATCGATTGGCCGGAAGTAATGAACAGTATCGCACTAACTGGCTATAAAGGAGCAACATCGTTGAAACCAATGAATTGGGATTACGAGAATCTATCGATCCAACAATTTCTGGCACTGGCGTATCAAAAAGCAAAAAAACTGGATGATATGAGAATCTGCTGAAACCTCATTAATATGCTTTGAATGAAGGAGGAGGAAACCATCTCAAACGCCGAAGTTTTCCTCCTCCTTCACCTCCACCATCCTTGGCTCCCCAAAATAAACAAGAACCGCTGCAAGCTGTCCTTGAAACAAGTCTTGCAGCGATTCTTTAATTGAGATCAAAACAGTTATTTATTCCACTGTAACGGATTTCGCCAGGTTGCGGGGGCGATCTACGTCCAATCCCATCTCAAAGGAGGTGTAATAGGCCAGCATCTGGAGGGAGGTCATCAGCGGCAGGGGTGCATCCTCTGCCGGTGCGGGAATCCGCACAATCTCGTCAGCGGGGATGCTGTAGCGATCCGCCACCTCCGACGCGCAGAAGCACACCACATACGCACCGCGCGAGCGGACCTCGCGGATGCCGGAGATGGTCTTCTCCGCCAGGGCATCCTCGGTGATAACGACTACCACGGGCGTTCCTTCTTCCACCAGAGAGATGGTGCCGTGCTTCAATTCGCCGGCGGCGTATGCCTCGCAATGGATGTAGGAGATCTCCTTCAATTTGAGGGATCCCTCGGTGCACAAATGGCTATCCACGCCGCGGCCGATGTAGAAGATATGCTCGTGCTCCTTGAAGCGGCGGGCGATCTCATTCAGCTGGGGAGCCAACTTCAAAGTCTCGCTGATCTCGGCGGGCATTTCCTGTGCCAGAGCGCTGCAGCGGGTACGCACGTCATCCTCGCGCATCTTGCCATGGACAAGGGCCAGACGAAGAGCAAACAGGCGAAGGGTGGCACACTGCACGATATACGCTTTGGTGCTGGCCACGGCAATCTCGGGGCCTGCCCAGGTATAGATCACATCGTCCGCCTCGCGGGCAACGGAGGAACCAACCACATTGACGATAGCCAAGGTATGCACGCCGCGAGCTTTCGCCAGGCGAAGCGCCGCCAGGGTATCGGCAGTCTCGCCGGACTGGCTGACGAAAATCACCAGATTCTTTTCATCCACAACAGGATCGCAATAACGGAACTCAGAAGCCATCATTGCCTCACAGGGAATCCGGCAGTACTTTTCAATGATATACTTAGCCAAAACGGACACATAATAGGCAGAACCGCAGGCCACCAGATAGATCTTCCGCAGGCCATTCAGATATTCCGCGGACAGCTCCACACCGTCCAGCGTGATTTTGCCATCCCGAAGCCGGGGGCTGATGGTATCCCGCAGAGCCTTGGGCTGCTCGAAGATTTCCTTCATCATAAAGTGGTCATATCCACCACGCTCGGCACTGGAATGGGCTACAAAGATTCTTGATCAATATAGCGACGATCGTATTATTTTGGCAACCCACAGTTATTTGGACGGTAACGGGGAACGCACCACGAATCCTATCGTCGGCAATGGAG
>JAZQFQ010000101.1:0-34370 GCA_045539595.1 Eubacteriales bacterium | reverse complement strand
CATTTTTGCCGGTTCTCTCGGTGAGAGCATCCTCGAAACCTTCAAGGCAATCGGCAAGCGATTTACTTACGGCGGTGACACGGGCAAGGATCAGCGGGTGTACTACTTTAACACCAAGGAAATCCTTGACAACAAGTTCGGAACGGCAAATCCTATTGCATTCCGCGTGGTGGACTCCCGTATCAACTTTGACGTGGACGTTTCCCTCCGCTGCAACGGTACCTACACCTTCCGCGTAACCGACCCGATCAAGCTGTACACCAATGTGACAGGCAATGTGGTGCACTCCTACTCCAAGGATGAGCTGCGCGACACCATGAAGACGGAATTTGTCAGTGCACTCGGCCCGGCACTTGCTAAGCTGTCTATGCTGGAAATCCGTCCGAATCAGATTCCTGCGCACACCAATGATCTTGAAAAATACCTCAACGAGGAGCTGTCCGCCGAATGGGGCGCACGCGGTATCGGTGATGTAAAAGTTGCCATCAATCCGCCGACGCTCACAGAAGAAGATCAGGAAATGCTTAAAACCGCACAGAAAACGGCCATGTACCGCGATCCTACGATGGCGGCGGCTACACTGGTTGGCGCACAGGCGGATGCCATGAAGACCGCTGCGGGCAATTCTGCAGGTGCCATGACAGGATTTATGGGTATGGGTATGGCGATGAACGCCGGCGGCATGAATGCACAGAATCTCTTTGCAATGGGTCAGCAGCAACAGGCAGCACCGGCGTCGGCAGCAGCTCCTGCTCAGGACGGCTGGAAATGCTCCTGCGGTGCGGTTGCTACCGGAAAGTTCTGTCCGGAATGCGGGGCGAAGAAGCCCGATCCCAAGCCGGCGGGCGGCTGGACGTGCAAGTGCGGTGCGACAGCTACCGGTAAATTCTGCCCCGAATGCGGTTCACCCAAGCCCGCCGAGGACGGATGGACCTGCGCCTGCGGTGCGGTAAACAAGGGCAAATTCTGTGCGGAGTGCGGCGCGAAGAAGCCTGCCGGGATTCCGCAGTATAAGTGCGACAAATGCGGATGGGAGCCGGAAAAGGGCGTAAAGCCGCCGAAGTTCTGTCCGGAATGCGGTGATCCGTTTGATGACGGGGACATGCAGTAACAGGAGGAATGAATATGGCAGAGTTGCAGGAGTATAAATGCCCGTGCTGCGGCGGTGCCATCGCCTTTGACAGCACCCTGCAGAAGATGAAATGTCCGTACTGCGATACTGAATACGAGATGGAGACTCTCGCCGCCTACGATGCGGAGCTGAAAAACGAGCCTGCGGACAACATGAAATGGAAGACGGAGAGCGATAACTGGCAGGAGGGCGAGAGTGACGGTCTTTATACCTACGTCTGCCGCTCCTGCGGCGGTGAGATCGTGGGAGACGAAACCACAGCGGCGATGTCCTGCCCGTACTGCGACAATCCGATCGTGATGATGGGTCAGCTCTCCGGCTCCTTGAAGCCGGATCTGGTGATCCCGTTCAAGCTCGATAAAAAGGCGGCAAAGGCGGCACTGACGAAGCATTACGGCGGCAAAAAGCTGCTGCCGAAGGTGTTCGGAGATCAGAATCACATTGATGAAGTCAAGGGCGTGTACGTCCCGGTCTGGCTGTTCGACGCAGACGCGGACGCAAAGGTGCGCTATAAAGCATCGAATATCCGGCACTGGAGCGACAGCCGATACGATTACACCGAGACAACCTGCTATGCGGTCACGCGCGGCGGCTCTCTGGGATTTACGCAGGTTCCGGTGGATGGCTCCACCAAGATGGAGGACAAGCTGATGGAATCCATCGAGCCGTTCAAGATGGAGGATGCGGTAGATTTCCAGACCGCGTATCTCGCCGGATATCTGGCGGACAAATACGATGTGGATGCCGAAACGAGCATCGAGCGTGCCAACGAGCGCATCCGAAAGAGCACTGCTGATGCATTCGCCGATACCGTGCAGGGATACACGACGGTGACGGCGGAATCGACCAATATCAGTCTCCGCAAAGGCAAGGTACGTTATGCACTGCTGCCGGTTTGGCTGCTGAACACCACCTGGAAGGGCGAAAAATACACCTTTGCCATGAATGGGCAGACCGGCAAATTTGTGGGCGATCTGCCGATGGACAAAGGCAAATACAAACGGTGGTTGCTTGGCTTTACCGCGCTGTTCAGTGCGGCGATCTATGCAGCGGCGTATCTGCTGTGGCTATTTTAGGAGGTGGGAGGATGAAAAAGAGAATATTCTGTCTGATCGGCATCCTGCTTCTTGTGGTGTGTCTGATCCAGCCTGCTTTTGCCTCTGATGGTATTGCCCGACTGGTGGATGAAGCGGATCTTCTGACCGACAGCGAAGAAACAGCACTCTCCGCGAAGCTGGACGAAATCAGTCTCCGGCAGAATCTGGACGTTGTGATCGTGACGGTGAACAGCACGGGAGAACGGACTGCCACAGAATATGCGGACGATACTTACGATTACAGTGGATACAGCGAGGACGGGGTTCTGCTGCTCATCAGCATGGATGAGCGAGAATGGGCGGTATCCACATCCGGCTACGGCATCATTGCCTTTACGGATGCGGGACTTGACTACCTGACCGATCAGTTCGCAGATCAGATGTCCGCCGGTGAATGGAATGATGCGTTCCACAGCTTTGCCGAGCTGTGCGACGAATTTATCACGCAGGCGAAAACCGGCGCACCGTATGATGCGGGCAATCTTCCGAAGAAGCCGTTCACGCCGATCTTAACCGGACTTGTTTCGCTTGGAATCGGCTTCGTCATCGCTTTTTTCCGGATGAACAAATGGAAGAATCAGCTCTACTCCGTGCAGGCAAAGGCTGCGGCGAAAGATTATGTGAAGAGCGGCAGCCTGCAGCTCACCGAGCAGAAGGATTTGTTCCTGTACCGGCGTGTGGACCGGCGGGAGAAATCGGAGAGCAGCTCCGGCGGCTCGTCCACGCATACCTCCTCCTCCGGAAAGACGCACGGCGGCGCAAGCGGCAGCTTCTGATTTCGCTGAGTGAACCCCTCAATGAATTTGCTGAAACATAAAAATAAACAGTGCAGGTCCACATTTATTTGGGTCTGCACTGTACTTATCAGAACATCTCATGTATCAGAATCGCGGAAGAAAGAATAAAAATATTCTGATTTCCTCTGGACTTTCTCCTCGTTCTGTGGTATGGTTTGTGGTACCGCGAAATGGAGGAAATGCACATGACACGAAGAAAACAACTAAACAACGCAAACAGAGCGGTTCTGAATCGGAAGTTTCCGAGCCAGAGCCGCTCTCACTTTATGAAGGGGGAATAAGATGAACATTCTTGAAGATCTGTATTACGGCAACATCAACCCATGCGAGAGGGAGTTCAAAAAAGGCAGCACATACTCACAACTGCTCGGATACATCGTCCGACATCAACAGGATCTGCTGAAACGGATGAACGACGAGGAAAAGGAAGTCTTCGAGAAGTTCACCGAATGCACAAACGAGATGTACAGTATGACCGAGCGAGAAGCCTTTGTAAGTGGTTTCACACTCGGCGCAAGGATCATCATTGAAGTGATGAATACGGAACTTGAATAACTTGAATAAAATGAATCAAAACCGGTCATCGTTCAGTTTATTGACGAGTACTATCATAATTTTTTTGTGATTCCTTCCGTGCGTGAGATCGCATCGGGAACGGGTATTTCCGTTTCCACCGTTCATTGTTGCCTCAGCGCGATGAAAGAAAACGGCGAGCTGGAATACAGCGGCCGCCGTTCGGTACATACAAGACGAATGGAAATGGAAACGAATCACTATGCAATGCCCGTGCTTGGGTACGTTGCCTGCGGCCCGGGTCAGGAAGAAACCGAGGAAGTAATAGAGTACATTCGCATGCCCGAATCTCTTATCGGCAAGGGTGAGTTTTTCGCGTTGATAGCAAAAGGAGAGTCGATGATTGACGCCGGTGTTCATCCCGGGGACTACGTTGTTATCCGCAAACAGAATACAGCGGAGATTGGCGATATCGTTGTTGCGCTCGATCAAGGCGTGAACAATCTGAAAGTGCTCGGATTTGATAAGAAAAAGAAAGCGTATTTTCTCCGCTCCTGCAACGAGGATATGGAACGCTATGCGGATATCCATCCCGAGGATTTGCGGATACAAGGCGTTGCTGTTTGCGTAACACACAAACTTTTGAAGATGAATGTTTGAAAAGGAGACGCCATTGAAAAACAACAGAAGAAGAATCCCTATCGGTGATTGTCCGAACTGCGGCAGACCCGTGGTCTACTCGGATAACGGTGCTGACAAAAAATATATGTCCGTGATTTGTGTGAATGAGGATTACGAAGGCCCTACACAGATGTGTGCTAAGCGCAAAACAATGGTTGCAGTTATAGAAAATCGCCGCATCGGAATCCCCGTTCTCGGCGTGGCAAACGCATAAATCACAAATTACAATCGAAAGTGAGCCGTCCTCCCGGCGGTGAATTCGGGAGATTAAGGGTGAGTATCAGAACACACAGCAGAGAGTCTCTGCGTTGTTTTGAGGCTCACTTTTTTCGTTATATCCGTCTGTTCGCTGCGCAGACGTTTATATAAATCCGTTCTTGAAAGGAGGATACCCCCAAAAAGCAAAAAAATAAAGCCGAAAACGATCGTTTTCGGCTTTATTTGGTCTGAGTGACTGGACTTGAACCAGCGGCCTCTACCACCCCAACGCCGGCCTGAACGTTTTTTCGATGCTTTTAAGTTTTTTTAGTGCTTTCCTGTGCGGAAAAATTATATTTCCGTGCTCTCGTGAGCTCTTGTATCCGTATAGTCCGTGCGTGTCTATGGTCAGAATATGTGGTCAGAATTTTTGTTGTGGTCAATATGTGGTCAGCGATGCCTTCCGATTTTGCAGTAACTGCAGCTCGGGAGGAGTTTGTATTGTAGCGCTTGCGGCGGCGGTTGTCAAGCGGTTTCGCAGGTGAAAATTTGGGATGCATAGTCAAAGAAAAGGGAAGGAGGAGTAAAGAGGGTCTAAGTGTCGCTTGAAAGGAGAACAGAAACATGAAGTATGTTCTTAAACTTAAAGATAGATATATACTGAAAAACAACAAACAGCGGTGCTCAAACAAAGCACCGCTGTAAATAATTATTGAGAGATCATATGGTTCTGTGGTGGTTTTAGATATCAGATATTGCATCAACTGTTCCCGATCGACTTCCGCAATTAGAGTTCGGGCATTGCCTTTGCGGGTGATATAGCTGTCATTACCGGTAGATGCATAGGCAAATAACTGCTCATAGGGGTTATACCCGGCATCTTTTAGTACCGACACAATGTGTTCTATAACTGCTAGAGTATTTTCCTTCAATGATAGGTGCTCACCATTAAATGATTGACTTGGATGAACAATTCTGGTTAACAAATGAAAAACCGCTCACTAGTTACATACTCCGATGGGAGTAGAGTTGTATGCCTCCTCCAGCAGAGGAAGAATGATTTCCACGCCGAACATACCATCCTCTTCAAAATAGTCAACAAATCCGTTGTAATCTTTTGCGACCTTTTCCATGATTAGATGTCCCAAACCATGGCGATCCCGATTCGGTTTGGTGGAAGCGAGTTCTTTGTTGTTTTTCAAAACAGATTCTGCAATGGTGTTTTTGCAAATGATGATTCGATTGGAATTTTGCATAGCGAACAGCAATTCGATCTGCTTATCTTCCAATGCTTTCGTGGCTTTAATGGCATTGTCCAGCATATTTCCTATAAGACATGCCAGATCCACGTCCCGGATATCGCTCAAATCCGCAATGGTGTTGGATATATGCACACGGGTGTCCTTCAGCGAACCCAGCTTTGTGTTGATGACGTAATCCAAGACCGCATTGTCCGATTTCATCAATTTACCCATCCGCTCGATAGCGGGAAGCAGTTCCCCCACATAGTTTTTGCACTCGTCAAGGGCTCCGTCTTCCAGTTGGTTGGCTATGACTGCCAGATGCTGCTTGATATCGTGCTGAATTTTGCGTGTCTCATTCCACAGCGCGGAAATATCGTTGTGACGCGTCTCGTCGAATTTCATTTTCGCCTGAATCAGTTTGAGTTCGTACTTGTTTTCCTGCAGCTTCTGTACCTGCCATATCAGGAAGTACACAAGGATGTTGATTAGAACAAAAGCAACGGTAATAATCAAAATGTTGCCCGAAAACGGATCCCTGCCGGGAGTGATGGTGATATACATGGTGGTTCCCAGCCCCAGGATCGTGAGCAGAGAAATGCCTAAAGTATAGATGCCCGTTTTCATTTCCAGGCGGCTGTTTTTGTTAAACACATGGGCAAGAAGATTGGACAAAGCAAACAGTGCCACTTTGTGAATAACGGCAAAAATGTATCGGCCAATGCTGTTTGACCCGTACATCAATTCATTGAAATCCATGTATTGGGACTGAACGGTTACAATAACGGAGCTCAAAAGAATGAATTCCATTTTATATAGGGAGTGATGTAAACTAAGAAAGATATGAGAAAATATTTCTGAGCTGTAGGATTTCAATTATCAATTAAAGATCAGCACAACATGCAACAAAGGATACCGTAAAATCGTATGGTAAGTACTGTGGTTTCTTCTGCTGTGAAGCATTTATTCCTAAATTCGAAGCAGTTGTCCCCCAATTTGGTCTGGAAAAGGAACCGTGTTATAACATACCATGTAGATCCATCTTGTAAGGAGGTTGACTATGATTAACGCGAAAACAATATTGATATGCTTGGGCGCATGTGCCTGTTTGCTGACGGGATGTGGGAGCGGTTCTTTCCCAACTCCCAAAACGCTCACATATCTGGATGTGTGTACATCGCCGGAAGGAGTAACTGTCTCGGAGAACAGCACACCGGAGTTGTCTTATTCTGTGGTGCTGCAGCATGCGGACGGTGCACCTATTACGAAGGATGAACCTTTGCTTTTGGACAATGGGACGGCATCTGTTACAGTATCTTTGCAGTGTGATAATTATTCACCTCAGTGTTTCGGGGTAATGGTGTTTTCTGGGGGCGTGCCGATCTCCTGCTCCGCAAATGATGCGGAAGCTTACTGCCACTACATTACGAGCGGTAAGGGAATGGCGGAAAACCTGGATATTTGCTTTTCCCCCTTGTTCCTTGAGCGGGACGATGAGGTGATCGTTGTTATAGTGGAGAATGCGGATACGGAGGTTCTCAAGAACACATTCGATCACAACTTCGCTTGTGGAGTGAAGTTGCCTATTGCGGACGGCAGTTCTGTAAAATTGACTGCGGATGACGTTCCGGATATGCAGAGCTATGTTTGTAATCTCAGAGAGTACCTGCAGGGAGCGGAGAGTCTTGATTTCGAGGCGGACTTACAAAGAGTGCTACTGGATATAAAAAATCATGCGCTGCATGTGGCTCTCCGTATGGATGATGCCGTTGTTAGCTCTCCCCGGCAGCCTATTCCTTTAGATGCATACGGATGCATTGAACATGTATATGGAAAACCTGCTGCTTGTCATTTGGATGCGACAGGGCAGCCGGGATGTTATACAACTACCGTATTCATTGACAACCAACCGTACGATGTGTTCAACGGAAGTGCCAGTATACGGTGGACTTTGGAAAACACAGAACAAATCCTTTCTGTTCCCATGGAATTGCCTGACGATCTGGCAGAGGGGAATCATACCATTTTTGCACTTACCGTGGCGGATCAAATGGACGGAGATCATCCGATAGTATACGACTCCTATCGAAAAGCATATTACATCACGAACGGTGCTTCGAGCACAGAATTACCGTGGGATATTGTTACGGTACAAATGAAGAATGAAAACGGTGATACAGTGGAGTATCGGGAAAATAGTTTTTCAAAAGCATTTGAGTCAACGGCCAAGGATATACCAGTAAAATTAACGGACGGATGTTTGTCCATGACTGTGAATCACAAGTATCAGTCGGGCTGGGAAACACGGGACATGACATTATTGGTTTTGTACAACGGTGTGGTGCAGAGTTTTGTGCATGACGGAAAAACGGTGGACAGAATTAATTACATAGCGAAGCCGGGTGACTCAAACACATGGGATATAACTGTGTCGTTGGTTCCATCGGATATTGCCGATAACGGTATATTAGAAATCATGTGCCTCCCAGAAGTGGAGTATGCGTTTTATACAGATTATGGCGATATGCATAAGACGACGACGATTTTGACGGATGTGTCTCAGATGGAGACACGTCAGCCGGCAGAAGAAGTGTACGCAACGGTTATCCCGAAGGTTCAGCCGCTTCCGGATGGAGGGGAATATAGAGTTTCTGCTTCGATAGATTATACAAATGTGTATTTCCGCAATGGAAAATACGCACACTTCAGGCAAGGGGATGAGATTGAAGCAACCTATGTGGCAACCTACCAGGATATTGGTAGATACTATGTTACCGTGCTTTTGGACGGTGAACCGATTCCGCTTTTGGACAATAAGTATTATGTTACCTATGAAGTCACAAAAGAGCACCAAGTCATAGAGTTTACCTTCGATTTGCCTGCAGACCCCGCTGAAGATCATAAGATAGTGTATATTGTTTGTTCACCGGATGCGTCGCCGGGTTCGAATCGTTATTATGTCTATCATCAGGAATGGGGAATGACGCGGAAGATTGGCGCTCCGAATGTGGGCGAAAAGATAACGGCTTACAGTGTTCATGCAGACAGCAATAGCGTGTGCAATTATGTTGCCTTGTACAGTGAAACAGGAGATTATTGTACTTCCAGTAATTTTATGTCTTTGGGGTATGAGTACGGTGAGCCCGATGCCTTGGCATGCTTGACATGGAGCAGTTTGAATGCAATGCCAGTTGCCTCTGAAACGGTAGTTTTGGAGAATTATGTTACATCATGTTACAGATTTAAAGAAAACACTACCCATATATATACAAATATACCTGGCGGACTTTCTGTTCGCAGATATTGGACAACGGTTAAATATATCGAACCGGTATCGTAAGGAGTTACAAATGTACAGAAGAATAATGGCCGCTTTGCTTCTTGCCTTGCTTATGGCAGGTTGTACGAGAAAGGAAAACGAGCATACACACATCGATCCCGACCGAATACAGGGTGAGAATGCTTTTTCATTGGCATTAGGATACACCCCCTCGGCCAAGTACGTCCACGATATGGCGGAAGCGTTTGTGGAGACGGATAAAACCGTCATCAAAGCCACGGGCAATTCAGTGGTGGAATACATAAATAAACAGACGGGGCTTACCACTGCTCTGTGCAAAGATCCGTTGTGCCGTCACACGGAAACGGACGGGTGTGCGGCACTGCTGACGGGTCATGAGCGGTACTGCTATGATACGGTGAGCGGCAAATTGTATATTGCCCGTGCCAGTTCATTTTTTGAGAGCATGACCACCAAGCATACCGTGTTTTATGAGATTGATATCGACAACATGGATACCACCTTGCGGGAAATCTATCGCATGCCCAAGGGAAGCATGGTGGAAGGCGTGAGCGTGGATGGCGGAATCCTGTATTTTTCCCAGTGGTATCTGACGGAAGATAATGAGGATCGCATGGGCCTGTGGCGGCTGGATCCGAAAACGAAGCAGGCGGAGAAGGTTATGGAATTTCCCCTCACCGGTGTGATCTTCACCGTAGCGGAGGGAGTGGTCTACTACCGGGATACAAGTATAGCCGCGCTGTACGCTTACGATCTCACCACCGGGGAAACACGGACGATGCACGAAAGCAAAGACCGCGCCAAATATTATGTGCTGGGCGATGCCGTATACTGCCAGACCGCGCGGGAGATCGTAAAGATCACCCCCGACGGGGCGGTAACGCTGTATCACTCGGAGCACGAACCCATCGAAAATCAAACCTTCTGCATGGATGTGGCAGCGGACGGTACGGTATATTTCTGCGGATACAGTCCGGTGGAGATTGAGACAGAGAACGGCACGGTGATCAATACTGCGTCAAAACTGTTCGTGTGGCAGGATGGCACGGTGCGGCAGATCGCGTCGCTGGAGGATTCACTGTCCATCCGTACCATCGATATCATCGGCAGTGCCGTGTTCGTGGATGCCAGAGTCGCCTTCGGCAATGCCGTTGCATCGAACTCACGGTACTTCGCCCTGGTTCCCGAAGGGACTGCCGTGCGGATCGAGGAAATCGAGAGATAACAGACGAGGAGGAAATGATGCCATGATGCGTGCGGAAATACGGAAGATCGCAGGGTACCGATTTCTGTGGATATTAATGGCGGTATTGCTTGTGCTGAATTTCCTGCTCTGTATGGAGAGCGCATCACAGTCGGAACCAACCCAGCCCCGGGAGCAAACCCGCTACCTGGCGGCGGTGGAATCCGTTATCGACGGGGCGTACCGCAATCTGTCCGAGTTCACTGCCATGGGTATTGGGACGGATGCGTATCCCTACGCGTATCAGATCCGCGTCATTGCACTGTATGAGCAAGCCAAAGAAAGCGTCACGATGCCAAATGAGCCAATTCGTGGATGGAATGCGTATTTCAGATATGACGCGGTGAACATTTTTATCTTTGTGATGCTGATCGCGGTGTCTGCTTTCGTCTTTACGCAGGAAGAAAAAAGCGGATTTATGGCCATCCTGCGCACCACTCGCTACGGACGGTCACGGACGGCGTTCGTCAAAATCGCCGCATTGCTGCTCATGAGCACGGCGGTAGTGTTGATCCTTACGGCGGAGACGTGGATCATTTTCGCCGCTCGTGTGGGGTTCAGCGATGCGCGTGCCCCTCTGCAGGCTTTGCCGACCTTTACCCTGACACCGTATGTGTGGAGCATCGGGGATTACATGGCGGTGACGGTGATGGCAAAAATGGCGGCGGGGATGATCTTCTCCGTGGCGGTGGCCGCCCTCAGCGTGTTTGTGTACAATTTTCCCATCATATACGCGGGCGGTATGGGCATCTTCGGGGTGAATTATTTGCTCTATGCCCTCCAGTATCGGAATGTGGAAAACCCTCTGAAACATCTGAATCTTTTGTCCCTGGCCACGGGAAACACCCTGGTGCAGCGCTATCGGGCACTGAATCTCTTTGGCCATGTTGTGGGATATATTCCATTTTTGCTTTCCATGATTTTGGTGCTGTTTGTGATACTGTCCGGTATCATCCTGTTCAAATTCCATCGGGGCGGCAGGGCGGTACAAATTCCGTGGCTCAATCGAGCCGCGGCGGCTATTCGCCGCGGAATCGATATGAGCTGTCAAAAGAGATATGCCCGCCGCGGTATCCGCATCCGCCCGAGCGGCTTTGTGGGCACAGAGATGCGTAAATTGCTCCTCTCCACCCGTATGATATGGGTACTTGCGGCACTGCTCCTTTTGAAAGGATATCTGAGTGTACAGTTGTATCCACCGCCCCAGTCTTACACCGATGCGGTGTATCGGGAATACATGGATGCGTTGGCTGGGCCGATGACGGAGGAAAAACGGCAGTATCTGTCCGATGAGAGGGCACGGATCAACGAGTACATGGACCGTGCGCCCGAGATGGAACGAGCCTATTACGCCGAGGAGATCACGCGGCGCGAATATACGGAATTCGTGCAGGAATACAATCGAATGACTGCACGGGAGACGGTGTTTGCGTTGGTGGAAGATCGTGCCCATTTCATCGACACCATGGCAGAGGAAGGACGTGATGTCTGGTTTGTCTACGATACGGGATGGAAAACGCTTTTCTGCACAGGTTTTGATTGGACATTGTACGCCGCCGTCCTGGTGCTGTTCTCCTCCACATTTGCTGTGGAATATACCTCCAAAAACTCCGGCGGCGGATTTGCGCAGATTCTGCGCACTGCAAAATACGGGCGAGGCCGAACATCCCGCAGTAAATATACCGCTGTGAGCCTCACATCTGCATCGCTGGCGGTAATATGGAACGCCATCGATGCAGCCCGCATCTTCGCGGTGTATCACATGCCCCTGTGGGGCGCACCCGCCGCATCCGTGGATTCAATTACGGGGACAGAGGATGGGACGATTTTGCACCTTCTTCTCACGGTGTACGGTTTGCGCGTCCTCGCCTGCGTCCTGCTTGCGCTTCTGCTGGCCGCATTCTCTTGCTTGATGAAAAAGAGCATTCCTGCTATGATTGCCACCGCGGTGCTGACATTGGTTCCCGCTCTTCTTGTAGGAGTGGGTGTGACTGCCTTTTCCCGTATGGATTATATATCCTTTATGCGGGTGACGGAGATGCTGCTTCGCGGGGAACTTTGGAACTATCTGGCTGTGGCCGGAATCGTATGCGCAGGTACACTCGCCTGTGCGGAAAGGAGGTGGAGACGATGAAACTGACCATAAACGGTATTAGCAAATCCTACGGAAATAATCGGGCACTGGACGCCTTCACGGCGGAGATGACGCCGGGCATTTACGCTTTGCTCGGCCCCAACGGGGCGGGAAAAAGTACACTTATCCACATTCTTACCGACAATCTCCGCGCCGATGCGGGAGAGATCTTGTATATGGATGATGCCGAAACTACGCGGAACGCCCTCGCCATGGGTACAGCCTATCGGGAAAAACTGGGCTTTATGCCGCAGTACCCGGGACTGTATCCCCATTTTACTGTTGTGCAGTTTATGTCGTACATGGCTTCCCTGAAAGGCATTCCGAAAAAACCTGCCAAAGGACAGATCGAGGATATTCTTCGGGCTGTGGAGTTGGATGATATCGCGAACCGACGCATCGGGGCGCTGTCCGGCGGCATGAAACAGCGGTTAACACTGGCGCAGGCGGTGCTGGGCGATCCGGAGATTCTCATTCTGGATGAGCCTACGGCAGGCCTGGATCCGAAACAGCGGATTTCCATCCGTAATTATATCTCAAAAATCGCGTTCAACAAGATTGTGCTGATCGCCACCCACGTTGTGCCGGACATTGAGTTTATCGCAAAGGATATCATCATGCTCAAAAAGGGCGTGATTGTGGACAACGCGCCACCCCATGAGCTTGTGAAAAAGATCGACGGGCAGGTGTGGCTCGTTCCGTGCGCGGAGTCTGAAGTACAGACAATGCAGGATCTATTCCGCGTGACAAATATTGCACGGGATGAGCAAACGGGTAAGGTTCTGCTTCGGGTGCTGTCAGATACGATGCCAACGGAGCAATCAAGAATAGCAGTGCCAACATTGGAAGATTATTATTTGTATGTATTCGGGGATTCCTCAAATACATGACGATTAAAAGGAGTTAAGCGATCAATAATGCAGGCAAAAAAATTGGGCAATCATTTGACATCTCTCCAACCCGAGCAACAATTCATCACCAGCATACAGTAGCAATTCCATCTGCTTAACTCGACCATCTATTAAAATCATTCGGTAAATAAAGAAGCCGTATAGTTTTTTCCTAACGCCCCCACACAGAGCGCATGATTGCAGCTCTGTGTGGGGGGGCTCTTTGCTGTTGACAAATCATATGCCATTTCTCATCGGCCACGTGTGCCGCTTTGCGACGGCTATTCACCGCCCAATATCTGCTCCGCATGAAACAAAGAAAATACATGAAACAAATTGTCTCAAATTTCTTGACAAAAACTTGAACTTGTGTTAGAACACCATTGAAACAGTTTGTTTCCGTGATGGAGGAGCCATGAAAAACATCCGAAATGAAGCAAAATCCACGATCGTTGATTATATCGATCAGTATTACAGCAACTACAGAGCGATCCCATCCGTGCGCGATATCGCTGCAGGCACGGGGATCTCCGTTTCAACCGTGCACCGCAGTCTCAAGGACATGAAAGAAAACGGCGAATTGGAATACCGCGGCAGACGTTCTGTCAGCACACTGCGCATGGAAATGGAAGGAAGGCACCACGCCATGCCTGTGCTCGGCTACGTTGCCTGCGGCGAGGGTCAGGAAGAAACCGAGGAAATCATCGAGTACATCCGTATGCCGGAATCGCTGATCGATCAAGGCGAATTCTTTGCGCTGATTGCGAAGGGCGAATCGATGGTGGATGCCGGCATTCATCCCGGCGATTATGTTGTGATCCGCAAGCAGAACACGGCGGAGGTTGGGGATATCATCGTTGCGCTGGATCAGGGGGCAAACAATCTGAAGGTGCTCGGATACAACAAAAAGCGCGAGCGGTATTTCCTTCGATCATGCAATGAAGACCGAGAGCGGTACAAAGACATCTATCCGGAGGAGCTGCAGATCCAGGGTGTGGCAGTTTGTGTATCGAAGAAGTTAGGCAAGGTAGCGATTGACTGAAAGGAGAGCCTATTGAAAAAAAATATAAAATCCCTGTTGGTTTCTGTCCGAAGTGTAATAGTCCGGTCATCTATTCAAATCATGGAGCAGATAAAAAATATATTACGGTAATATGTGTTGATGAAGATTATGACGGCAGAACATATATGTGTCATAAATGCAAGGCGATGCTTGCGGTGATTGATCGAAATTCATGTGCAGCTATGATAAGTTGTCCTGCATTAATGAGAATACAAGCATAATAAATTCATTCACAAGTGAGCCATCCTCCCATCGGTGAATATGGGTACTATACGGGTGAGTACAATAACTGCAAGAAGGAGTTTATATCCTTGCTTACGCAAAATGCGGGAACCCGAGATAAATGGCAGGTCTTCTGCGATTTCGTCGAATTGGCTGCCATTGCGATCAGCAATCAGTGCGACTTTGTTCACCGCGAAGAGCGAGAGGAACGATATCTCCAGCTCGCCGGGACTTATACACGCCCCGAGATGGATCGTTTCTGTTCTATGCTTTCCTGTGTATTTGCATCCTCCAGACTGACAGAAGATGAACCGAAGGATTTCCTTGGTGAGATTTATCATGAGCTGGAACTGCACAACAAATGGAAAGGCCAGTTCTTTACACCGATGCAGATATGTTCTCTCATGGCTGAGATTCAGATGGCAGATGCGGAGAATGCACTGATCACAAAGCCGTATATCACAGTAAATGATCCCTGTTCCGGTTCCGGCGCACTGCTGCTCGGATATGCAGGTGCCATGAAGCGCCATAAGATCGAGTATCAGACGAAGATGCGAGCAGTCGCAACTGATATTGATCTGAAATGCGTACATATGGCATATATCCAGTTGTCACTGTACGGGATCCCGGCGGTAATCATCCACGGGAACACCCTCACCGTTGAGGAGTGGTCCCACTGGTTCACACCGGCGCTTTGTCAGGCGATTGCTGCTGAAGCAGGATCCAAACAGGAAGTAATTCCTGTTACCGCATAATTTGACGGAAAGCCCTTATTCCAAAATGGAATAGGGGCTTTTGTGCGTGAAGGGAGTGGAAATATTTATCGAAATATGGTATAATATAAAAACTGACATATAAATGGAGATGACTATGATAAATAACTGTTATGAACCGGATCGTGAGGAGACGATAGATAAAATCCTGTGTAATCGCTGCAAGCACCGGCGTAAAGGGATCACCTGTGACGCATTCCCGGATGGAATTCCAATAGAGATTATCCGCAGCGGTGAACATTTTCTCCCTGTTGATGGAGACAATGGGATTGTGTTTGAGGAAAAAGAATCTCTAGGTACGGAACTGTACATTGATCATGTGAACTAAAAGAACAAAAGTGAGAGGCGAAAACCTCTCACTTTTCTGTTATTTATTCAGTTCGATACGTATTTCTATGACCCTGCCGGTGGGATTTTGGATGTATTCCGCTTCCCACGCATCCCAGTCGTACTCATGTGCTGTATCCTCAGCCGGAAGGTTGAGGTTTTCGCCGCTGATTGTATAGGTGGCTGTGTATCCACTGAATTCTGCCTGCAGATTTGCTGTTCCGTTTATCACGTGATACCACAGATCTGACCAGTGTATTGTCTGCGTTCGGTCTTCTATGTTGGCACCTACGGTAATTCCACGAACATCCCGGCTGCAGTTTTCCGTAAGAATCAGCTCTGCAGGAATCATATTGTCTGACAGCGGATCGTACATATCCCAATCATGGAAAACAAGAAGCACACCCGGGAGATATTTCATAGAGTACACCGGCTGTCCGGGGCCATGCTCGGAGTATTCCAAAGTCAGCGTGCCATAGGTGGAACGAATATCAGCGACAGACATGGTAAGCAGGACTTCAAACACCGTCGGTCTGTAGATCGCGCCGCCCGGATAGAGCTTGTGTGAATCAAACACCTCTTGAATAGACGCATGATATCTGCTGTACATATTCTCAAATTCTTGATCAAGATCGTACTTGTCGCTTATGGTGTAGTATTCATCTGCGTCCTCAAGTACGAGTTTCCCATCGACAATGGAAGCATCGCCATAGCAGTACAGCAAATCGTCATAGCCCGTTGCCGCGGAGAGGCCGCCTGTCTGGATGATATCCGCAATACGGTTGTTGATTCGCTGATAGCGCAGATTTCCTGCATCATCCGGATAGAGATGGATGGAATTGTCGGTTCCCGGAGCAATGATCTGCGTGGAATCCTTGGTCAGAATATACGTGTGACCAATGTTGTAATATCCGAACGAGAAAATGATTGCTCCATCGGCTTCAAAGAGATCAAACGTACAGTTGCCGTAGAGCTGTGCATCTTCCGTTATCGGCAGAGTTTGGTCGTAGGCTGTGATGCTTGTGGGCTTGGCATATCCGTTCATCTCGAATACAACCGGGGTATCAAAGCCGCTTATCTGGATGGTATAAGGCACAGTCGGAAATGCGTTGGCATCTCCGGTTTTGCAAAGCCAGGTGCTGAATTCATCTGCAGTAAAGGTGTAGTGCATCGGTTCCTCCTCCCGATTTGTTTCCTCGATGCGGACTTCATAGGGCTGAGGAATCCCTTCTCCGGAGAACAGATAGGCAAGTGTTACGGTGTCCCCATTGTGTTTTGTCGAAACATAGATACAGAATTCTCCGCTTCCGCCTCGGCCTTCTGCATCAACAATTCTGCCATAGGTATACCCGTTAGGAAGTGAAAGCGTGCACGAATACAAAGTTCCGATGCTCATATCTCCATTCAGATACGCTAAATAGAAACAGAGATTATCATCAAACACATAGATCACCGGAGAGCCGCCCATCAAGCGTGATGAGATTCGTGCTTTTTCAACGGCTTCGGGAAGAGCAGGTATACTTTTACTGAGGCAAGACGGAATAATCGAAAATTTTCCGTCTACGACGTGAGCGATCCCCTCCGGCTCAATAATGATACTCTCAAGGATCGGGAGAATAATATTCTCAAACGCATTTTCGCCGTCTTCGGGATAGGTTTGGAAAAAGATGTCGTGTACCATGACACCCTGGTAAGCGAGGGCAATGGTATACTCATCTCTTGGAAACTCTCCCGGGAATTCATCTTTTATGACCATATAGGAAACATCATGAGCAGTGGTTCCATAAAAGATTTTCGATTCGGACATTATCCATGGGCTTCCTTGAAGTCCGTCTTTTTCCATAGCAGCCTTGGTCAGTTTTTCAGGGGTCCATTCGCCACCAGACATTGTTCTGTCTTTAGGCAAACTACCGAATAAAGCCATACGTACCGGATCCAGACCCTGTGATTCTCTGACAAGATCATAATAAGATCCGCGATCCCGCCAGGTTTCCGGAATATCGAGATAGATATCATAACCAAATGTATCAACGCGAACAGTAACCGTATTGTGGTTGTCAGGATCCGTAAGCGAAGGATCTTCGTCGAGCTGTGTCACCTTGGTTTCATAAAAATCCTGCAGGTTGAAGCGGAATTTGCCGTGGATATTGACACCTTCCAGATTTTCCTCATCTATCCAGCAGAGTGTACCTCCCTGATACTCCCCGTAATAACGATGCATATACTGTGTTTCCTTACTTGGATTGACAGCAGAATCCAACATATCTCCGTTCAGCGAGAGAATATAGAAAGAATAATACCCCGTGGGATGTTTGTATTCCACGGCAAGTCTAGTTCCGTTTGGTGAAAACAGGAACCGATACGGTTCTGTGGGACGGTACGAGCAATTATGATGAATTACAGTACCATCCTCATGTATGAGGGTGAAGCCCGTGAAAGTTTTCTCATCTTTTTCAGGGATTACGGTCCATCCGAATTCCTCCGCCGCCACATCCTCGGATGATATTTCATTTTTCAGATAATACAGATTGACCAGCCGGAACCGTGTTTCCTTCCAGTACAGCTCATCAAAAGGATCATAGCCATAAGATTCGATCACGATAGTGTAATCCCCAGCGGGAATATTGATCTGCAGATCATAAATACCGGTGTTACCCCAACCATAATCCTTGAAAGTCAGATCGTCTATCGAGACTGATTTTGGAACGATCATTCCTTCCGGAACAGAAGGTGCATCCATCGCTGCGGCAGTACCAAACTTTGCCGCCTCGCTGGGTTCATAATCGGTATCCCCTCGGATGGAAGCGAGAACATAGGAAAGCTGCTCGGTCAGCGAATACAGATCACTTTTCCGAATGGCTTCCGATGGGGTAATCAGCCCGCGGGCAATCTCCTCACCGGGGCACATCTGACCGGCAAGCATGGAATTGTAGAAAGGAACACGCCAGAATGCATGATCACTGACTTCAGCATCCTCGGGGATCATACCGTCCACAGCAGAAGTACAGTCAGAGAACGCACCGTCACCGATATACTTCACAGAATCGGGAAGATAAATCGCTTTCAGTTTTCCGTTGCTGGAAAAAGCGTAATACCCGATGTACTCCAGATTCTCTCCGAAGTCAATTTCTTCAAGCTCTGTACCCTGAACCGCATGAGCTGCCACAAAGCGAACCGATTCGGGGATGGTGAATTTCGTTTCGCCCTGACGCTTGTACTGCAGAAGTATGGATTTGTCAGAGGTCATCAGCAGCCCGTCTTCCTCCACAAAAGAGAGGTTATTGGCCGCAATGATGATGTCCACCAGATTTTCCAGTCCCGCAAAGGCATTGGTTTCTACCTTCTGTACACTCGCACCAAGACGAACAATCTCAATTTTCGTCCTGTTCGTGTTCTCAAGGAAGGTGAAGTCCGCAATGGTTTCTACTTCCTCGGGAATGGTAACATCCGTTTCCGAGCCGGTGTATCGAAGCAGAACGCCGTCTTCAATGTAGAATCCATTCTCATCAATAATCACCGGCTGATTCATATGATTTATAATCAACACAGCCCCAATGACTACCAGGAAGCAGGCGGCAATGGCACTTATGCGTTTAACCCACACGTTCAACTTCTTCGGCGGTTTATATGTAATACATTCTTCAATATATTTTCTATCGACTCTGCCCACCGCATCGAGAAAATCTATCTCTTTCATACAGTGATCCCCTCCTCCTCCAGTATTTTCTTGAGCTTTGCTCGCATACGGGAGAGCTTTACCCCCGCATGGTTTTCGGTAATCCCGACCGCTTTTGCCGCATCCGCAATGCTTTCCCCGAGATAATACCGCCGCATGAACAGTACGCGGGAAGGTTTATCATAAGTGGAGAGAAAATAGGAAATGATGTCGGCGGTAAAGTTGATTTCCTCCTCGGGGGATGGTGTCGTCGAGGTCATGTCCGTAAGTTCTTCCATAATCGCATTTCGTTTGGATGCGGATTTGTATCGGTACAGCTTCAGCGCAATGTTCCGAGTGATCGCCGTGAAGAATGCGGGCAGAATCTGCGGCTTTTCCGGCGGCAGGCTGTTCCACATACCGAGATAACTGTCGTTCATGCATTCCTCGGTGTCCAGTCTGTCATGCAGGATGTTCATGGCAACCGAACGGGCAAGACGGTCGTATTTGTTGCCCAGCTCTGTGATCGCTGTCTCAGAACGTGCCCAGAACAGGCTGATGATATCAGCATCATTCACTTGAAACACCTCCTTTTTTGGGATTTCGTATGAAATCCATTTCATTAAGGTATGTACCGATATGGAAGAAGAATCTTACAGGGGGGAGAGAAATTTTTTCTGAAATTATTATATCACATAAATGTGAAGAATTATAGAATGGTGCAGAGACAGGTAAAAATATGCGGAATTCATACCGAAAACATATTTTTGCTGTATAATAAAAATAATCTCAAAAATCCTGTAACCAACCGCATCCAAATTTTGTGTATTAGGTTGAAAGGCCTTATCACACAGAAAGGAGAACAGACATGGATGATAAGCAAATTGTGGCTTTATATTGGGAGCGCTCCGAAACAGCCATTACGGAAACCGATAAAAAATACGGCAAGTACTGCCACTATATTGCACACAACATCCTGTATTCCGATCAGGATGCGGAGGAATGCGTGAACGACACATATCAAAAAGCGTGGGAAACTATGCCGCCGAAGAAGCCGGAGTTACTGTCAGCCTATCTCGGCAAGCTCACACGCCATATTGCAATCAACCGATACATACATGAACGTGCAAAAAAGCGTACACCCGGAACGGAAGTGATTCTCAGCGAGGCTGAAGAATTCATTCCCGATCCTGTAGGCAGCGATATTTCAGACGAAATCCATCTGCGGGATGTGATCAATTCCTTTGTGGCGTCACTGTCGCAGGAAGTACGGGTTGTGTTTGTCAGACGGTATTGGTATATGAGTTCCGTAAAGGATATTGCTACGGACTATGATATGACTGAAAGTAATGTAAAGGTTATGCTTATGCGGACACGCAATAAGTTCAAAGATTATCTTGAAAAAGAGGGGATAACGATATGAAGCAAGAAAAGATGATTCGGTATATGAATCTGATTGATAGTAAATATATCGCCGAGGCAGATCCGGCGAATGCGAAAAATATTGCCAAACGCAAATCCAGAACAAGTCTGATATTCAGATACGGCGCACTTGCAGCATCATTCGTCCTGGTTGTCGGCGTACTGTTGGCTATGCCTTATCTTCAGCACGACGATCCTGTTTTTCCGGATCAGACAGACAATCCACATGACAGTACCGGTCCGATAGAAGATACATCCGATCACAGTTCGGTATCGACTGATACAGAGCCTGTGACCGATAGACCGATAATAGGTGGAAGTGAATACTGCGATCATGATGTAGTGTATAATTACGGTGTTCAAGACGGATCTTTCCACTCAATTCCCGGAACTCTTATCGAATATGTTGGGCAAGACGAATTCTCCAAATGGGTAGAGAAACAGACAGAAGATATGTTGGCCTCAAATGAGGGAAAATATGATAGTTGTTTAGTTTTCTCAATAGTTGACTTTGTAAATGATTTCAATATTCCTCGCCTTCACTTCGAGGCTATCAACGATAATTTTTTGGCTGACTATTACGATTACAATTTAGATGCAATTTACGCAGGCAAAGAGGAAGCAGAAGCTTATTATTTAAGCGACAGAAGCCAAATAATTAGGGAAAAGCGATTTATCCGGTTCTTCAAGTCGCAGTTAAGACTCTATGTTGAGAATCAGGATGCCACAGCTATCACCAATTGGATAGAAGAAAAGAATGCGACAGAATGGGGGTTCTCGGAAGCAACACGCTCCCATATAGAAATTCCGGGAAGCGGATATTCCGATGAGTTTAGAGGAGGATATTCTCAATATAGCATTAAAGAGTTTATTGATTATTTTGATATCCCACGCGATGTGGTTGAGGAAATATACCTAAGGTGTCGGAATCCTGCGCTCGAAGGCGAACTTGACATTGAAGCTTTGTTTTCAACGGAATCGAGTGACATTGGATCAAATGACTCTGATAGAACAGATAAAAAACCGCTTGATATAGACAGGAGTTATATCGTTTACAAAGCGGATAATAGTGCCGAGTGATAAACTACCCTCTTCAAAATCGAATTGGAGCAATTATATCAGATAAAATTATGAACCAATATAGGCCATAATAGCTTTATAAAAGGTGCGATCTCCCTCAATAGGCAGACCGCACCTTTTCAATTTGTTTTTGTAAGATCCCGCAAAACCGTTGACATTTGTTTAGACTTGTGATAAACTAAAAGCGTAGACAAATGTTGAAGGAGGCTCGTTTTATAATGACAACAACTATGATAGAACGGATACCCGATGCGGAGCTTGAGGTGATGCTGGTGCTGTGGCACGCAGAGAAGCCGCTCAATGTGAGCGAGATTACGGGAAAACTTGCCGAGGCTCGTCCGTGGAAATCGGGTACAGTGCACGTGCTGCTCGCACGACTGGAAGAACGCGGCTTTGTTGCCTGCGATAAAAGCGAATACAAGCATCGGTTTTCACCGATTATTTCCGAAAAGGCGTATCGCAAAGGCGAGGAAAGCACGATGCTCAACCGCTTCTTCGGCGGCTCGGCAAAGAAAATGATCGCATCTCTTTTGGATACGGATGGACTGTCCGATAAGGATTTAGAGGAGATATCCGCACTGGTTAAGCGCAAGAAAGGAGAGTAACCATGACAAACTTTATTTTAGGCGTATTTGAAATTACGATTGGAATGTCTCTTTTCATCGCGCTTTTGCTTATTGGTTTGAAATTATTCGGAGGCAAATTTACTGCGAAATGTCGGTACATTATCTGGGCGCTCGTTATGCTGCGGCTTGCGATCCCGTTCAGCTTCGGACTATTGCCGACGCTCATTGAGATTCCGATCGATACCGAGCTTGTACAGTCCGAGGATATTTCTTCCGTCCTGTCGGAAAACACGGATTCTGTCACGTCTGTTCAGCCGTCTGATCCCGGGAACATTGCGGTGACTCCGACTGTGCCGAGTACACCTGTTTTTCCCAATGTGGATCACGTAAATCCCGATAATACACCGATTTTTCCCGGGGATCAGGCAGAACCCGTGATCCCCTCGGAGCCTGTTATTGAAACTCCCACCGAGCAACCTGTATCCCTGAGACAAATACTCGATATCGTGGGCATTGTATATCTCACAGGTGCGGCAGTATTTCTTGTATGGAGTCTTGTATCGTATTTCATTTATACAAGAAAAATTCTGCGCAGCGCAGGAGCAGCGGATAACCGTACTCAGCAGATTTTCAGTACCATATGCAAAAAATATGGGATGAAGAAACAGCCGACTTTGCTTGTGGCTTCGGGGATTCACTCTCCTGCCGCCTTCGGAATCTTTCGGCGCAAAATTGTGCTTCCCGATATTGCGTTTAGCGAAAATGGACTTGTCGGTACTCTTGCCCACGAAGTCACCCACTGCAAGCGCGGAGATTTGTACATGAAGCTTGTGGAGCTGATTGCCTGTTCGCTGAACTGGTTCAATCCGCTGGTGCATATTGCGGCTTTCCAGTGTGAGATGGAAATGGAGCTGTCCTGTGACGAGAAGGTACTGAGCGGAAGCAGTGAAGCGGCTCGTGCGGCATATGCGGAGGTAATGCTTGACATTATTCGCAGATGCAGACGCAGCCGAGGTGCTCTGACGACCCATTTCAACCCGAAAAAGAGTGCTGTAACAGCACGATTCAAGAATATACTTTACGGCTCCGGAAAACGGCGCGGACGGATTCTGATCGGTGTCTGCCTTGTGCTGTGCATACTGGCGGGTGCGTTTGTGGCTTGTCAGACAGGGGATGATCTGCCCGATGACATCGGTTATGCAGAGGGGATCTACATCAAGGATAAAGCTGGCGCAGATATGATTTTGATAGATGGAACAAGTCCTTGTACATTTTGGGGTGCTGATGGCGTAGTGATTGAGGACCTGACCGTCGGTGACCATATTCGTATCGGTGTCATTGAATTTCTCGATTCTTCGCCAATGCAAGCCGAGGTGTATTCGATCGAAAAGCTGTCCGATGGTACCATAGATGATATCGATTCTGCGGTACTCGACAGTCTTCATGAGCTTGGATGGATTGATGCTGACAACGGCATAAATGAAGATAACAAAGACTTGCCCGATGATTCAGGGCAGATAGCCGATGGTCCGAATCACAGTTACACTGCCGATATCGACAATTTCATCCCACCGGAAGCGGATTCGTTGCCTAAAATAACGGTTCTGACTACCGGAAAAGTTTTTCTTACTTATGAAACAGAAGAAAAACTTCCTCTTGTCTATTTCGGCCAGGGCGTTGACGCTGAAACCATGCAGGTAACGAAAACCGAATTTGAAGCTCCCGACTTCACCTATACGGATTACGAAGTTATTGATTATCTGTATGAAAGCGGATACAACGTGTATGCAACCGTACGCTTTACACGGACTGACGGAACGCAGACCGACGTGTATTATTACGGCTATATGACCGAAAATCCGTATGGAATTTCGGATCAAGACTATAAGTGGGTTGTATTCAGCGTCGAGGAAGCAAACGCACGGAATCTCGCCCGCGGGCAGTATGATCCTGAGAAGATGGCAGAACTTATTCCCAACGAAAACGCCCAGGTGCTGTTCTGGCTGAAAACCAAAGGTTCTTGCTACTATTTCTGTTCGATCCGCACGCGGAACAGCGCCAGCAATGCCTATACGGATGATCCTCCGAAAGATTTTGCTATTTACTATCAGTTGTACGATCAGAATTACTTCAGCGTTATTGACAAGCCGATTCCCGCAGAATACAAATATGATTCTGTAATTCCCGTAAAAGCGATTACCGGAGAGGGATGCTATTCCATGAGCTGCATTCTGAAGCTTACCGACGGGGACAGAACCTACTGCTTACGATATGCTGAATACGAAGGCATCGACCAGGTATACCATACTGTGTCCGACGACGAGGTTAAGGCGTTGGCAAACATCTATCCGGAGGTATTTGCGTCTATCGAGGCTACTGTGAAAATAACGGAGCACAAGTTCCATATTCCCCTTTCGGATGAGCGGGATTATATTGTTCCCGCTTCCATATACGGGGAAATTCATCCGTATGTGATTCCCAATCGACGCCTTCCGTTGATTCAGACCAACGAATACAGCCCGGACGGCGTGGGATACGTCACCTTCGGCGTAGCCAATGATATGAAGCCTTCGAACATGTTCAGCCGCTGCTATACATACCGCATAACACAAAAAGGCGGCTATATCGTATCGGTAGAGGAAGTCGAGACGATTACCAAAGAAACGGTGCTGCAGAATGGCACGCCCTATTCGGGGAATCCGGCTGGACGGTTCACCGGTGTCGCCTATGATCGCACAAGAACGGCAACCGTATCCGGCAATGAAATTTCGGTAGGTTCCTATCAGAGTCACACCGATGCGGGCGGAACGTATGTGGGAACGTACACGTATGATGCAAAAACGGGAAACTTTTCTGCAGAGCTTGCTTTCCAATACCATGACAACGGTAATTTCATAACGAACGATCCCGAAACCATATCCGGAAAGCTGTACGAATACGGCGGATTTGTTCACTTTATATGTGAGAGTAGTAATATCAGCACGGTGAACGTAAAAGAAACTTTACCGATGACATTTTTCCCTGTGGCAAGCAACGAAGAATATCAAATGACAAAATACAGCGAAACACGGACGGGAGAGGACGGAAATATCTATCAGATTTCGTTTGTTCTGCCGGTTGAATGGATGCACGGCAGCGGCGGCATTTTGAATGATGCAAACGGAAAAAAGCGTATCGGCAGCCGTTATATCGCCGTGAATAGATCGAAAGAGGATTTTGTCAGCTCTCTTGAGGAAATGGCAGAACAATATAATGTTGATCTTGATTCCCCGCTCACGGGTACATCGGATAGCGGAATATCCTATATGGGCTACTGCTTTGAAGGGGAATGTGAGATTCCCGGTGACATAACCGGCAGATATCTTTACCGATTTGCGTACAGCGATTCAATTTCCCTGCAAATGGATGTATGGAAAAGAAACGCATATGATGACGATAGTTTTTACGAACAGTACGTTCTGCCGATCATTCAATCTGTGACGATTGGGGTGACAGGGGATCATGTAGACACGATCACCTCACTTGAAGATTACAAGCTGCTTGGCCCCGATTTTTATGAAAGCTACTATGAGTACACAAGGGCGCTTATCGACGGCGACACCGCAAAAATGGAGGAACTTTCCATGTATCCCGAAGGAACTCTTGATAGCTATAAGGATGTCCGCTTCACCTTTAAGTCTGTCACCCGTGAAGCCGAAACGGGCAGATTCATACTGACAGCAGAGGTTTTGGAAGGTCATGTGGTCATACCTGGCGGAACACAGCAATTTTACTACTGCGAATATCCGCGGCGTGCTCTCGTACCTATCCTTGAACCGCCCGCACCAAATGCGACCGAGGCATCGGCTGAACTCAGCAAGCTTCTCAATATGACCATGAAATTCAATCTTGATGAAATGGAAGTCACCGAATATGTTATTGATTGCCTGTACAGGAAAACGGGAAAGACAAATTTCACAGAGAATGAAATCGTGGAATACGCAAAAAAGTGCTTTGGAGTGGACAGCCTTACACCGAATGAACACTTTAAGCGAGACGGTGTATATACCTCACTCGCACATGGCGGAAACCATATCTATCATGATGTTATCAGCACAAATTATGGAGATGAAAGCGGTATTTATTCGGTGACCGTGCGTTTCTATGCCGATTATGCAAAAACGGTGTACAGCCATCTTATTAAATATACGATGGTTAAGCTTGACGGAGACTTTTCATTCCTCGCTCAATATATCGAAGAAGAAAGCCCGCTCAAACCGTTTACTCATGCGACATAAAATCAACATAATAAACAAAAACAGAGACACTACTATTGAAAAGACACCCGGAGAAAAGCTATGCACGATACAATCACCGAAACCTATACCCCCTACGAACAAGCCTGCTCACGGTGCATTGACGATCTGTACCACACAGCGTACCTCGTCCTCTTGGATGCAGATGCTGCGGAAAAGATTGTCACCGAAATCTGCGTCGCCGGTGTACATAAATACGATCATCTGGAAGATGAGGCGGATATCCGTTTCCGCCTTACTTCCGACTTGTATCACCGTTTGAAGCGTAGGCTGTGGTTTTGTACACCGAACACAGATGTACTGCCGGAGCAGCTGCAGGTTCTTACCAAACAGGAACGGCTTATTGTTGCTATGCGGTTTTCTTCGGGGGTGTCAGCGGCGGATTCGGGACGAATTCTTGGGGTAACTCCGGATGAATATCGAAGGCGTGTGAATGATATTCTGCAAAAGTCTATGACTACTGCAGAATTGGTATAAACCGGAGCTATTGAGGTCATTATGGCGTCTAAAGAGTAGGATGTATTACCTAATAATTATACTCATGAACGAAAAGCATAATGTTGTCGATCGGACAATACACCAATAAAAGAGAGGGTTTTATGAAGAGAAAGAACCAAATGTTCTTAACAGTATTGCTCTGTGCAGTACTGCTTCTGAATGGATGCAATACGGTTCCGGGCGATGATACAAATATTCCGGACAACCGTGAAACTGAGAATAACGTAAATCCAGAGTATACACCTGGGACAGATACGGAATCCGGTTCGGGTGCAAACCAGCTAGAGAAGATCACTGTGGAACTTCCGGAGGACTTCGTTTACCCCATCACTGACGGATCCACCTCAACCACAAATCTGGATAAAGCGGTTAGAAGTGCCATCCTCGGCGGGGATCAGACGGTTGCACACACAAAGACATACACATCTTTTCGTAACCTTCTGGACGGAAAATGCGATCTGATTTTCACGACACCTCTGTCTGCAAGTCAGCTGCAGGATATGGAACGTGAAGGCTTCCGCCACGAAGCGGAGCCAGTTGCGGGAGAAGGATTTGTGTTCGTTGTCAACAAGGACAATCCTGTGGATACTCTCACCATTGAACAGATTAAAGGTATTTATTCCGGAGAGATCACCAACTGGAAAGAGGTCGGCGGAAATGATGCTGAGATTATTGCTTATCAGCGCAATGCGGACTCTGGAAGCCAGAATTATATGATCTCCTTTATGGGTGCCACTCCGCTGATGAAGCCTGTTACCGATCAGATTCCCGCATCTATGAGTGGTATTCTTGATGTGATTGCAGGCTACGACAATGGTATTGACGCTATAGGGTATTCGGTGTATGCCTACTCCGACGGAATGTATGAAAACATTTCTGAGATCAAGTATATCAAGGTGAACGGTGTGGAACCGTCCCTGACAACCTTAGCAGACGGTACATATCCTCTTCTTGGCTATAACTATGCTGTGTTCTCTGCAGACGAACCGGAAGATTCCCACGTCCGTGCGCTTGTCAAGTGGATTCAATCGGATGAAGGGCAGCAGGTGATAGCTGATGCCGGATACATCCCGTACCGTCAGGTGGACGGTCTGACGCTGCCGGAAGCGACGGCGAAAACACTGTACAATGCAGCCGGAACTTCCGGTGTTGAGATGCCGGAGAAAATGGCGGATTATTACTACCGGTGTAATCAGGTTCCCGAATCCTTTTCAGCCGCAGGACTGGAGGAAAAGATTCAGACATTCATATCCGAATCTACGGCTGTACTTTCACAGATCAATGAAGAAGAGGCAAAAGCGTTTATCAAATCCAGGGCACCCTATGGCTACGGCCCGGAGATCATCACCCGAAAAACACTGACCAATGGATATCTTTCTATTCTGGTAGGTCTCCGGTATAACTTTGGTGCACAGGATTCTCCCGATTACTATTATGATTCCAGAGCTGCTGTGTTTGATATTTATACAGGTGAGCAGCTGGAGTTGTCCGATCTGTTCTTTGAAGGAGAAAATTTCGTTCCTGTGTTGAACAAGCATCTTGCAGATGAAGCATCAGCACCCTATTCAAGCTTCGGAGCTACCCATGATATGCTTCGTGATTTCACAGGATTGTATGAAGGAGAGTTTGTCTTTACCGCAGACAGTATTATTTTCAAGCCTGGTACTTGTTTTGCGGACGGTGTGGAATTGTCCATCGCCGATCTTTCAGAGTACATGGTTACAAGTATTCCAAGAGATATGTCAGGATATTTGAATATGAATATTCCGGTATATAAGAGCATCCGTATATATCATTCCTCTATGATCGGATATGCCGAAATGCAGGATGATCAGACGATCTGGTATCTGGATCAGGAAAAAGCTCCGGTTGCTGCAGAAGTTTGCGATCGGGTCAACGGATTTATTGACGATCTGTATGACACATATTTCACAGAAGAAAAGCTTCTGTCAGCAGCACAGAAAATTGACGCTGCGTTTGATAAAGTTTCAGTAGGACCGTGGCCGGATTTTCATGTATACTTATATGGGGATCGCTATATTGAACTATCCGGAGCCAATACAGCGTACCCGCAAAAATCAGGAGAGTCGTGTGATATTACATTTCAGGTAATTGAAGGACAGTATAATCCGTATTATTTCCACTTCTACTTCAATGCGCAAACCGGTGAAGAACTTCGGATCGGCGATCTGTTTACAGAAGGCTGGGATGACAATGCACAGATTTATCTTGTGGATAAAAATTATTCGGAATGGGATAACAGCACATGGAAAGATTATGCAGACGAGATCGATCCGGAAAACTGCAGAATACTTTCAATCAAGGATTACCAGTCCGCACCATACAGTCGCGGAGACTTGAGTGATCTTGAAATTCCCGCAGTAGTGTACGTCGCTGACGGAGGCGGCGGCATTGCGGCTGTATCCGTCCCGAGAGAATATATAAAATAATGGATTGAAAGAAACTCCATGAAACCGTCTAATCGTAATCGGATTCATGGAGTTTCTTCATTATTCAGCATTGTCGGATGGAGGTAGGATCTCTTTGCTGTCAGGAGTCTCTTGCGCTTTCAGCTCCTTCTTGTATTTATAGTATGTATTCTTCGCAACCCCGGTCATCTGCATGATCTCTACATCAGATAAGTTCCCATTGAAATCGGAAGAATGCTTTTCAATGATCCCCTTGATCTTCACCGATTTCTTAGTGATACGTTTCTCGCCGGGACGGGCACCGATCTGCTTTCCATTCAACCTTGCTGTCACAATACCTTCCCGTGTTCGCTGCCGGAGATCCTCGACTTCCTTTTCTGCCTGCTCAAACGCAAGACGGATCTGATCCTTAGCAAGCTCAAGCAGGAACCTATTGATTCCATCCAGGATATAGTCAACATTCGTGCCGGTCATCGGAATAGCTCGATCCAACGCTCGCTTGAATGTTTCTGTGTTGATCTGCGGTTCTTTCAGGAACACAAGGTCAACATCTTTATTATAAAGATCCTGATACAGCTCGAAGCCTTCCTCAGCATTTCTGGAAAAACGCGAGACGGAATCGAAAACGATCATGTCTCCGGAACGGACGGTTCTGTATATCTTCTCCCACTCCTTGCGTCCTTCAATCTTCCTGCCGGTGAAAGCCTCCCTGATGATAATTGCAGTTGGATAAACATTTAATATGTTTCGAACCTGACGTTCAATGTTCTGTTTCTTCTGGGATATTCTGCAGTATCCGTATATAGCCATCTTTGCATTTCCTTTCTATTACTCATATGTAGCTGTGAATCGTGTTGTAAATGTCGCAAAGGAAACGAACGATATATTTGCGACGCTTTTTCCGCATGTATTTCAACAGGTTTTGGATAAAGTTTGCTACGAATTTTATTACCGTCATTTTTGATACATTTCATCATAAGTATCTATACGAATACAGGAAAACATTTGCACCATTTTTTGGTTTTCGCAAATCAGTACGGATTGTCGCAGCCAACTGGGACAATCTGATCAGGGATGGATACTGGAATCCAACAGAACAGTGTATGAATCTGTGAATAAATAAAATGGCTTGTTTACATGTGAGAGTGGATTTTATGTGGACTTGAAAAATTCTAAAATTTATGGTATAATATTCCCAGTAAAGTTAAAGATCTGAGCGAAATGAACTTTGGTCGCCTGACAGCAAAAGAGATCGTCCGACATGATCCGAAGAAAGGTGCAATCTGGCGGTGCGAATGTGAGTGTGGTGGAGAAAAGGAAGTTCCGGCAGCATATTTGCTCAACAAGAAAACACAGAGCTGCGGATGCCTTGCGGAAAAGCACATTACGGAGCTGAACCGACAGGACATAACCAACGAGCGGTTTGATCGCCTTGTGGCAATACGTCCCACAGATCATCGGGACGCAAGCGGCTCTGTGATATGGGAATGTAAATGCGACTGCGAAACTATCGTTTATTATTCCGTCAATATGCTTCGACAAGGCAGAGTCCATAGCTGCGGGTGCCTGTACAACGAAACGCGGCAGGATTGCGTAATGGCGAGAAAAGATATTGCAGACCATACTTCGATCAGCAGTCTTGTGGCATCAAAGAAACTGATGAAATCCAACACATCCGGCTACACCGGCGTGTATTTTGATAAACTTTCCGAACGATGGAACGCATACATCAACTAAAAAAATAAACGGTACTATCTCGGCAGTTACCGTGACATAGAGGATGCGGTCAAGGAACGGCGGCTGGCGGAAGCGCGGCTGCACGATCCGGAGATCATGGAATGGTTAGAGGACTTGACTGCAGAAAAGAAAACAGAGTTCATGGCTTATCTGACAGGAACTCCGGAGGAAACGAAATGAAACTACAGAATACTGATTCGGCGCTCACGGCTGCTGCTATGAAACGCCGGAATATCATACACCCCCTGCTGAAGTCTCGGGAGGTGATGCAGAATGAATAGCAATACTTCCACACAGCCAAAGCGAAAACACCTGCTGGACATCATAGCAGAGCGATTGGGCTGTGCCTGTCTCTCTGATCTGCGAATGCCGCAGTACCGGGAACGTGCAATGAAGGAATTGCAGGAAGGCGATTTTGACCACCTCGAAGTGAACGAGTACAAGGATGCCGTCCATTATCTTGCACCACCGCTGAAAACTATGCTCTACGCCACAACGGAGGACAAAAAACTGTTTGAGAGCTGGCAGAGCGGAAATCAATATTTCACTGTCATTGCTCTCTATCACAGCTACGATACATTCTTATCAGCGCTGTGCAGCGATCAATATGAAGCTGCGGTCTGCATGGTGGACGGCGATCCGGGATTTGAAGCGGTCAAGGCCGCCCATGCGCATCGACCGGATACCCCAATGATGTGGTTCCCGAAATGCAGCGAACACACCCTTGAAACCTTCCGCTACGGCTGTATCCTCTGCGGTATGCAGCATCAGATTGGTGCGAAAGATCTGGATTGGGCTGTGAGGAACTGCCGGGAGAAGATGCGGGAAGCCCGACGAGAAAAACGCCGGGTGGAATCCGAAGAACACAACACAGTAAACGAATCTCAAGGAGAATAACAATATGGAGCAGAAACTGAGAAAACCGGTTGCATGGCTTTTGACCCTTGCCATGATTTTTACGATGCTGCCGAGCTTTACCTTTACGGCTTTGGCGGCGGATAATTTGTGTGAGCATCACGCTGAGCATACGGCGGAGTGCGGGTATGTGGAGGGCGTGAGTGATTGCGCCTACCATTGTGATGTCTGCCTGGGGCATGATCATGGGGACGAGGTGACGGAGGAAGACACCGAGTCTGCCCCGGTCTGCGACTGCGGCACGGATGATGGGTTGATCCACGCTACCACCTGTGCGGTGTATGTGGCTCCCGAGAATCCCGTGTGCTACTGCGCCGAGAAATGCACCGATGTCAACGAATGGTGCGATGTCTGCGGCTTTGACTATACCGCCTGCACCGGCACCGATACGGCTGTGCAGTATGACGGCGGAGCCATCGATCTGTCAACGCTGACGGAAACCTATCTCATCAGCGACAGTGGTGAATATACCTTCGAAGGCTCTGGCAACTACGGAATCAAGGTCGAAAGCGGAAATCCGACGATTGTTCTAAACAATGCAAGCATTACGGTTGGTGAGGACAGTGCTATTGATGTCGCATCCGGCAGCAACGCAACCATATTTGTGTTGGGTGACAATACGATAGGCACTACAAAAACCGAATCTTGGGATGCACCATGTGGTGGTATTTTCGTAGCAGAGGGCGGAACAGTAAATATTACCTCAAACGGGACGGATAATATTCTTCGTGCTCACGGTACTCTTGCCGCAGCCATTGGTGGAAAGTACGACTACGACAACAACGAGAGTTATAATGCCGGTAACATTAGCATTTCAAACGTCACTGTATATGCATATACGAACAACTTTTACGCTTCAGCCATTGGTGCAGCAGGAGTAGGTACCTGCGGAACAATCAATATTACAAACGCGGTCGTATATGCCTATGGTGCTGGTGATAATTGGACTTCTGCTCCCGGTATCGGAAGTGCTTGGGGACTTGTGGGTTGGCCTGAAACGATCCCTGTTGTGATTATCTCGGATTCTGAGGTTCATACCTTTAGATATAACCCGTATTCTGATTATATCGGATATTTGGGGGATGAATCCGGTGACACTTACGCTACCGGCAGCATTAACTGCGGCGATGGTGGTTCGGTAAAGAACAGCACCATCTACTGTTACACCGGATTGGATGCCACCACGACGGATAAGGTCGTAAAATACGGCGCACTGGGCGGTCTGCTCAAGGAAGATGGAACCTGCGAGGGCGAGCACTCCGGCGGCACGGCGACCTGCACCACTCAGGCAGTCTGCGAAAACTGCGGTGCAAGTTACGGTGAACGGGGCAACCACTCCACCGCCGCCGAGGGCGACAGAGCCGCAACCTGCAAGGAACTGGCTTACTGCTCTGTCTGTCAGAAGAACTACGGCGAAGTGGACTCCACTAACCACGCAAGCACAGAATTTACCTATACCGCTAATGAAGATGGCACGACCCATAAGAAAGCATACAAGTGCTGCGATGCAACGGCTGCCGAAACCGAAGCCCACACAATGGATGTCACCACCGGCAAGTGTGTCTGCGGCGCTGACATGACCGCGATTGCCACCGTCACCGATGGCACGAACACCTGCTATGCATCTGATGCAGCAACGCTGAATCAGGCAGTAACCGCAATTCTGGAAACCGGCAGCAGAACCTTTACGGTGGAGCTCCCTGCCGATGCAGAAGCCGGGATGATCACCGCCATCCGCCGCGCCATCTGCGACACCGAGGGCGTTGCTGACGGCACCATCCACCTCACTCTCAAGGGTGTGACTTCGATTCCCGGTACTACCAACTGGGATGGTGTTGCTTTTGGCCCCGGTGACATATATGATGAAGCTGGAAAAATTGTAGATCAGGAACTCGTTACCCAATTGGCATCTATCAATCTTCCCGATGTGACAGAAATTGGTGCTCAGGCATTTTATTTTTGTGAAAATCTGGTTACAGTCTCAGCTCCCAAGGCGCAGACTATTGGAGCACAGGCGTTGGGTTATACAGCACTTACATCAGTAGAATTTCCCGAATTGACGACGATCCCCACTGATATGTTCAGCGGTACCTGGACCTTGTCCTCTGCCAAATTCCCGAAGGTGACGACCATTGAACAGGGCGGATTGCTGGTTGGAGCA
>JAZQFQ010000100.1:0-3153 GCA_045539595.1 Eubacteriales bacterium | reverse complement strand
CGTGATAACTAAGTCGCTGTTCTCGCATACCCATTATAACACAAATTTTGAATTCTGAGGAATACCTTCTGTTTTTTCTCCCTGTTTTACCCATAAAAATATGCACCTCCAAAAGTGTCTAACTTTTGGGGTGCATATCATATGAGGTGCTTTTTCTGTAAACTTATTCTTTCACGCTGCCGTATTCTTCCAGCGTCAGGCCTTCGTTGTGCTCCAGGGTGTAGTTGATATGCCACGGGGTGGGGAAGAGCAGATAATTGCCGTCCCGGAAATCCTGTACCCACTTGACTTCGTACAGCTTCAGATCGGCGGGATTGACGCCGTTCGGCACCCGCTTGATGTACTGATAGGGCTGGGGATATTTCCGGTATTCCACGTTGTACTCGTTCTTCATGCGGGATTCCAGCACGTCCAGCTGCAACTCACCGACTACGCCCACATACACCCGTTCCAGACCGGATCCCGGCTCGCAGAAAATACGGATCGCGCCCTCCTGGGCGATCTGGTTCATGCCCTTGGCGAACTGCTTGCGCTTCATGGAGTCGATCTGCTCCACTTCCACGAAGATCTCCGGGGCGAAGGTGGGGATTCCCTCAAATTGAATCCGCATGGATCGGTCGCACACCGTGTCTCCGATGGAGAAAATGCCCGGATCAAACACGCCGATGATGTCGCCGGCGTAGGCCTCATCGATGACGGAGCGCTCCTGGGCCATCATCTGCTGGGGCTGGGACAACTTCAGCTCCCGTCCGCCCTGGACGTGATAATAGGTCTCACCCCGCTCAAACCGGCCGGAGCAGATGCGCATGAACGCGATGCGGTCCCGGTGGGCCTTGTTCATATTGGCCTGGATCTTGAACACAAAAGCGGAGAATCGGTCGTCGGAGGGATATACGGTGTCCCCGTCCGTCTTGCGGGGCAGGGGCGCCGTGGTCATGCGGAGGAAGCACTCCAGGAATGTTTCAATACCGAAATTGTTCAAAGCGGATCCGAAGAATACGGGGGACAGCTTGCCGTGGCGCACCGCTTCCAGATCGAAATCCACGCCCGCACCGTCCAGCAGTTCCACCTGCTCGACCAGCTCCGCCCGTTCTTCCTCACCGATCAGCCGATCCAGCGTGTCCGTGTCGGTGATATCGCAGTCGATGGAGGACAGGCGCTCGCGGCCGCGGTGCGCATCCGCATAGGAGATGATCTTCTTCTGCTCCCGGTGGTACACGCCCCTGAAGCGCAGACCACATCCGATGGGCCAGGTGATGGGATAGGTGGCGATGCCGAACTCGGTTTCCAGCTCGTCCAAAAGATCAAAAGGATCTCTCGCTTCCCGGTCCATCTTGTTGATGAAGGTGAAAATCGGGATGTCCCGCATGGCGCAGACCTTAAACAGCTTTCTCGTCTGGGGCTCAATACCTTTTGCCGCGTCGATGACCATCACGGCGCTGTCCGCCGCCATCAAGGTGCGGTAGGTGTCCTCGGAGAAGTCCTGGTGTCCGGGGGTGTCCAGAATATTGATGCAGTAGCCGTCGTACTCGAACTGCATAACGGAGGAGGTAATGGAAATACCGCGCTTCTTCTCAATCTCCATCCAGTCGGATACGGCGTGGCGGTCGGATGCCTTGCCCTTTACGGAACCGGCGGACTGAATCGCACCGCCGTACAGAAGAAATTTCTCCGTCAGGGTGGTCTTACCTGCGTCGGGGTGGGAGATCATGGCAAAGGTCCTGCGCCGGTTGATCTGCTGTTGATTTGTCATAATCCTGTCTCCAAAAAATCACGAATGTATATCTCGGGGCATGTCGCCCCTGGGTTTTGTCTTGAGAAAAATCCATACCATATTATTCTATCACATTTTACGGCGTTTTACAAGGGGAATTTCACCGGGCCCTGTATTGAATTTTCACCCGGCCTATGCTATAATATAAGCAACAAATCTCTCGGGAGGTAGTGGAATGGGAAACTATGTGGTGTACTGCGGAATCATGTGCGTGATCGGTATTTTGTGCCTGGGTGCCGGATTTATGCTCCGGGAGCGGCTGAAGCCGAAAACCGCCGCCATTCTCATCGTCGTTGGCCTGGCACTGTCCATGATTTTTATGAATACGCTTCTTATTATGCAGCTGCAGAACATGTGAGGCGGGGTAGTAAAAACCATCATGCAAAAAGACTTTCCTATGAGAAAATCGACAAGATTGCATGGATTTGATTACAGCTCTGCCGGTGCGTATTTTGTGACGATCTGTACGGAGCATAGAAGACCGATATTGTCTGAAATCGTTATAGCGGATATTCCCAGTAACGCGGCAGGGGACGACGCCGCGAGTTCGTATAACGAACTCGGGACGTCCCGCAAATCCAATTAACACAGGTCGGGCGTATTGTTGAGAAGTACTTATTGTCAAGTGAAAAGATACCCGGTGTGAAGATAGACCAATATGTGATTATGCCTGATCATATACATGCGCTTATAAGTATCTTCCCTGAAAAAATGACTGGACAGAGAAACGGGACGTCGAGGGCGCCGTCCCCTACCAACGAAATGCTGCCGCATATCATTTCTACGTTCAAACGGTTATGTAATAAAGAAATTGGCGAAAATGTTTTTCAGCGTTCGTATTCCGATCATGTCATTCGTGATCGAGAGGATTATGAAACCAGAAGAAGGTACATATACGAGAATCCGTTGCGGTGGATAATCAAAAATAAAACGAATTCTTTGTGAGGAAACGCCAATGGCAGAACACATAATGAAATTACATCCCCGGCCGTTTGCAAAGATCAAGGACGGCTCCAAAACCATAGAACTCCGCCTGTATGACGAAAAAAGACAACGCATTTCTGTCGGCGACACACTACGATTTGTCAACACGGAGAACGGGGCAGAGGCGGTGTGTGTGCGTGTCCGGGACTTGTTCGTCTTTGATTCTTTTGAGGAATTGTACAAACATTTGCCCCTGATGGAGTGCGGTTATACCGAAGAGGATATACACACAGCATCCCCAAGCGATATGGAAGTGTACTATTCCAAGGAAAAACAGAAGCAATACGGAGTGATCGGTATACAAATTGCTCCTCTGTAACCCCAAAATTACCCCGACAGATTTTTGTCTGCCGGGGCTGTTCTTTATTTATCGTTTTCCCCGTAGAGCAGGGAGG
>JAZQFQ010000099.1:0-26971 GCA_045539595.1 Eubacteriales bacterium | reverse complement strand
CTTCTTAAGATCGTAGAGGGCCAGGAGAAGCTGGAAGATACAACCGCTCTGACTTTTAAGGCACTTGAAAACGCTTAATTAAATTCAAAGAATCCAGGCTATAACATGATTTTTGTTAAAAATTCCGAACAGATCCGATTGATGAAAACAGCCGGCCGCATTACAGGCGAGGCTTTGGCCCTGGCAGGGGAGATGGTGCGCGAAGGCGTCACCACCAAACAACTCGACGACTGCATCCGCCGTCATATCGAGTCCTGCGGTGCCCGCCCCTCCTTCCTCGGTTACGGCGGCTTCCCCGGAAGCGCATGCATCAGTATCAATGACGAGGTCATTCACGGAATCCCCTCCGCTAAGCGTGTCTTGCAGGAAGGCGATATCGTAAAGATCGACGTGGGCGCCTTCATCGGCGGCTATCACGGCGACAGCGCGAATACCTTCCCCGTGGGCCGCGTAAGCGACGAGGCTCTCCGGTTGATTGAGGCTACCAAGCGCAGCTTTGAGCTGGGCGTGGAGGCTGCATCCCAGCCCGGCGCTCGTCTGGGCGATGTGGGTGCCGCCATTGACGGATATGTGACGAAGATGGGTTACTCTACAGTGAAAAAGTTCGTCGGTCACGGCATCGGCCAGGATCTTCATGAAGATCCCAACGTTCCCAACTTCGGAACGGCAGGCCGCGGTGTCCGCCTGTGCAACGGTATGACGATCGCCATCGAGCCGATGGTCAACGCCGGCGGTGCAGGGGTCTACGTCCTTCCCGACGGATGGACAGTCAAGACCACGGACGGCTCCCTGTCGGCTCATTACGAGCATACGGTGGCGCTGACTGCGGACGGTCCCATTCTCCTGACAAAAGTCTGAGGCCGAGAGGAGGAGATTCTTTTGCCAAAGGATGACGTAATCGAATTTGAAGGTACGGTTGTGGAAGTACTTCCGAATGCGACCTTCAAAGTCAAACTTCCGAACGATATGATCGTAACCGCCCATATCTCCGGAAAACTTCGAATGAACTATATTAAGATTCTGCTGGGCGATAAGGTGACGGTCGAGGTTTCTATCTACGATCCTACGAAGGGCAGAATCACCTGGCGCAGCAAATAAGCTGAGCTTATATTTCTGAAAGGTGGTAGCAACTTTGAAAGTAAAGCCTTCCGTTAAGAAAATCTGCGACAAGTGCAAGATTATTAAGCGCAACGGTCATGTAATGGTCATTTGCGAGAATCCGAAGCACAAGCAGAGACAGGGCTGATAAATCAGCCGAACGCGGGATGCCCGCGTCAAAAAAACTCAAAAGAGGTGAAATAAACAATGGCTCGTATATCCGGTGTTGATATTCCGAATTCCAAACGCGTCGAGATCGCGCTGACCTACATCTATGGAATCGGTCTGAAGAGCTCCAAAGATATCCTGGCTAAAACCGGTATCAATCCTGACACCCGCGCAAAGGACCTGACTGAGGATGATATTGCGAAGCTCCGTGACGAGATCGAAAACCACTACACCGTAGAAGGCGAACTCCGCCGCGAAGTTGCGATGAACATTAAGCGCCTTGTTGAGACGAACTGCTACCGTGGTATTCGCCACAGAAAAGGTCTGCCGGTTCGCGGACAGCGCACTAAGACGAACGCGAGAACTCGTAAGGGTCCCGCTAAGACTATCGCAAATAAGAAGAAGTAAAGGAGTGACCAAGTTTCATGGCTAAGGCAACTGGCGCAAAGAAAGTAATCAAGAAACGCCGCGAGCGTAAAAATATTGAGAAGGGAACGGCGCATATCAGCTCTACCTTCAACAACACGATCGTGACCATCACGGACACTGCCGGAAACGCAATCAGCTGGGCATCTGCCGGCGAGATGGGTTTCAAGGGTTCCAGAAAATCGACTCCTTATGCCGCTCAGACCGCTGCTGAAGTAGCAGCCAAGGCTGCCGTTGAGCACGGTATGAAGACCGTTGAAGTTTTCGTGAAAGGCCCCGGCCCGGGACGTGAATCCGCAATCCGCGCTCTGCAGACTGCCGGTCTGGACATCACCTTGATCCGCGATGTCACCCCGATCCCGCACAACGGCTGCCGCCCTCCGAAGCGCAGACGTGTTTAATTGAAAAAGGAGGATAAATCAGTATGGCAAGATATACAGGACCTTCCTGCAAGCTCTGCCGCAGAGAAGGCAAAAAGCTGTTCCTGAAAGGCGATCGCTGCCTGAGCGATAAGTGTGCTGTTGCAAAGCGCCCCAATGCGCCCGGACCTCACACCCAGGCTCGTAAGTCTGTGAAGGAGTATGGTCTCCAGCACAGAGAGAAGATGACGGCACGTCGTTACTACGGCGTACTTGAGAACCAGTTCCATGCATACTATGAGAAGGCCGACAAGCAGGAAGGCGTAGCAGGTGCAAACCTTCTGAGCCTGCTCGAGCGTCGTCTGGACAACGTAGTATACAGAATCGGCCTCGCAAGCAGCCGTAAAGAATCCCGTCAGCTGATCCGTCACGCTCACTTCACTCTGAATGGCAAGAAGGTAGATATTCCTTCCATCATTCTGAAGGTTGGCGATGTGATCGCACTGAAGGAAAAGTCCCGTTCTTCTGAGAAGTTCAAGGCTCTGGCTGAACAGATGGAAGCTGTAATCACTCCCAAGTGGCTGGAAGTAGACAAGGATAACTTCTCCTGCAAGGTAATTGCTATCCCGCAGAGAGACGATATCGACTTCCCGTTCGAGGAGCAGCTCATCATCGAGCTCTATTCCAAGTAATAACCTGCCGGCGGTGTTTCGTACATGCCGGTGGGCGCGCTCCCCTGAAGGGCAGGGCTGCGTAGCATAATCCGGACTGATCCGCACCCCATAAGGCAAAAATCCGTCTTACCCGGCAAATTTGTGGATTTGCATACAAGAATAAACGGAGGGTTATTATAGATGATTGAAATAGAAAAGCCGAATATTACGACAGTTAATCTGTCGGATGATGGCCGGAACGGTAAGTTTATCGTTGAACCTTTGGAGAGAGGTTACGGGGTAACTCTCGGAAACTCCCTCCGCCGCGTACTGCTCAGTTCTCTCCCCGGTGTGGCTGTAACCAACATCAAGATCGACGGCGTTCTGCACGAGATCTCCACCATCACCGGCGTGAAAGAGGACGTTTGTGAGATCGTTCTGAATGTAAAGGGCATCACCGCGAAACTGCACGGTGATTCCGCCAAGATGGCTGTGATCGATATGACCGGTCCGTGCGTTGTTACGGCTGGCGATATCAATCAGGATGCCGATCTGGAGATTCTGAACCCCGATCATCACATCGCTACTCTCGGCGAGAATGTTCGTTTCTACATGGAGCTGACCTTCGACCACGGTCGCGGTTACGTTTCCCAGGATAAGAACAAGCAGATCTATACGCAGGTGAATCAGGGTGCATCCGCTCCTATCGGAACCATCTTCACCGACTCTATTTACACGCCTGTTTACAATGTAAACTACACCGTGGAAAATACCCGCGTCGGTTCGAATACGGACTACGATAAGCTGACCCTGGAAGTGCTTACCAACGGCACGATCTCTGCTAAAGAAGCGATTTCACTTGGCGCCAAGATACTCAACGAGCATCTCAATTTGTTCGTCGATCTTTCCGACGAGGCAAAGAACGCTGAAATCATGGTTGAGCGTGAGGAAACCATCAAGGAAAAAGTCCTTGAGATGACCATTGAGGAGCTTGACATGTCTGTCCGCAGTTTCAACTGCTTGAAGCGCGCAGGCATCGATACGGTTGAAGATCTTACCAACCGCACAGAAGAGGATATGATCAAGGTCAGAAACCTCGGTAAAAAATCGCTGGAAGAGGTCATTCTCAAACTCCACTCCCTCGGCCTGGAACTCAAGAAAGAGGAAGAGTGATCCGCACCGGATTGGGTGCATAAATAGTTTTGCAAAGGAGGACATAGACAATGCCCGGTACCAGAAAACTTGGTAGACCTACCGCCCACAGAAATTCTATGCTGCGCGGTCTGGTTACCTATCTGATAGAAAACGGTTCCATTGAGACAACTCTCACCCGTGCAAAGGAAGTTCGTTGCATCGCGGAGAAGATGGTTACTCTTGGCAAGAAGAACACTCTTGCAAGCCGTCGCGCCGCTCTCGCTTACATTACCAAGGAGGATGCAGTTGCCAAACTGTTCAACGTAATCGCTCCTAAGTATGCAGAGATCAGCGGTGGTTACACCCGCATCTACAAGCTCGGACCCCGTCGCGGTGATGGTGCTGAGATGGCTCTCATTCAGTTCGTTGAGCCCGAAGCTCCTAAGGCTGAAGAGGAAGCAAAGTAATTTGCGCTTCGCAGGAAGCATAAAAAACCTCCCCATGGGGAGGTTTTTTGTATAAGAAAAACGGGACTGACTTCTCACATCCCGTTTCATTTTTTGTATTGGATCAGATCGGATATGTCGCATTCCAGCGCGTCGCACATTCGGTTCAGAATATCGCTGTCATAGCGGACCACCTTGTTTTTGTAATAATTGTCCACAATTTGGAACCGTATCCCGGCCCGCTTGGCCAATTCATAACGGGTTATGCCGTGTTCGTCTAAATATTTGTTCAGTGTCAGTTGAATCACTGCATCACTCCCTTTCCGTATATATTTTAATAAATATATACATCATTGACAATCACCCTGTTAAGATATATACTTATATAAATATATACAGAGGTGGTTTCATGAAGTTACTGATTGCTGGTTCGAGGAGTATCCGGGAATGGGATATATCCAATTATGTGCCTCCTGAAACGGATTTAATCATCAGCGGCGGTGCAAAAGGGGTGGATACACTGGCGGAGCTGTATGCGGATGAGCATGGTATTCCCAAGCGAATTATCCGTCCGCAGTACGAGTTGTACGGGAAAGCGGCACCGTTGAAAAGAAACGAGCAAATGGTGGAGCTGGCAGATCATGTACTGATCCTGTGGGATGGACAATCCCGCGGCACCCAGTATACCATGGACTATGTCGCCAAAAAAAGGAAGCCTGTGACGGTAGTCCTCTGTAAAAGTAACGAAAAATGATTAGGAAAGTTTTTGAAGGGTATGGGGAACTTTTTTCAAAAAGTTCCCCCCCGTTTCATTCTCCCCACCGTTCTCTCCTCCCCAGCACCAATAGACACCCCACATTCAGACAGGTCATCAGCGAAATCACCAGATCGGCGATCTGCCACATGGCCCCCGGTGAGATCACCGATCCGATCAGAATCGCCCCGGCAGAAAGGGTCAGATACACCCCCCGCGCCCGCCGTTCTGCCAGAAAATATCGCATGGCTTCCATGCCATAACAGCTCTGGCAGACCACGGTGGCAAAGGCGAACAGTACGATGGAAATCCGCAGGATTACGTCCGCTAAGGACGCCAGCCACGCCCCGCCGATTTGCCCGCTCAGGTGGGAGTATGCTGCCAGCGACAGCCGGATTCCGTCCAATCCCTCCGTGTCGGCGTACAGCAGGATTACCAGCGCAGTGATCGTGCAGAGCAGCACCGTGTCCGCAAACACCTCAAAGATCCCCAGACATCCCTGGTGATGGGCACTGGGCGTGTCAGCGGCCGCGTGGGCGGTGGGGGATGTGCCGCATCCCGCTTCGTTGGAAAATATCCCTCGCGTGATCCCAAAGCGGACGGCGCGGCTGATGCCAAATCCCATCACACCTCCGGCCGCCGGACGAAAGGCCCATGCTTCTTCCCAGATGCGGCAGAGCACGGAGGGTATCCTCTCCCGGTTGGCGGCCAGCAGGAGCAGGGAAAGGCCAATGTATACCACGCTCAAGGTGGGAATCAGATAGAGCGTCAGCGAGGAGACGCGGCGCGTGCCGCCACAGGAGGCGGCGATGGCGGGAATCGCAAAGAGAATCCCGAACAGAATCGGCGGTATGGGCACGCAGGACGCGGCGGCGTGAACCTGGACGATGTTTCCTGTCAGCAGTGCGTTGGCGGCGCACAGCAGGGCGAAGATCCCGCCAAGAGCCGCCGCAGTCCTTCCCCCGCAGTGGCGGATCCCGTCCCGGATGTAGTACATGGCGCCGCCGTAGTAGGCGGTTTTTCCGTTTTCGGTGCGGCATCGCCGCCACCGGACGGCCAGAACTACCTCGGCGTATTTGACGCTCATGGCGGCAAGGGCACCGATAAGCATCCACAATACCGCTCCCGGCCCGCCTGCCACGATAGCGGTAGCCACACCGGCGATATTGCCTACTCCCAGGGTACCTGCCAACGCCATGGTCAGGGCGGCGAGGGGCGAGGTGCCGCTATGGGACACCGCTGAACGCAGGGTTTTAACAAAGCGTATCGGATGAAGAAAATAAAAAAAGCGCAGACGCACGCCGAACCACACACCGGCCAGCAGAAGCAGGGCTGGAGTGAGGACGCCCGATAGCATCGCTAAGACAGTTTCCATGTTCGAATTCTCTCCTTTCCCGTGGGATGTTTTATGTATATGTATACGGAAGACGAAATAGGACGGTTTAGCACTCGAATGTCGAGAGGATTAAATACATCGGAAATTTCAAATGTTAATTAAATGTGAATATTCAAAAAATCCCTTGATTTTTCCATGGAAACGGTATAGAATAATACCCGTAAGGTTGGCACTCCAAAAATATGAGTGCTAATTCATTGAAGAAAATAGAATCATGTGTGCGTGTGAAATCGCACCGTACAGGAGGTATACTATGACGATTAAGCCTTTGGCAGACCGCGTTGTGGTTTGCGCTGTAGCAGCGGAAGAGACCACCAAGAGCGGCATCGTACTGCCCGGTACTGCACAGGAGAAGCCCCAGGTAGCTGAGGTGGTTGCCGTAGGTCCCGGCGGACTGGTTGACGGCAAAGAGGTCGTAATGACCGTAAAGGTTGGTGACAAGGTAATCACCAGCAAGTATGCAGGCACAGAAGTAAAGTGCGACGGTAAGGAATATAATATCGTTCGCCAGAGCGACATTCTCGCTATCGTTGAGTAATCGGAGGATTTGAATTATGGCAAAAGATCTGCTTTATGGAATTGACGCGCGCAATGCGCTGATCGCCGGCGTAGATAAGCTGGCGGATACGGTAAAGATCACCCTGGGTCCCAAGGGCCGCAACGTGGTGCTGGATAAGAAGTACGGCGCTCCGCTGATCACCAACGACGGTGTTACCATCGCCAAGGAGATCGAATTGGAGAATGCTGCTGAGAACATGGGCGCACAGCTGGTTCGCGAAGTGGCTACCAAGACCAACGACGCGGCCGGTGATGGTACTACCACCGCAACCCTGCTGGCACAGGCATTCATCCACGAGGGCATGAAGAACGTGGCTGCAGGCGCTAACCCCATGATCGTCCGCAAGGGCATCCAGAAGGCCGTGGATCGCGCTGTGGAGGCTCTGAAGGCCAACTCCAAGAAGGTGAACGGCACCGCCGATATCGCCCGCGTTGGTACCGTTTCCTCCGGCGACGAAGTGATCGGTCAGCTGATCGCAGACGCTATGGAGAAGGTTACCGCCGACGGCGTTATCACCGTGGAGGAGTCCAAGTCCGCTGAGACCTACTCCGAAGTGGTAGAGGGTATGCAGTTCGACCGCGGCTATCTGTCCCCCTACATGGCTACCGATACCGATAAGATGGAAGCGGTTCTGGACGACGCTCTCATTCTCATCACCGAGAAGAAGATCTCCAACGTGCAGGATATCCTGCCCCTCCTGGAGCAGATCGTGCAGGCCGGCAAGAAGCTGCTGATCATTGCCGAGGATGTAGAGGGCGAAGCGCTCACTACCCTCGTTCTGAACAAGCTCCGCGGTACCTTTACCGTGGCCGCTGTAAAAGCTCCCGGCTTCGGTGACAGAAGAAAAGAAATGCTCCGCGACGTTGCCGTTCTCACCGGCGGTGAAGTGATCTGCGACGAGTTGGGCCTGGATCTGAAGGACACCACCATGGCACAGCTGGGCCGTGCAAGACAGGTTAAGATCAATAAAGACAACACCATCATCGTTGGCGGCTTCGGTGATGCGGATGAGATCAAGAATCGCATCGCGCAGATCAAGGCCGGCATCGAGAATACCACCTCCGATTTCGACCGCGAGAAACTCCAGGAAAGACTGGCTAAGCTGTCCGGCGGCGTAGCCGTGATCAAGGTTGGTGCGGCTACTGAGACCGAGATGAAGGAGAAGAAGCTTCGCATCGAGGACGCTCTGAACGCAACCCGCGCGGCTGTGGAAGAGGGCATCGTTCCCGGCGGCGGAACCGCATATCTGAACGTAATCGCTGACGTGGCAGCTCTGCTTGAGACCGCTGAGGGCGATGAGAAGACCGGTATCCGGATCGTTGTAAAGGCGCTGGAAGCTCCCGTTCGTCAGATCGCTGCCAACGCAGGATTTGAGGGATCTGTGATCATCGATAAGATCCAGACCAGCGGCAAGAAGGGCTTCGGCTTTGACGCATACTCCGAGGAGTATGTGGATATGATGGAGGCCGGCATCGTGGATCCTACCAAGGTGACCCGTTCCGCACTCCAGAACGCCGCATCCGTGGCATCCACCGTTCTCACCACCGAGGCGCTGGTTGTAAGCCAGCCTGAACCCGTTCCGGCGGCTCCTGCCGGCGGTATGGGCGGCATGGGCGGTATGTATTAAGATACGCTATCGGGGAAACCTCTTTGCAAAGAGGTTTCCCCGAACCCTTTCCAGAAAACTTTATAAAAAAGAGGGATACAGTTTTTGCTGTATCCCTTGTTTTATTGTGATAGAAAAGGTAGTAGAAATCCATTGCGCTATTGCGCGGTTCATTGGGGCATTGTATGCTTCTTTGCGGAAATGTTAGTGTTTTTTATGTGGGATCAATAATATTAACCATATTCCATATATATCGGCCGTATTCATACCTGTCATCATCGGAGCCCATATCTTGATGTAAAATGTTTGCAGAGTCACGCCACTGCATCTGAGTGGATCCGGAGCCATCTAGATACAAACCCTGATCACAGCCAAGATAATCTCGGCAAAATCTTCTCATCATTCCCATTGTGCTCCATGAAGTGGATACGACCAAATAGGCATCGGTCTGTCCTGTGTGTTCATTGTATTTTACTGCAACGGCTGACCGACGGCATAGTGCGGTCGTATGTTGCCAGCCAAAACCTTCAGCAGCTTGTACGTTTTCCCAGGTTTCATCGGTTTCCCTCAAACAAAGATTTCCGCCGCCTATCATAGCAACAAAATTCATTGGTGGAAGAACAGTTATAATTTCGTCAACAGATTTTGCGCTTATAACAAAGGCTTTTTCAATGCCGGAAGAAGTCCTGTAAATGCAAAGTGTGCCTCGTGAAATGTGTCCATTTTCATCGCCGCCCAGAGCAGGATCCTCATCATTCGTCAGGTGATTGTTGTATCCACCGTTTATCCAATTAATTGAACAGCCGCGAGATGGGGCGACGCCGTAATTGTCTAGGCTTTGAGGGGCGTAAAAACCGCCGTTTATGCCGATATATTGAGTTTGACACAGTGGATAATTGATAACTAACGGCCGGACTAAATCGATCGTTGTTTTAATATAACGGAAAGTATCATTTTGATAGAGTACTTCGTGTGTTGTGTAATTGTTAGGCATTTATTTCTCCTTATGATGTATTTTGAATGCATTCATAAGATAGAGAGTGATTTGTTGCGTAAAAGTAAATGCCAAACCTATTTTTTAGGTAAAATGGTCTGCTGGACGTGTTGGTTGATGTGATTGCGGTGGTAACAAGCCGAGGCCTCTTCTGTATACACAATCATATTAATGGAATGGTCACGATCGATATAGACCGCATAGCTCATATCAGGCGTTTCAATATCAAATTTGGGGGTGATTCGCCATCTTGAAAACCCAGCAGTACGCGTGCGCACAAATTCAATCATCTCATAGCAAAAGTTTCCGAATTTAAAAAGTGGTGTTATGGGATAGAAGCAGTACTCGTTCACTTCGTAGTCCGCTTCGTTAATGCGGATCGTTCCTACGGTATGCAACGAATTGTAATGCGGCACTACCTTTACATCGATCCATACATCGACGCTATCGCCAAGGAGTGCATTTGCTTGTTTTCCATTACCTTCGGAGTGTGTCGGTTCATACAGAAGTGTACGTTCCAAGACGTACTCATCTGTTCGCATAGCAAACGGTGTAATGATTTCACCGCACAGGGTTATAGTCATAATAAATAAGAGTATCCATCTTCCGAAAGTCATTCGAGCGAAAAAAGCGCGAAGTTTATCGTGTATGTGTTTTCCATCAAATGTCATTGGTTATTCCTTTTTGTGAGTTGAGTGTAGCATCAATTTCTTTATGTGATTTTCGCGGGGTGTGACGTATCTCTATCCCCTATCAAATCACAAAGCCGCCGTTCACGCCCAGCACCTGGCCTGTGATGAAGCGCGCGCCATCGCTTGCCAAAAAGACGCAAGCCGCCGCCACATCCTCCGGCGTGCCGATCCGGCCGACAGGCGTTTCCTCCGCCAGTGCCGCCAGATCCTCCTCTGTGAAGCAGTCCAGCATGGGCGTGCGGATCGCGCCTGGGGCGATGCAGTTCACCGTGATCCCCGAGGGAGCCACTTCCTTGGCCAGCGCCTTCGTCAGCCCGATCACGCCTGCTTTTGCGGCGCTGTAAGCCACCTCGCAAGAGGCGCCGACCTGTCCCCACATGGAGCTGATGTTGATGATCGTGCCCCGCTTTTGCCGGATCATCTCCGGCAGAGCGGCCCGGCAGGTGCGGAACGTGCCGCCCAGATTCACGTCAATCATGGCCTGCCAATCCTCGTCGGTCAGATCGGTGAACAGCTTCTGCTGTGCGATACCCGCGTTGTTCACCAATGTATCGATGAACCCGCATTCCGCCGCCGCCCGGGTGAACATGGCGCTCACCGCCTCCGTATCCGACAGATCGGCACCGAGGGGCAGGGCAGGGACACCGTAGGCATCCGCTAAGCGGGCGGCCAGAGCCGCCGCCCGATCCGCTCCCTTATGATAATGCAGAACAACGCCGTATCCGGCGCGGGCAAATTCCTCGGCGATGGCGGCGCCGATGCCGCCGGAGGATCCCGTGATCAAAACGTAGCGCATATCGGTCTCCTTGTGTGAAAAACAGGGCTGTCGCTTTTCGCAACAGCCCTTTTTGTTTGTATTACTGCTCGTCGCCCTCAAAGGACTGGTAAGCCTCCGGATTGTCGGTGGAGTACATAACGGGTGCGTTATCCTCAACAACTTCCTCGGCAGCCTCCTCCACGGGAGTCTCGATCAGAGCACGGATGGACAGGCCAACCTGATGCTTCTCGTCGTCGATAGAAACGATCTTTGCCTCAACCGTCTGGCCAACGGACAGAACGTCATCCGGCTTAGCGATCTTGTGATCGGCGATCTGGCTGATGTGAATCAGACCGTCCACACCGTCCACGATCTCAGCGAATGCACCGAAGGGCATCAGAGAAACCACGGTAACGGTAGCGGTGTCGCCAACGGAGTACTGGTTGTTGAATACGAACCAGGGATTGGTCTCCTCGGTCTTGTAGCCCAGGGAGATGCGGCCGCGCTCGCGGTCGAAGGACTTAACGAATACGCGGAGCTGATCGCCCACCTTAACGGCGTCGGATGCACGGCGGATGCGCTTCCAGGACAACTCAGAGGTATGTACCATACCGTCTACGCCGCAGCCCAGATCAACAAATGCGCCGTAATCCATCAGGCTCTTAACCACACCGTCGTAGATCTTGCCCTCTTCGATCTCGTTCCAGAAAGCCTCTTCCTGTGCCTTCTTCGCCTCGCGGAGAATAGCGCGGATGGAGCCGTAGGCTCTCTTTCTGTCTTCCTTGATCTCGATGATCTTGATCTGCTGGGTGGTGCCAACGATGGAGGACAGATCGCCATCCTTCGGAACACCGGTCTGGGATGCAGGGATGAACACGCGAACGCTCTTGACAGAGATGATCACGCCGCCCTTAACAGCCTCAACGATGCGGCCCTCCAGGGTCTCGTTGTTCTCGTAAGCTTCAACGATCTTGCTCCAGTTAGCGTCGTTGTCCACGCGGGTCTTATCCAGGGTGGCGATACCGTCGATATCGCTTACCTTGATAACCTTTGCCTTGATCTCGTCACCGACTTTAAACAGCTCGGAGAGTTTAGCGGAAGGATCATCGGTCAGCTTCTCGTGAACGATAACGCCGGTTGTCTTGGAACCGAGGTCCAGATGGATCTCGTTCTGCGAGATCGAGGTGATAACACCGGTTACTACGTCTCCTGTATTTAAAGTTTTGAGTGATTTCTCGAGCAGTTCTTCAAAGTTTTCCATTTGCTCAGCCATTGTTTCTTCTACCTCCTGTATTACACTGTACGGCGTCGATGCGCCGGCAGTTATGGACACTGTTTGACATCCGCTGAAATCCAGCGTGTGCAGATCCGCTGCGCTCTCGATGAGATACGTCCGAGGGCAGTTTTGTCTGCAGACGTCATAGAGTTTCAAGGTGTTGGAACTCGCCTTGCTGCCGATGACGATCATCATATCCGATCGGGCGGCCAGGGCGGCGGCTTCCGTTTGCCTTTCTTCAGTCACACTGCATATTGTATCAAAAATTTGCGCGTTTGTATATACCTTTTTGAGAATTTCCAAACTTTTTTTCCATTCCGACAGTTTTTGGGTGGTTTGAGAGGCAATACTGACGGATTTATTGGTCATTTTGCCAATGTCCTCATTTGTAAGGAGCCTTTGCAAATGCTCCGCGTCGGAAAAGACGATTCCGTCCCGGGCACAACTGAGTATGCCGCGGACCTCGGGGTGATCCTCCGCCCCCAGCAGATAGAACTGCTTGCCCTCGCCGGAATGTTCCCCCGCGATGCGGCGGACCTTCTCCACGAAGGGACAGGTGCAGTCCAGCACCCGCAAAGACGGGCACTCCTTCTCGCATTCGTGCAGCATCGCCAACGTGGATGCCACCTCGCCGTGGGCGCGGATCACCACGGTGATAGCCTCACCGGATCGTGCCCGCTCGCACAGGGCGGGAATGTCCTCGGATGTGATCTCACCCACGCCCGCGTCCCGCAGGGAGCGGCAGTAGCCGTCGTTGTGGATCAGTCGGCCCAATGTATAGATGCGGCTGTTGCCCTCTTTTATGGCATTTTCCACCGCTTCGGTGGCCCGACGGACACCGAAACAGAATCCCGCATGGGATGCGACGGTGATCTTCATTCCGTCACCTCGCCGGACGGATCGTCCTTGGCTTCGGGGAGTGCGCGATCGAATCCGCCCAGGCGGCAGATATCCGCAAAGATCCGCTCCGATGCGGCCAGGTATTCCTTCCGGCCGCCGCCGGTGTAGCCGAATTTCTCAAAGGAAATGGGCTTGCCCACGATCAGTTGGGTGCGGCAGAAGGGACGTACTCGATTGTGCTTCGTCACAATGCAGACAGGCAGTACCGTAGCCTTGGTGTGCCAGGTAATCATGCCCACACCGCCCTTGATGGGGGTGGTAGCGGGATCCACGCCGGGATGGCGTGTGCCCTGGGGGAAGATGCCTACCATCTCGCCCTCCTCCAGAAAGGAGATGGTCCGCTTGATGGAGGACACATCCGCCCCGCCCCGGTCCACGGGATAGGCGCCCAGCGCGGACAGAAACTTTCCCAAAACGGGAACGGTCATAACCTCTTTTTTCGCCATATAGCGGATCTGCCGTTTCAGACCGGCGGAGAGGATCAGCACATCCAGCATGCTGGTGTGATTGGCGCAGACAAGGCATCCGCCCTCGGTGGGGATGTTCTCCGGATTCACAACCTTAATGGGGAAAATGGCCCGCACCGGCCACACAAACAGCGTATAAATCACACGGTAAAATTTCGTCATGAGCGTTTGGGGGCGCATTTCTGCGCGATCAGATTCATGGCTTCCGCCACGGTTTCGGCAGGGCCGTAATCGGAGTTGTCGATGAACAAAGCGTCCTCAGCCGGCACGGCGGGGGCAATGTTGCGCTCCCGGTCCGCCTCGTCCCGGCGGTTGGTCTCCTCCAGGATCTGCTCAAAGGAGCACTCGATGCCCTTGGCGCACAGCTCCAGATAGCGGCGCTTGGCGCGGGCGGCGGGGGATGCTACCAGGAACAGCTTGGCATCCGCATCGGGCATGATCACCGTGCCGATGTCCCGGCCGTCCATAACGACGCCGCCCCGGCGGGCCATGTCCTTCTGGATGCCCAGAAGGAATTCTCTCACAGCGGGGATGGCGGACACCGCCGATGCCGCCATGGAAATCTGGGGCGTGCGGATTTTCTCGCCCACATCCACTCCGTTCAGAAGAACGGACTGGGTACCGTTGTTGTAGGTCAATTCCAATTGTATATCACCGAGCCGGGCGGCTACTGCTTCACCGTCGTGGGTGTCGATGTCATGCTCCACCATGTACAGGCCGATGGTGCGGTACAGGGCACCGGTGTCCACATAGATCAAGCCCAGTTCCTTGGCGAGAGCGCGGGCCAGGGAACTTTTTCCGGCGCCGCTGGGGCCGTCAACAGCAATTTTCCAATTTCTCATGAGATCTCCTATCTGCCGCATCCGCGGCGGTATCAGGTGGTAATATCGTATTTGGCAAGGGCATACTGCGCCGCGTTCTGTCCGGCGGCCACGCCGGTGGAAAACGCGATCTGCAGATTATACCCGCCGGTATAAGCATCTACGTCTATGACCTCCCCGGCGAAAAACAGCCCGGGCACGGTCTTGGACATCATGGTTTTCGGGTGGATTCCGCTTACTTCCACGCCGCCGCTGGTGATGATGGCTTCATCGATGGGGCGGAAGGCAACGGGGGTCAGGGGGAATTGCTTCAGCGTGTTCCGCAAAGCGGATCGCTCCTCCCGGGTGATGGCGTTGGATTTCTTCCGGGGATCGATGCCTGTGATGCGGATGACGGGATCGATCAGCTTCTGGGGAAGCAGATCGGAGAGGGAATTCACAAAATCCCGCTGTCCGTATTTGGCCAGATCGGCAATCAGCCGGGCATCCAGCGTGGCATCGTCCAAAGCCGGCTTCAGATCGATGAACATCCGATACCGCTTCATATCCCCCCGCATGTGGGCGGAGGCGGACAACACCAGCGGTCCCGATACGCCGAAGTGGGTGAAGAGCATCTCGCCCATCTCGGAGTAAATTTCTTTACCCCCATCCGTGACCGTCAGCGTCACGTTTTTCAGGGACAGCCCGCTGAGGGGCGCGGTGTCTTCTCTCGTGATCACGGGAATCAGGGACGGGATCGGCTCGGACACCGCCATGCCCACCGATCGGGCGAAGCGGTAGCCGTCTCCGCGGGAGCCGGTTCCGGGGTAGGACGCGCCGCCGGTGGCTACGATCACCGCATCGGCTGTGTGATCGCCTGCGGCGGTTTTTACGCCGTATACGCCGCCATCGCCGTGGAGCAGGGAAATTACCTTCTCCTGCGCAACTCGCACGCCCAGGCCCCGCATAACCCGCTCCATGGCGGAGGATATGTCCGCCGCCTTGTCGGATACGGGGAATACCCGGCGGCCCCGCTCGGTTTTCAGCGGAACGCCGTTTTCCTCAAAGAAAGCCATGGTGTCGGCGGGGGTAAAGCGGAAGAGGGCGCCGGTGAGGAACTTGCGGTTCTTGGTCACGTTTTCCATGACCTCGGCGGGGGAGCAGTCGTTTGTCACGTTGCACCGACCCTTGCCGGTGATCCGCAATTTCCGTCCCAAAACGGCGTTGGGCTCATATACTGTTACGGAAGCATCGGGGGCTTCCTTGGCGGCTGCAATGGCGGCGGCCATGCCGGCGGCACCGCCGCCGATGATGATGATCGCGGCGGTGGGATTACTCATCCGAGTGCTCCCGAGCCTTGGATGCGGTATTCTTGTCGTAGACGTTGAAGGTATCCCATACCGTCTCCAGCTTGGAGAGGGTGGCGGACAGCTCTGCCTGCTTTTTCTGGGCCACGGCCGCCAGCAGCGCATTGATGATGGACAGCGGCGCTACCAGAGAATCGATGAAGGAAGCCATATCGCTCCGCGCGGTCAGCACCGCATAAGCATTCCGGGCAATGGGGGAATGGGTGCTGTCCGTGATGGAGATCACGTGGGCACCGGTCTGAGCGGCGTATTCCACCGCGTTCACAATGCGGGTGGAATAGCGGGGAAAGCTGACCGCCAGCATCACATCGCCCTCGCCGATCCGCATCAGCTGCTCAAAAATCTCGCTGCCGCTGGTGGTGCGGATGCGGTGGACATTTTCAAACATAAAGTTGAGGTAGTAATTCAGAAACTCCGCCAGAGGGGAGGAGGAGCGCATGCCGATGATGTAGATGGAGCGGGCGTGCAAGAGAGCATCCACCGCCCGGTCAAAGGCACTGCGGTCCATATTTTCCATGGTGTATTTGATCTTCTCCGCGTCGGAGGCCAGTACGTGGTCCAGAATGTTGGTGTCACCCAGACGGTGGTTGGCCACTTCAATGCGCTGGAGGGAGGTAAGCCGCATCCGCACGGTTTCCTGGATCATATGCTGGAGGGCGGGGTAGCCGTCGTATCCCAATTCCAGGGCGAAGCGGACGACGGTGGATTCCGATACGCCCACCTCACTGCCCAGGCGGGAGGCGGTCATATAAGCGGCTTTGTCGTAGTGGTTCCGGATATAGTCTGCAATCAGTTTCTGTCCTTTGGAGAGGGATGGGCGTGCTGTTTCAAGAATAGTCAGTAAATCCTGCATAACTTTTCATCCCGTGGATCGTGCCGCGGCACGATCGGTTCCTGTCTATATATAATATTTATGGAGAATACTCCTTATATTATATAATAAATCCCCTGCGGTGTCAAGTCGGAGCGGGGGACGGATTTGCAAAATGAAAGAAATGAAGTTGCATTTATTGACAAGGCGTGAACGGTGTGCTATAATAACAAATTATAGTACATATCTATAAAACAACTTGGTGCTGCCGCAGCCTGCGGCGGACCGGATCCTGGGAGGATTGAATCATGAGAGAAAAACTGAGAGCCGGCATCGTCGGCGCAACGGGTATGGTCGGTCAGCGTTTCATTATGCTGCTGCAGGATCATCCCTATTTCACCCTGACTGCTCTGGCGGCAAGCGCACGGAGCGCGGGCCGTTCCTATGAAGAGGCCGTGGCAGGCCGCTGGAAAATGGCGGGCGAAATCCCCGCTGATGTGGCAAAGATGCCCGTCATCGACGCGGCAGACATCGACACCATGAAGGAAAAGGTGGACTTTGTTTTCTGTGCCGTTGATATGAAGAAGGATGAGATCCTCAAAATGGAGGAGGCTTACGCCCGGGCGGAAATTCCCGTAGTATCCAATAACTCCGCCAACCGCTGGACAAACGATGTTCCCATGATCATTCCGGAGATCAACGACAATCACGCGGAAGTCATCGCCAGCCAGAAGGCACGTCTGGGCACCAAGCGCGGCTTCATTGCCGTCAAACCCAACTGCTCCATTCAGGCATACGTGGCTGCTCTGACGCCCCTGCGTAAGTACGGCATCAAAGAAGTGGTGGCTACCACCTATCAGGCCATCAGCGGCGCGGGCAAAACCTTCAAGGATTGGCCCGAGATGATCGACAACGTGATCCCCTTCATTTCCGGCGAGGAAGAGAAGAGCGAGAAAGAGCCGCTGAAGATCTGGGGCGAAGTACACGGCGGCATCATCACCAACGCGAAGGCTCCCCTGATCACTACCCAGTGCATCCGCGTGCCCGTGACCGACGGCCACACCTGCGCGGTGTTTGTGAATTTCGAGAACAAGCCGCCCAAGGAAGCGATCCTGGAGGAGTGGCGTCAGTTCAAGGGCGCACCCCAGCTTCTGGGTCTGCCCCATGCACCCGAGCAGTTCATCACCTACTTTGAAGAGGATAACCGTCCCCAGGCCAAGCTGGATCGGGACATCTATGGCGGCATGGGCGTGACGCTGGGCCGTCTGAGAGAGGATACACTGTTCGATTACAAATTTGTGGGATTGGCACACAATACCCTCCGCGGCGCGGCCGGCGGTGCGGTTCTGACCGCAGAACTGCTTTATCGCAAGGGCTATCTGGACTGATTTTGTGAACAATCGCTAAATTTTTCAGTTTTTTGAAAAAATATCTGTACAAACCTACCCATATATGGTATAATCAAATCGGAAGCAGAAAATGCTTCCAATATATGAAAAAGGTGGGTTGTACATGAAGATTACCGTTGTCGGCAGACAGATGAGCGTGCGTGAGAGCCTCAAACAGTTGGTTGAGAAGAAACTCTCAAAATTTGACCGGTTCTTTGATGATGAAGCAGAGGCGATCGTCAAATTCGGCCATGTGCGGGATCTGGAACGTCTGGAGATTACCATCTCCGCCGGCGGTACCCTCTTCCGCTGTGAGGAAGAGGAATCCAGTTATGAAAACGCGCTGGATGAGTGTATCGAATCCATCGAGCGGCAGATCCGCAAGAACAAGACCCGTTTGGCCAAGAAACTACGGGAGGGCGCATTCGTGCCGGCTCCGGTAGCGCCCGAAGCCCCGGCTGAGGAGGAAGAGGAGAACACGGTGATCCGCACCAAGGTGTTCCGCATGAAGCCCATGACGCCGGATGAAGCCATTCTGCAGATGAATCTTCTGGGACATGACTTCTTTATGTTCCGGGATTCCGTCAGCGAGGAGAACTGCGTGGTCTATCGCCGCCGGGACGGTGCATACGGTTTGATCGTGCCGGAAAAATAAACGAATAACGGAATCGGAGGGGAGCGAAAGCTCCCCGCTTTTTTGCGCGCTGGGGGGAAGGATACTTGGAGGAACTTTTTGCAAAAAGTTCCTCCAAACCTCCTCAAAAACCTTGAAACTGTTTTCGGTTACCCCAGTATAAAATTTTCGTCCACCTTTTTTAAAAGGTGGCGGGGATCGGGCGCGGAGCCCGAGAAAGGCGTTTCTTTTTGTCCACTTTTTCTTTGCGCGACGGCCACAAAGAAAAAGTGGTTGGGAGTCCTTTTGTGCCTCTCACTATCCAAAAAGCGACCGCGTCCCTCACAATTCCCGCGCCATCTCCGTGACCGCCGCTTTGGCCACATACAGCAGAATCGGGATCAGCACTACCCCCGCCAGGCCGAACAGGCGGAATCCCGCAAACACCGCGATCAGCATAAAGAAAGGATGGACGCCGATGGTCTCCCCCACGATCCGCGGCTCCGCAAACTGCCGCACTGCGTACATGGCGATAAACAGAATCAGCAGTCCCGCGCCGCGGAACATATCGCCCCCGATAAACGACAGGATGCTCCAGGGAATCAGTACCGTACCCACGCCCAAGACCGGCAGCAAATCCACCAACGCGATCACAAAGGCCACCAGCACCGGCCGCCCCACGTTCAGAATCAGCATCCCTGCCAATAACTCCGAAAAGGTGAGAAAACCCAGCAGCGTGTAGGCCCGCATGCATCGCCCAACCGCTTCCCGCACCCGGACCATTCCCACCCGCAGGCGGGAGATGGAGCGCTCGCTGAGGAAAAACCGCATCTGATCTACAATACCCGACGCGTCAAAAAACAGATAGAACAGGGCGATCACTCCCACGATTACAGCCAGAAGCACCTTGGGCAGTCCCATGATCAGCGATGTGGCAAATTCCGTCAGCGATGCTGAGGCGGTGGTGATCGTTTCCCGCAGCATATCGGACAGCATCTCCGACAAGGCGCGCATCTCCTGGCGGTCCGCCAGAGTGAATCCGCTCGGTCCGTCCGCCAGGGAAGCGATCCGCCGCAGAGGATTGCTTTCGTCGTCCAGCGTGGCCATCAGGGATGCGATAGTGTCCCGCGCGCCGTCGTACAGAAATTCCCCCAGGGTGAAGATTCCGAAGGATAACACCGCCACGGCGGACAGAATCAGCACCGTCCCGCCGATCTTCTCCGGCAGATGGGTCCGCCGCCGCAGGCGGGATGCCGCCGGTTTCAGAACCGATGCCACCAGGGCCGCCGCGGCAAAGGGAAGCAGAATGCCGGAAAAATAGCGGATCAAAACGTATCCCCCCACCCCCGCGCACACCGCGCAGATTCCGATGGCCGCCAGCCGTACCCATGTTTCTGTTTTCATATTCGCACCGTCCCTTTCCCTCGTCCGCTTTAGTATATGCCGTGCAGGCCGGTTTAAATCGGTGAATCCCTTGACTTTGGGCCGTTTTTTTGATACAATTACCCATGCGCCCACCGGGCGTCAAAATGATTATGAACGGAAAGGAATTATTTCCGCATGAAAAAACGAATCGTGTGCTTCGCTTTGGCAGTGCTCTGCCTGCTTGGATTGAGCGCGTGCGCCAATACGAACAGCGGGAATAACGGTGAACCCATTATGGTAGAAATTACGATGCGGGACGGCGGCGTGATCAAGCTGGAACTGTACCCCGACATGGCTCCCATTACGGTGGAGAATTTTACGAAACTGGCGGGCGAGGGATTTTACGACGGCCTGATCTTCCATCGCGTAATCAACGGCTTTATGATCCAGGGCGGTGACCCCGAGGGAACCGGCATGGGCGGATCCGGTGAGAACATCAAGGGCGAGTTCGCCATCAACGGCGTGGCCAACAACATCTCCCATGTGCGCGGTGTTATTTCCATGGCTCGATCCCGCAGCTACAACAGCGCGTCATCTCAGTTCTTCATCGTGCATCAGGATGCTACCTACCTGGACGGACAGTATGCTGCCTTCGGCCGCGTGATCGAGGGCATGGATGTGGTGGATGCCATCGCGGCCACCCAGACCAACGCCAACGACCGTCCCCTGACGGAGCAGGTAATCGAAACAATCCGCGTGATTGAGGATTGATCCTCCGGTTGCTCTGCGCATATTGCACAATTTCATCTTGTAAAAACCTGTCGGATTGTGAAAAACGACAGGTTTTGCTTTGGCAATTTTACCGAAAATCACACGGATTCCCCATCGAATGGGAAAACCGGTTGATTTTTTTATAAATATAGTGTATAATATGTACTATGCCGAGGGCTGGCCATTTTCCCTCGGATCAATCAAAATTGTTAACAGGAGAGCAGCCATTATAGTATGAGAATGACTCGTTATGTTTTGTGCTTTGCGCTCGTTTGTCTTACACTGATTTCATCGGCCTGGGCCGTACCGGCGGAGGTTGCCTCTTCCGGCGGCGGATTGCGTGCAGGTACCATTGCCCGTATGGCACGCACGGCGGTGAAGGTGGCTCCCGAGGTAACCCAGGAGGAGGCCGCACAGCGCCTTTCCTATCTGGGACTTCTCAGCGGCTCCGGCTGGCGGGATGGAAAAATCGATTTCGATCTGTCGCGGGATATCACCAAATTGGAAGCCATGGTTATGACGGCCCGTATGTTGGGCGTGGAAACGGAAATTCTGGAAGAGGGCACAACCCATCCCTTCTCGGATGTGCCGGAATGGGGCGGTCCCTATGTGGGATATTTCTGGGAGCGTGGCTTGTTCGGCACCGCGGAAGTGAAGTATTTTGCTCCCTCGGAGAGCGTATCCACCGAGGATTTCCTCAAGTATATGTTCTTCGCTTTGGGCTTTGATGCCGACGGCAGTGATTACAGCCTGGCCCTGACCGGTCAAAGCGGCATCCAGGCGAAAATCTGTACGGAATTGAAAGACACCATCACCCGCGGGGACGCGGTGATGATGATGTTCCGTACGCTGAACGCACAGATGGCGGAAAGCAAACAGCTTCTTTCCCAGCATCTTCTGGAGCGGGAGGAGCTTTCCTATCAGGACGTGCAGTTCCTTCTGTGGGAAACGGATGCAAAAAAGGCAAACGCCTATATTGAACAATCCGGCTACACTACGGAAAAAATCCTTCCCGACGGCAAATATACCATCGTTCTTTCCGGTACGGATCGGTGCCTGAATGTGGCTGTGGACGGCGGCAAGAGCGATTACGAGGGCGTGGGCGTCACCGTATGGAAGCGTACGGGAGATGTTTCCCAGAAGTTCCGCACCGTGCGGACTGAGCAGGGCACATACAAGTTGTATTCCTGCGCATCCAATGCCGGATTCAACCGTGTACTGGGCATCGGTTACTATGGTACGGCCGGCCTCTACTGCACCAATTCCACCTATGCGGGTGAGTATTATATCCGTTACAGCGATACAGGGGACGGAAGCTGGTATCTGATCAGCGCCGCGGATTCCACCAAGGTTCTCGGATCCGCCAACCACCGCAACGGTGCGTCTGTCACCCTGTCCGCTTTTGGGGAGGAAAAGCAGTCCCAGCTGTGGGCCTTTGAGTTTGACGGTGTGGTCAATGCCGAGGGATATGAGTATGCCCTCTATCCTTCCGAGACCCTGTGCGTCACCCAGGGCGCGTACGGCAATTACTCTCACCAGAAGCAGAACGCCTTGGATATCACCACGACCAACCGCAGTGTGTACGCTCCCTTCACCGGCAAGATCGTGCGCATCGACCGCGGCTATTCCCGATACAACACGGTATGGCTGCAGAGCTGTGATAAGGTCGTGTACGCAGACGGTTCGGTGGATTATATGACGGTCGTGTTCATGCATGACAACAACGTCAGCGATCTTTCCGTTGGACAGATCGTCGGTCAGGGTGAGTATTTCTACGATATGGGTGTTGCCGGCGGTGCAACCGGTTCCCATGTGCATATTGCCTGCATCCGCGGCAAATACAGCACCAAAATGGCCCTGACGGGCAGCGGAGATGTCTATGTGCAGGATGCCTTCTTCCTTCCCAAGGATGTCACCGTATACGCCAGCAACGGATTGAACTGGGTCACTATGAACTGATAACAAACGCCGCCGCCTCGTCCGAGTGCGGCGGTTTTTGCCCCTGCGGAGAATCCGCATCCTATAAAGCAAGGAGATGTGGCTTATGCCTTACGATATTCATACCGCCCGGGCGCGCATTGCTCATCTGCGGGAGCAGATCGAGCATCACCGGAAGCTATATTATGAAAACGATGCGCCCGAGATCAGTGATTTTGCCTTTGACGCGCTGTTTGAAGAACTGAAATCCCTGGAGGCCGAATTCCCGGAATTGGATCGTCCCGATTCCCCCTCCCACCGGGTGGGAGGGAGCGTGTCCGCCAAATTTGCGGAAGTGAAGCACGTAGTGTCCATGGGCTCGCTTACAGATGTGTTCGATTTCGATGCGCTTCGCGCCTTTATCGAGGGGGCGAAGCAAACCTTGCGTGACGCAGGCGAGACGGAGATCCGCTTTACGGTGGAGCCGAAGATTGACGGGCTGTCCGTGGGACTGACCTACGAAAACGGACGTCTCGTCATGGGGGCCACCCGCGGCGACGGCAGTGTGGGCGAGAACGTAACGGAGAATATCTGTACCATTCGCTCTATCCCGCAGACCATCGACTGCACCTCCCCCCTGGTAGTGCGCGGCGAGGTGTATATGCCTCGCGGCGTGTTCCATCAATTGAATGAGAAGCGGGAAGCGGCCGGGGAGAAGCTGATGGCCAACCCCCGCAACGCCGCCGCCGGATCGCTGCGCCAGTTGGATGCGGCGGTGACCGCGGAGCGGCATCTGGATATTTTTGTGTTCAATCAGCAGTGGGGAAGTCTGTATTCCGACGGCCACGCCTGCACCCACCACAGCGAAACCGTTGCCCGCATCGGGGCGTTGGGATTCCCCACCATCCGCCTGCTGGCGGTCACCGGGGATACGGAGGAGATTCTGTCCGCCATCGACCGACTTGGCCGGGAGCGGGACAGTCTGCCTTATGATATCGACGGCGCAGTGGTGAAGATCGATTCCCTTTCCCAGCGGAGGATTCTGGGGGAGGGAAGCAGTACACCCAAATGGGCGGTGGCCTATAAATATCCCCCGGAGCAGAAGGAGACCAAACTGCTGGATGTCACCTTCCAGATCGGCCGTACCGGCGTGCTGACACCGGCGGCGGAATTGTCACCTGTCCGGTTGGCGGGCACTACCGTATCCCGGGCAACCCTGCACAATCTGGACATCATCCGGGAGCGGGATATACGCATCGGGGATACTGTCATCGTGCAGAAAGCGGGGGACATCATCCCCGAAATCGTGGGCAGTGTGGCCGCCAAGCGGGACGGATCGGAGATGCCGCTGGCCGTGCCCGAGGTGTGCCCGTCCTGCGGGGAAAAACTGATCTTCGATCGCCTGGATGAGGAAGAATCCGATGGGGCGGATGTCTGCGGCGCCTTGCGGTGCATCAACCCCGCCTGCCCGGCGCAGTTGGAGCGTCGGCTGATCCATTTCGCCTCCAAAGGAGCCATGGGCATCGACGGCATGGGCCCGCGGATTGTGGGACTGCTTCTCTCGGAGAATCTGATCGCCGGCGCGGCAGATATCTATACACTGACAAAAGAGCAACTGGCGGCCCTTCCTCGCCTGGGCGAGAAATCGGCGGAGAATCTGCTTTCTGCCATCGCCGCCTCCAAAGAGGCGGGGGCGGCCCGGCTGTTGTACGCTCTGGGCATCCGCCACACGGGCGAGATCGCGTCCGCCGCGATTGTGAATCACTTCGGCTCCATTCGCGCGCTGTTTGATACCACGGAAGAGCAGCTTTGCGAAATCGAGGATATCGGCGCTGTCACCGCCGCGGCGGTGCGGGAGTTTTTTGCCCTGCCGGAAACGAGAGATCTGATCGATCGGCTGGAGGCCGCAGGCGTGCAGACCGCCCTTGTGCGGACGGAGGAGGAAGCGCCGCAGATTTTCGCCGGAAAGACCTTCGTTTTGACCGGAACACTTCCCACCCTGTCCCGGGATGAGGCATCGGAGATGATCCGTGTCCGGGGCGGCAAGGCATCCTCGTCGGTGTCAAGGAAGACGGACTTTGTGCTGGCCGGGGAGAAGGCAGGCTCCAAGCTGGACAAAGCCAATGCCCTCGGCGTGACTGTGATCACCGAGGCCCAGTTCCTTGCTATGCTGGAAGGCGGTGAGGTGTTGTGATCTGGTGGATTCTGGCGGGCGCTGTCCTGCTTCTTGTGCTGATCGCTGTCGGCGGATCGGTGTATATGTACCGCTTCGGCTTGAGCCGCCGACCTTTTCCCTGGAGCAAGGAATATCGGGATCTGTGGGCGACACGGCCCAGCGGCCCCCGTCTGGTGGACGGCCAGCCTTTCAATCCGAACGGCTGGGGCGATGCCATCGTCGAGGGGGAGCAGTGGATGTATGATACCTACCGGGCCACGGGCCGCCGGTACTGTATGACCTCCTACGACGGGCTGAAACTGGCGGCGGATTACTTCCCCCCGAAGGGGGATGCGCCCCGCGCCATTGTGCTTTTGGCCCATGGATACCGCTCCGGCCCCCTCTCGGATTTCTCCATCTCCACAAGAGATATGCTGGAGATGAATCTGGGATGCTTCCTCATCCACCAGCGCGCCCATTGGGACAGCGAAGGGGAGTTGATCACCTTCGGTGTGCGGGAGCGGTACGATCTGCGGGATTGGGCCGCTTTTCTGGAACGGGAATTCCCCGGCGTTCCCGTGATCATGGACGGTATCTCCATGGGCGCCGCCACCGTGATGGCGGCCGCCGCGCTGGATCTGCCCGGCAATGTGCGGGGCATCATCGCCGATTGCGGATATACATCCATGCGGGGAATCTTCAACAAGATCATCCGGGAGTGGTTTCATGTGCCGCCCTTTCCCTTTGTCCATCTGACAGATCTGTTCTGCCGCATCCGGCACGGATTCGGTTTTTCCGATGTAAACAGCGCGGAAACTCTGGCGCATGCCACCGTTCCCGTCCTGCTGGCCCATGGGCAGGCGGATACCTTTGTGCCCCATTCCATGGCGGTGGAGATCTACGAAGCCGTCAAGGACAAAATCGATATCACCTTTTTGTCTGTGCCCGAGGCGGAGCACGGTCTCAGTTACCTGATCGATAACGCAGGCTACCGCCGCTTGCTGACGGAATTTTTAGACAAATGTCTGGGCGATTGATCCGAATTCCGCTTGACGGGGCAGGGCGATTGTATTATAATATATCTGTATAATTTGTACTTATTTAAGGAGAGTATTATGAACGAGTTTTTGAATACCCTGGCGCAGGCATCCCTGGACATTGTCCTTCGCATTCTGGGTGTGGTTCTGGTGTTGGTGATCGGCCTTCGTTTGGGTAAATTCCTGGCCAAGAAGTTCAAGGATGCCAAGGCCAATGAAAAAATGGATGATACCATTCGCAATCTGTTCAGCAATCTGATCCGCTGGGCTATCAATGTGCTGGTGATCGTGACGATCTGCGGCCTGCTCAACATCCCCACTGCTTCCATCATCGCCGCCATCAGTGCCATCGGCCTGGCCGTTGGTTTGGCTTTGCAGGGCGGTCTGTCCAATATCGCCGGCGGTATTATGATCATTCTGTTCCGCCCCTTCCGTGTGGGCGACTGCATCACCAACGGCAGCTATACCGGCACCGTTGTAGATATCGGTTTGTTCTATACCACATTGACAACCCCTGACAACAATTCCGTTGTGATCCCCAACGGCTCTCTCATGAATTCCTCCATCCTCAATTATTCCCGTCATGACAAGCGCCGTGTGGATCTGGATTTCTCTGTGGCTTATGACGCAGATATGGACCTGGTGCGCAAGGTGCTGCTGGCTACCGCCGCCAACCATTCTCTGGTGCTGAAGGATCCCGCCGCCGAGGTTATGCTGGTAGAGCAGGGCGCGTCCGCTCTGAAATTCCGCCTCCGCGTGTGGTGCGAGAACGCCAACTACTGGACGGTACTCTTTGATCTGAATGAGGATGCCAAGCGGGCATTTGATCAGTTCAAGATCCAGATTCCCTTCGATCAGCTGGACGTACACGTTGTGGAGAAGTAATAAAGGCAAAAATAAAAGAGCACCCTGTGGGGTGCTCTTTTGTTTTGTCTATGAAAGACAACCACCTGCTATGCAGGTGGCAACAAAAAGCTTTAGCAAAGAAAAGTTGCGGCGAAGGCGTGCCTTCTCCTGTGGGAGAAGGGGGACCGTTCGCACGCGAACGGTGGATGAGGAGTA
>JAZQFQ010000098.1:0-21091 GCA_045539595.1 Eubacteriales bacterium | reverse complement strand
AATATTTGGAGGAAATCATCACCATGGCACTTACTTTAAATGAAAAATTTCTGAATGGTTTTGTTGGCTCTCACGAGGTGGAATCTCTGGCGACTCAGACCAGTGACGCATTTGCTACCGTATGCAACCGCAGCGGTGCAGGATCCGATTTCCTTGGATGGGTGGACTTGCCGGTCAACTACGACAAAGAGGAGTTTGCCCGCATCAAGAATGCGGCAGAGCGCATCAAGAAGATGTGCGACATCCTCGTGGTGATCGGTATCGGCGGATCCTACCTGGGTGCCCGCGCTGCCATTGAGTTTGTAACCTCTCCTCTTTATAATACACTGGCTAAGGACACGCCTGCTGTGTACTTCGCCGGCAACAGTATCAGCGCATCCGCTCTGCAGGAACTGCTGAGTATTTGCGAAGGTAAGGATATCTGCGTAAACGTGATCTCCAAGTCCGGCACCACCACCGAACCTGCTGTTACTTTCCGTATTTTCCGCGAGCTTCTGGAAAAGAAGTACGGCAAGGATGGCGCCCGCGAGCGCATCTTCGCCACAACCGATAAAGCCCGCGGCACACTGAAGAGCTTCTCCGATGATATGGGTTACGAAACCTTCGTCGTTCCGGACGATGTGGGCGGCCGTTATTCCGTTCTTACTGCTGTGGGCCTTCTGCCCATCGCCTGCGCCGGTATCGATATCGATGCTATGATGCAGGGTGCCGCCGATGCCCGCGAGAAGTACAGCGAAAAAGATCCTCTGAAGAACGACTGTCTGCGCTACGCCGCTATCCGTAATATCATGTACCGCAAGGGCAAGGTAACGGAAATTCTTGTAGCCTATGAGCCTGCTGCCCAGATGCTCAGCGAGTGGTGGAAGCAGCTGTACGGCGAGAGTGAGGGCAAGGACAATCGCGGTTTGTTCCCGGCGTCCGTCGTGTTCTCCACCGATCTGCACTCCCTGGGTCAGTACATCCAGGAGGGTCTGCGCAATCAGTTCGAAACCGTTATCGATATCAAGAAGTCTCCCGTTTCTGTGAAGATCCCGCACGATCCGGCCAATATCGACGGCCTGAATTTCCTGGCCGGGACCGAACTCCATGACGTGAACCGCACCGCTATGCTCGGAACTCTGCTTGCTCACAACGACGGCGGCGTTCCCAACGTGGTTCTGGAGGTGGAGGACAGAAGTGCTTACTCCTTCGGTTACCTGGTATACTTCTTCGAATTGGCCTGCGCTGTTTCCGGTTATATGCTGGGTGTGAACCCCTTCAACCAGCCCGGTGTTGAGGCATATAAGAAGAATATGTTCGCGCTGCTGGGCAAGCCCGGGTACGAGGATATGCGCGCTGCACTGGAAGAAAGAATGAAATAAAATTCACTTCATACACTTCGGAGTGAAAAATATTATAACTTTTCTGTACAATTTATCAATTTTCTCTTGAATTTCTTTTTGATATATTGTATACTGTAACCACAGTAACCACTATAGTAATAAATATCCGCCAGGAGGAAACAATATGTTGAAACTTATCATCGGTGTAAAAGGAACCGGCAAAACCAAAACCCTCATCGAAATGGTGAACGAAGCGTCTCATAAGAGCGAAGGCTCCGTTATCTGTATCGAAAAGGGAAACAAGCTTACCTACGATATCAAGTATCAGGCCCGTCTGATCGATACCGACGCGTACGCTGTGAATGACTTTGAGTCTCTGTATGGTTTTGTGGCAGGCATCCTTGCAAGCAACCATGATGTGACGGATCTTTTCATCGACTCTGCACTGAAGATTGGTGATAACGACGCAGCTGCTTTCGACGGCTTCTTGGATAAGGTAGAGGCTCTGATCGAAAACCTGAGTGTGAATTGCGTAATGACATCTTCCATCCCTACGGATGAGGCGTCTGAGACGGTTAAAAAGTATCTCTGATATATTTATAATGGAATGACAGGGCATAGCCCTGTCATTTTTCTTTTGTGCGCATATGATGGTACAGGAGGACAGAAATGTCGCTTCGTATCAAATATGACAGAGGTATAAGTTATATGGGAGAAAACAGATCCTGCTCCTCGATAGGAAAAGACATGGTATGTATCGATACATACCGCGTTCTTGATTCCTGCCGCGATAAAGATTGTTATGAGGATGTACGCGTATTTCTGACCGAACAAGGTCAGAAAATCATTGATCACATTTGCGCAATCCGCATCAAAAGTGCCCATGTGCTGTGGACGAATATGGAGATCAACACCATGCCGTTCAACCGTGGATTTTATCAGATCTGCATTCGCATTTACTGCAAAATCTGCTGTGAAGCTTGTGTGGCACCCGGCAATATTCAGGAATTCTGCGGCATCAGCGTAATCGAGAAAAAAGTAGTTCTTTTTGGCAGCGAGGGAAGCGTCAGTGTGTTTAAGAGCAGCAATTCCTGCTCCGGATTCTGTGCAGTACCCGGCAGTATGAAATGCTCTGCCGCCACCAATCTGCCCGTTGCCGTGCTGGAAACAGTGGATCCGCTGGTGTTGGATTCCAAAATTGTGGAGCCCCGCCGCCCATGCTGCTGTTGCTGCTGTGTGGATGAAATCCCGGAATCGGTTTGCTGTTCCATCGGCTCTCAGTTGGTGGATTACGATGAGGGGAACAAACTGCTTGTGTCCATTGGCTTGTTTTCCGTGGTCCGCTTGGAGCGTCCGGCACAGTATCTTGTCAACGGGGTTGAGTACTGTGTGCCGGAAAAAGAGTGTGTGAGTGCACAGGATGAGGATCCGTGCAGTGTATTCCGCCGTATGAAGTTCCCGGTGGCTGAGTTTTGTCCGCCGTCTGCGTCGGAATACCGTGGGTGCGGGTACGACACAGTCGACAATTGTAAAAAATGTGGCCCCTGCCAGTAACATGTGACTGACAGACAATAGGACGCAAGCCTCCCCGCGTCTTTGTGCGCGGGGAGGCTTTTTGCTGATTTTTCCGAGGAAAATTTCGGTTTGTCTTGCTTTTTGTGCGGATTCATGCTATACTGAAATGTATTTATTTTGCAGCAGTATTGCCATAGCGGAAATAGACGGAATCGATTGAAAAGTGCATGTGAGGGAAAAGATGTTGAAAATTGGATTTGACAATGATAAATATCTGAAAATGCAATCTGAGTGCATCCGCGACAGAATTGCCTCTTTCGGTGGAAAATTGTATCTGGAATTCGGCGGAAAGCTTTTCGACGATTATCACGCATCACGCGTTCTGCCCGGCTTTGCACCGGACAGCAAAGTCCGCATGCTTCTGGAGTTGAAGGATCAGGCGGAAATCGTTATCGTTATCAGCGCGGAGGATATTGAAAAGAACAAGCGTCGCGGCGATATCGGTATCACCTACGATCTGGATGTGCTCCGTCTGATCGATGCGTTCCGCAATATCGGCCTGTATGTGGGCAGCGTGGTGATTACCCATTACCGTGCCCAGCACACAGCAGATGCTTTCGAGAAGCGGCTGAACGCGCTTGGTGTGAAAACCTTCCGTCATTATACCATTCCTGAATATCCCTCCAATATTCCGCTGATTGTCAGCGAGGATGGTTTCGGCAAAAACGACTACATCGAAACCACCCGGTCGTTGGTTGTCATTACGGCTCCCGGACCCGGAAGCGGAAAAATGGCCACCTGCCTGTCCCAGCTGTACCACGAAAACAAGCGGGGCGTTCAGTGCGGCTATGCCAAATTCGAGACGTTCCCCGTGTGGAATCTTCCTCTGAAGCATCCTGTGAATGTGGCATACGAAGCCGCTACCGCCGATCTGAATGATGTCAATATGATTGATCCCTATCATTTGGATGCATACGGCGAAACCGCGGTGAACTATAACCGGGATATTGAGATTTTCCCGGTGCTGAACGCCATGTTCGAGAAGATTTATAACAAATCTCCCTACAAGAGCCCCACCGATATGGGCGTCAATATGACGGGATGCTGTATTTTTGATGACGATGCGGTTTGCGACGCGGCCCGTCAGGAAATCATTCGCCGGTACTATGCCACGGCGTGCAATGTCCGCCAGGGCAATGCGGATCCGTCGGAAATTTATCAGCAGGAACTTCTGATGAATTCCATGCATATTTCCCCGGAAAACCGTCCGGTCGTGAAGGCCGCTTTGGCAGTTGCCGAAAGGACGGAACAACCTGCGGCGGCAATTGAACTGCCGAACGGCAAGATCGTCACCGGAAAAACTTCCTCTTTGCTGGGAGCGTCCTCTGCGGTTCTGCTCAATGCGCTCAAAGAACTGGCCGGCATCGACGATAGCATCCATCTGATCTCTCCCTCCGTTATCGAACCGATTTCCAAGATGAAGGTCAATCACCTGGGCAATCACAACCCCCGATTGCATATGGATGAGATTCTGATCGCCTTGTCGATCAGTGCGACTGTCAACGAAAATGCCGCCCGTGCCATCGACGCTGTTTCTCAGCTTCGGCACTGTGAGGCACATTCTACTGTAATTCTGTCCCATGTGGACAGCACTGTATTCTCCAAGTTGGGCCTCAATCTGACTTGCGAGCCGAAATATCAAACCAAAAAACTTTACCATGGATGAGGAGTGCGGGGAAACCGCAGGCACTGTGTATGTACGATTTGAAAATTCCTTCTGATTATAAATCCCATCTGACTCTGCGTCAGACCGAAGTTGCCATCAAGAAAATCAAGGATTTCTTTGAGCATGATCTGGCCATCGAGTTGAATCTGACTCGTGTGTCCGCACCGCTGTTTGTGGATTCCACAAGCGGTCTGAACGATAATCTGAGTGGTGTGGAACGTCCGGTCCACTTCGACATTCCCGGCGGCAATGAGTTGGAGATTGTCCATTCTCTGGCAAAGTGGAAGCGTATGGCACTTCGTGAGTACGGATTCCAGCCCGGTGAGGGACTGTATACGGATATGAACGCCATTCGTCGGGACGAAACGACGGATAACATCCATTCCATTTTTGTGGATCAGTGGGACTGGGAGAAGGTGCTGACCCGGGAAGAGCGCACCTATGCCACTCTGGAAAAGACGGTGCGATGCATTTACAGCGTTCTGCGCCACACGGAAATTTATATTACCGACGAATACGATTTTATCGGACGGCTTTTGCCCGAGGATATTTACTTCATCACATCCCAGGAGCTGGAGGATATGTACCCGGATCTGACCCCCAAGGAGCGCGAATACCGGGTTACCAAGGATAAGGGTGCCGTGTTCCTGATGCAAATCGGTGATAAACTGAAATCCGGTATCCCTCACGACGGACGCGCCCCCGATTACGACGACTGGACACTGAACGGCGATATTCTTGTGTATTATCCCGTTCTGGATATTGCGTTTGAGCTGTCTTCTATGGGAATCCGCGTGGATGAGGACGCGCTTAAACGGCAGCTGGCGGCAGCCGGATGCCCGGAGCGTGCAGAACTCCCGTTCCATCGTCAGTTGCTGCAAGGAGACCTTCCGTTCACTATGGGCGGCGGTATCGGACAGTCCCGTATGTGTATGTTCTTTTTGCGAAAGGCTCATATCGGTGAGGTGCAGTCTTCCCATTGGCCTGCGGATATGATCCGCGAGTGCGTGGAAAAAGGCGTTTGCCTGCTTTAACAATATAGGCGGTTGTAGAATGTTGACAGCCGCCTTTCTGCATAGTGCGCCGATTTGGCGTTCGCTTATGGCTGTGAGGTGATGGAACATACGTATACAAATTGCTGAGGGCGTTTATCTGAACTATATATCCCAATCCCGTTTTAAAACGAATTATCTGACTATGAACTTTTTGTCTCCCCTGGATACATCCACAGCGGCGGAAAACGCCCTTGTTCCGCGAATCCTTTCCCAGGGATGCGTGCGCTATCCCGGCGCCATTGCTTTGGTGGAGCATTGTCAATCATTATACAATTTGTCACTCAGCCGCAACCGCGTGTTCAAACGTGGCGAGACTCAGGTGATCTGCCAGAGTGCGTGGATGCTGGATAACTCCATGGTTCCTGATGGGACGGATGTGCTGGGCGGTGCTTTGGACGTTCTGTGTGATCTGTGGTTTGATCCCATTACCGAGGGACGCGGCTTTTCGGCCACCTTTACCGATCATGCCAAGAATGATACCATGGACGGAATCCGTGCGCTGATCAACAACAAAAACAATTACGCACCGTTCCGCTGCAATCAGGAAATGTGCCGAAAAGAGCGGTACGGTATCTCCGTGGTCGGTTCCATGACGGACGTCGAGGCTGCAACATCGGAGAGCGTGTACGCGGCCTATCAACGGATGCTGACTGGGTCGCGCTGCGAGATCTTTTATGTGGGGCGAGGCGGGGAAGGACGCGTGATGGAGAAATTCACACAAGCATTCCGCCGGATTCCGCGTGGGGACATACGGCCCCTTTCCACGGAAGTGGTACGAGAGGTGCAAGCCGTGCGGGAAGTACGGGAAGCACAACCGGCGCAGCAGAGCAAGTTGTCCCTCGGATTCCGTACCGGGATCACGGAAGCGGATGGCGGCCGTGCCGTTATGCTCATGCTGAACGAAATCTTTGGCAGTGGCCCGGTGTCCCGGCTCTTCATGAATGTCCGTGAAAAACTTGGCTTGTGTTATTACTGCTCCTCCTCTATGGATCTGATCAAAGGGACTATGATGGTGAACTGCGGCATCGACGTACAGAAGAAAGCGGAGGCGCAGGCGGAGATTCTCCATCAACTGGAGGAAATCCGCGCCGGGGCGATTTCGGATGCGGAGTTGGACGCGGCCCGGAAATCTTTGCGATCGGCCATCCGCCAGATCTACGATGAGCCCACTTCCATGGAAATGTGGTGGTTGGGACGGATGCTGTCCGGTCGGTCGGTATCTCCTGAGGAGGAAATCATCCATATCGAAAGCGTGACGAAGGACGATATAGCCGCGGCGGCGCAGAGGATCCAGCTGGATACGGTGTACTTCATGGAAGGCACCGGCGGGGAGGTGGCGGACGATGCGTGAAACCGTGCTGCAGATCAGTACGCTCCTCGGAGAAAAATATTATAAAATCCCACACGGAAGCGGACTGGATATATACGTCTGCCCCAAGAACGTGTCCACTACCTTTGTGTCTGTCGCCGTCAACTACGGCGCGGCCGATCGGCATTTCCGTCTGGCCGGTGAGAAGGAATACACCGCTATCCCCGATGGCACCGCCCATTTTCTGGAGCACAAAATGTTCGAGATGGAGGACGGGTCGGACGCATTCGATTATTTTGCGGAAACCGGCGCGGACGCCAATGCGTTCACATCCTCACTGACCACTTGCTATCTGTTCTCCTGCACGGAGGAATTTGAGGAGTCTCTGGCTATACTGCTCGATATGGTGGCCCATCCCCACTTTACGGATGAATCCGTGGAGCGGGAAAAGGAGATCATCGCTCAGGAGATCAAGATGTCGGAGGATCAGCCGTCGGACGCTTTATATTATGGTTTGATGCAGTTGCTCTATCAGAAAAACAATCAGCGCATCCGCGTGGCGGGAACGGTGGAAAGTATTGCAGATATCACCGCCGATACACTCCGGCGTGCCCACAGCGTGTTCTATAATCTGCGCAATATGACCTTGTTTGTCTGCGGCAACGTGACGCCGGAGACTGTGATCGCTGTGGCGGATCAGATCCTTACCGACGCACCGGAGATCCCCTTTGATGTCCTCCGGGAGGAAGAACCGGCAGCGCTGGCCAACAAGCGGTTCGTGCAGCAGATGCAGGTGTCCAAGCCCCTGTTCTGCATTGGTGTTAAGGATATCGATATCTCCGAGAATCCCCGGGAGCGGATGAAAAAGCAGTGTGTTATGGATATACTGAATGATGTGTTGTTTTCCCGGTCGTCCCCGTTCCGGAATGATTTGTACGAGAACGGATGGATATCTTCCTCCATGTCCTATGGATTTACGCATTGTCTGGAGTTTTCTCACAATGTGATCTCCGGCGAATCCCACGATCCGGAGGCGGTGTATGAGAAATATGCCGCCTATATTGCACAGATGCAGAAGGACGGAATCGACCCGGCCGCTTTTGAGCGTTGCAAGCGCGTGCTGTATGCCAACTGCGTGTCCTCTTTTGATGACGCGTCGGAAATCTGCCACAACATGATGGATACCATTCTGGATGGGGAAGATCCGCTGGAGGAGCCGCAGGTTATTGCGTCCATCACGTTGGAGGATGCCAACCGCGTCCTGCGCGCTTTGTTCTGCGAAGACAGAACGGCCATGGCTGTAATCATGCCCATTCATAAAAATCAGGAGGACAAACTATGACGTATGTATCTTTTCCCGGATTCGGGATTGAACCGTTCCATATGGACCGTATCGCATTTTCTCTGTTCGGCGTGAATGTCAACTGGTATGGCCTGATCATTACATGCGGTATGATCCTGGCTGTGCTGTACGCGCTGTGGCATGCCAAATTTGAGCGTGTCAAAACGGACGATATCATCGATCTGGCGCTGTTTCTGATCGTTGCCGGTGTGATCGGTGCGCGGCTGTATTATGTGATTATGGAATTCGATCAGTACCTCGTCACAAACGGCACGTTTTGGAAGAACCTCACCGGTACGCTGTACAATATCATAGCAGTCTGGAACGGCGGTTTGGCCATCTATGGCGGCATCATTGCCGGTTTTTTGACGGCTATTGTGGTGGCGCGGAAGAAGCGCATCCGCTTTGCGGTCATAGCCGATATTGCCGGTCCTGCTGTGATGGTGGGGCAGATCATCGGCCGCTGGGGCAATTTCGTCAATGTGGAGGCTTACGGCGCGGAAACGACATTGCCTTGGCGCATGGGTATTCTATACTCCTTTGACGGCGCCGCGTCCTTCGTGTCGGAGAAATTTGTCCACCCCACCTTTCTCTACGAATCTCTGTGGAATCTGGTGGGACTGATCCTGATTACGTATTTGTATAAAAAGAAGAAATTCCATGGCCAGATGTTTTTGACCTATATAACCTGGTACGGCTTCGGGCGGATGCTGATTGAAGGATTGCGCACGGACAGCTTGTATATCGGAAGTGTCCGTGTGTCCCAGCTGGTGGGGCTGATTACCTTCATCGTAGGTGTTGTTCTGTTGATCTGGAATTTCCGAAAAATAAAAATGCAGGCGAGTTCCGCAGAGGATGCGGATAAGCCGGATGAAGAAAAAGAGGTAAAGAACGATGGCTGAATTGATTGACGGAAAAAAGATTTCTGCCGCTGTGCGCGCGGAAATCGCCAAAGAAACCAAACAGTTTGTGGACGAGCACGGCTTTGCTCCCGGCCTCACTGTTATTATTGTGGGCGAAGATCCTGCGTCCCAGGTGTATGTGCGCAATAAAAAGCGTGCTTGCGAGGAGGTTGGCTTTGCCTCCCGCGTAATCGAGATGCCCGGGCAAACCACCGAGGAAGAACTGCTTTCTGTGATTGATGGCCTTGTGAAGGACGATATGGTTCACGGAATCCTTGTACAGCTGCCGCTGCCCAAGCACATATCCGAGGAGGCCGTTCTGCGTGCTATCCCGCCCCACAAGGATGTGGATGCATTCCACGCAGAAAACGTGGGCAAGATCATGATCGGCAACTTCGAGTTTCTGCCGTGCACACCCGCCGGTGTGATGGAGCTCCTGAAATATGAGGGTGTGGATCCGGCAGGGAAGGAATGCGTGGTGGTTGGCCGCAGCAACATCGTCGGCAAGCCCATGGCCATGCTTTTGCTCCATGCGAACGGTACTGTAACCATCTGCCACTCCCGCACCAAAAATCTTGCAGATGTTACCCGCCGGGCGGATATTCTGGTAGTTGCGGTGGGGCGTGCCAACTTTATTACAGCCGACATGGTGAAGCCGGGCGCCGTGGTGATCGATGTGGGAATGAACCGAAATGCAGAGGGAAAATTGTGCGGGGATGTGGATTTCGCTGCTGTAGAACCGATCGCCTCCAAAATTACTCCCGTACCCGGCGGTGTTGGCCCCATGACCATTACCATGCTCCTGAAAAATACGCTGACCGCCGCCAAATCCTTCTGCGCAAGAAAAAAATAATTTTTCCGATTATATCTTGACAGATATGCCGGAAAATGATATACTATATCCTGCCGCATAATGGGGGTATGAAAAGCTTCGCGCTGCCCACCTTAGCGAGTCATATATGAAAGAGAGGTGCTTTTCGTGTTTGCAGTAATCGAGACTGGCGGAAAGCAGTACAAGGTTAACGAAGGAGATATCATCTTCGTTGAGAAACTTGATGTTGAAGCAGGTTCCAAAGTTGAGTTTGATCGCGTCCTGGCGATCTCCGGCAATGATGGCTTCAAAGTTGGTAACCCTGTAGTTGCAGGTGCAAAGGTTACGGCCAATGTTGTTAAGAACGGCAAAGGCAAGAAGATCTATGTAATGACCTACAAGCCCAAGAAGAACGAGAAGACTAAAATGGGTCACAGACAGCCGTACACCAAGCTTCAGATCGAGAAGATCGAGGCGTAAGTCCTTCACGATAAGGACGGTGTCATAGCATGACGAAAGTAATTTTCTATCGGCGCGACGGTATTTTTTACGGATTCGAGGAGCACGGACATACAGGATATGCGGACAGCGGCAATGATATTCTTTGCGCGGCGCTTTCTGCCATGACGATGCTTCTTCTGAACACCATTGAAGTTGCCTACGCATCCGATGTTGAATACACCATCAGCGAAGGAACTGCTGATATTACTGTGAAAGCTCCTTGTGCGCTTCCGGACTCCGGTGCGGAAGAGAACAAGCGCTATGCTGTGGCCGGCTTGTTTATGGGTTATTATTATCAGCTTTGTGATTTGACTGAAGAGTATTACGATTATCTGGATGTCGAGATTCAAGACGACTGATTACCGGAAATCCAAATTTTAACGGAGGATATTACCATGATTCGCATCAGTTTGCAATTCTTTGCTCATAAAAAAGGTGTTGGTTCTACTAAGAACGGTCGTGACAGTGAGTCCAAGCGACTTGGCGTTAAGACTGCTGACGGTCAGCATGTCATCGCCGGCAACATCATCATCCGCCAGAGAGGCACTCACATTCATCCCGGCGTAAATGTAGGCCGCGGTAAGGATGACACCCTGTTTGCTCTCGTTGACGGTAAGGTTAAGTTTGAGCACATCGCAAACGGCAGAAGACGTGTAAGCGTTTACGCCGACTAATTCACATAATGCGTTAAAGAGTCGCTGCATTGGCAGCGGCTCTTTTTTTGTGCTGTCATAAATCCGGCTCGTCCGCATATGATTGGATATCCGACATCGAGGGGGCGTGATATGCTGCATCGGATACTTTCATATTTACCAGCATGCGCTGTGGAGGCCGTCAGGAACGCATCCGCACTTAACGGAATCCCGCCGGATGAAATCCGATTGTATCAAGGGGGGCATGTCGTGCTTGTACTGGGGGGCAGACATATCACAACGCCTGTCCGGTGCGACAGCGATTTGCTTCGGGACACTGTAATGAAACTGTGTGGTAATTCTTTATATGCGCATGCCGATACCATTCGGGAGGGATATATCTTTACGCAGGATGGATTCCGTGTGGGTGTGTCGGGACGGGCAGTTTGCCATAACGAGCATATCGATTGCGTAACGGACATTACCTCACTATGCATACGGGTTCCGCGTCGATTTCCGGGATGCGCCGACGATGTGTACCGCTGGGCAACGGATGGTGACATACCGCGGAGCGTCTTGATCTATTCCGCGCCGGGTGGCGGAAAAACTACCGTGCTGCGCGAACTTACCATGCTGTTGACCGATCCCCGCTCCCCTTACCGGACGTCAGTGATAGACACGCGGTTTGAGTTGTGCAGCGGCTTGCGGGGAGAGTATTTGGATGTGTTCAGCGGATATCCACGCGCCGTGGGAATGGAAATTGCGATCCGAACCATGAATCCGCAATTCGTTCTGTGTGACGAGATTGCCACGGAAGATGATGCTCGTGCCGTGATGCAATGCGCATCGTCCGGTGTCGCGGTTATTGCATCCGCACATGGAAGTTCTGTAGATGATCTGCAGCGCAAACGTCCCATAAAGGAATTGATAGACAGCGGCATATTTCATGCGTGTATTGGGCTTCGTCGCGTAAACGGAAGGGTAATCCATTCCATTCAGAAGGGAGAACTGCTTTGCTGATGCAGATTGTCGGGGCAGCCCTGCTTCTGACAGCCGCCCTTTTGTCCGGTTGGTGCCTGCGGTCGAGTGAAAGATATCACTTACGCGCACTGCAATGCGCTGTACGCATTGTGCGGCATGCACAGCGGAAAATCGATTTGTTCGATGTTCACACGTCCGATATATTATCGGATTTCGATGACACGGCGTTTCATCGGGAATCGTTTGTTCAAAAAAACACCGATTTCAGCGCCGGCGTGTCTCGTGTGGCGGATTATCTGCAGAGGCAAGACAAAGCAGCTTTTCTGTATTTTGCGGATCAATTGGGCGCAGGTTACCGAAAGGATGCACTGCAGTTGTGTGAATATACAGCATCTCTGCTGGCTGAAAGTCAAAAACGCGCGGAAAAGGAGTACGCTTCCCGTCGAAAATTGTACACGGTTCTTCCGCTCATGCTCGCATTTTCGCTTGTTGTACTGTTTTTATAAAGGATAGGATTCATAGATGGAAGCAGGAATTATTTTAAAAATTGCAGGTATTGGCATACTGGTGGCTGCATCGTGCCAGATCCTCAGCCGTACCGGCCGTGATGACCAGGCGATGCTTGTGTCGATTGCCGGTATCATTATCGCATTTTTACTCATATTGGATCAGATGAAGGGGATGATTTCCACCTTACGCTCCATTTTTGGTCTGTGAATATGTGGAAGGTTGTATTTATTGCCGTGATGACCGTGTTCTTCGTCCTGTGTCTGCGTTCACAGCACAAAGAGATCACGGCGCTCATAGGCATGGCCGCCGTGGTACTGATTTTCATCATCACCACAGACCGGTTTCGCGAGGCCGCTCACGTCCTCAATGACATAGCAAAAAACAGTGCATACAGTGATGTCGCATCCGTTCTTTTCAAAGCATTGGGAGTATCCGCACTGGTGCGGGTTTCGTCCGATATATGTACGGAAGCAGGGGAAACGGCGTTGGCCTCACAAATTGATATTATGGGGAAAGTGGAGATCCTGTTGTTATCATTACCACTCGTACTTCGTCTTCTGGATATCGTCAATCGGTTTCTTGTATGAGAGTTTATCGGATTTTAGGAATAGCTTTACTATTGGTTTCTGTGTGTACGCACCCCGTATCTGCCGCAGAGGGAGAGATCGTTAACGAGTTTCGCGAAGAACTGGACGGATTTGCCGCCAACCTCCCGGAAGAAATGCAGACCGATATGGAGCAACTGCTGTCCGCACCAAACGGAATCACGAATAGGCAGAATACCTATTCTATCTCCTATTATATCGATGCTGTATGGAAGGAAATTCGGGTGTTGTGGCCGTCAGCGCTGAGCACATATATACAACTGTTTGGATTGCTGCTGGCTTCCGCTATGTTTCATCGAATGCAAAATTCCTTATTTTCCGATGGTTTGACATCTGCTGTGGAGTTGTGCAGTACAGTGTGCCTGGTGCTGTGTATCACCCCGGTTTTGCAGTCTGTTTCTGATATGAGCGAACAATTCTTTTCTCTGCTTGTATCCCTTACCAATGGGATTACACCCATCTTGTGCGCGCTCTTTGTTTCCTCGGGAAATCTTACTGCGGCGGCAACGGTAAACGCATCGCTGATGTTGGTCTACACATTGTTCCAGAATATTTTGGATGTGTTCTTTCTGCCCATGATACGGATCATGTATGTGCTGGGGATTGTCAGTAATGTGGGCGGCGGAGTGAAGTTGGACAGCGTGGGAAGATGTATCCGGAATTTTTTCGTGTGGGCCCTCTCCCTTGTGACGCTGCTGCTGTCTCTTGTGATAGGCATCCAGAATGCCATGGCAATGAGCGTGGATTCCTTTTCCATAAAGACGGCAAAATTTGCACTGGGCAGTTTTATTCCGTTGGTGGGCGGCGCCATATCGGATGCCATCGGAACGGTGGCCGGCAGTTTGAATTTAATCAAAAACACCTGCGGTACCATGGGAATTGCGGCCATGATTGTACTTCTTTTGCCATCCATCCTTCACCTGATCCTGCACCGAGTGGCTATTGGCGCAGCCCAGGGTACAGCGGAATTATTGGGATGTGAGAAGGAGGGAAAACTTCTTGCAGAAGTGCAGGGTGTGTTCGGCTACATACTGGCAATAACAGCGCTTGCATCGGTGTTGTTTGTGTTCACTTTGGGACTGGTTATTTGTGTTCGTTTTTAGGAGGAACAGGTGAGAGACATTGTTTGGATTGTATTGCTCAATGCTTGTATCACAGCCATGGTGCCTGCAAAAAGCCGCGGAATCCATTCCGCCATCACTTGGATGGCCGGGCTCTCCGTGCTGGTCGTACTCAGTACTCCGATTGCGCGTGCGGCTGACAGCATCCGCGCATTTCCCGAGCGGTTCATGGCTTTACTTCTGCCGAGTACTGAGACGATTGACGAGGCAGAGATACAGTCGGACAAGTGGGTGATTCGGTATGGCGTCCGAAATATCGAGCGAGGTGTTCAATCGCTGGTTGTGTCCCGATTCTCATTGGAAAAAACGGATGTATATGTGGAGATTCAGACCGGCTTGACGGGCGATGGTGAGGTTTCAGTGGATCGGATCAAGGTATATTTGCTGAATAATGCTGTGTGCGACGAGATGGAAGCAGCGCGGTATCTCAGCGATTTGTTGGGGTGTCCGTGTGAGATACTGCGCAGGAAATCATAGAGGTGGATAATGCATAAATTTGTTGCTATGTTACATGAGAAAAAACAGGTCATCCCTATTCTGATCGGTATTATCGGGCTGATTTTACTGATTTTTGGTGGAAGGGCCGACCATCCGGCGAATGATTCGGCCGTAGATGACACGGACACTTATTTTTCGGTACGCTTCTACACGCAGGACCTGGAGGACAGGATAGAATTCCTTTGCCGTCAGGTACATGGGGTTGGTGAGGTTCATGCCCTTGTTACCCTGGAGGGCGGCAGTGAGTATGTTTATGCGGAGAATATAACCGGTACGGCACAGAATTACCTGCTTGCGGCGAAAGACGGGGGCGAGTCTCCGATTCTGATCCAGGAAATCTATCCGCAGATCCGTGGAATCGCGGTAGTTTGTTCCCACGGTGAGGATACCGACGTGCGCCTGACTATAACGGAATTGCTCAGTGCCGCCTTCGGGATTTCGTCCTCCAGAATATTTGTAGCCGGAACATAACATTTCCGTCATACGCATTGCATTGCAAACATATACATATACCATCATTTATTTAGGAGGAAGAATATGAAACTCACGCTTTCAGACATTCGTGATAAAACGGTCGCGGTGATCAACCGGATCGGAAAGAAAGGAACCGTGGTAATCTGTGCGGTGATCCTGGTAGGATTTGCGGTTATGCTGAATCTGATCCTGTTCAACGGGGAAGAAACGGGGAAGAAATCCAATCTGGCTATAGACATGGATGCGCTTTCGGTCGGCGATTCCGGTGAGGAAGCCGATCCGTCGTATGAGGCCGTATACAACTATTTTGAGGCCATGCAGCTGAGCCGTCAGCAGGCGCGGGATGAAGCCATGGAAGTGCTTCTTTCTGTAGCAGAAAGCAGCACAGCCGTTGAGGACATGAAAAACGAAGCTCTGGACAGTATTGCCCAGATTGCCCGGGATATCGAGTGCGAATCCAATATCGAAACGTTGATTCTGTCCAAGGGATTCACGCAGTGTGTAGCCGTGGTGAATGGTGACACAGCCAGCATTATTGTGAAAAGCGAAGGTCTGCTTCCCAGCGAGGTAGCCCAGATCAGTGAAATTGTGTATGAGCAGACAGGCATCCTTCCTACCAATCTGAAGATCATTGAGAAAAACGTTTGATGCAAGGATGGCGGCATAACCGCCATCCTTTTCATGGAAGAATGGATAATGCCTTGACTTTTTGTGCAAAATGTAGTAAAATAAAATGAATATGTATGTTGAAAGGATCAATAATTATGGAAAATAAAGATATTATGCAAGAAGTAACCGTATCCGGTAAATTTCTTGAGTATAAAGGCCGCCCGCTTGTCCGCGAAGACAATACGATCTGCTACGGTTTTATGGAAGATCCGTACATTCTGCAGATGACGATTATGACTACCAAACAGCAGAACAATAAGGAAGTTCCGGATAAGATCCTCATTCAGATCGTAAAAACGGACAAGAATCTCTCCGCGCAGGAGCGCATTGTGAAGCAGGATATGAAAACCGGCCTGTACGATGCTTTCGATATCGGCCTCATCTGGTTGGAACGGTATCTCGCCTGATTGCGGAGGAATAAGGTATGCAGTATTCACTCAGAACGATTGGTGCGCTGCTTCTTTTGTGTGCTGTTTGTCTGCTGACATTCGGATGTCAAACGGTTCCTGTCGAGCCCCCCAAGGATTCAGACACCGCGACGGCCGCTCCTGTGGTGAATCCGGTTCCGGACGATACAACGAATACCACACCCGCTGTAAGCGATGACGCAACGGTACCGGATACGTCAGCACCGGATACAACGGAACCGGTCACCTCCGAGCCGGAAACATCTGCCCCCGATACATCGGATGAGCCTGAAAAACCTGACGAGCCCGTGATTGTGCATCCGCTGACCGGTCTTGCCACGGATACGGATCTATCCGCCAAACGTCCCGCAGCCATCATGATCAACAATATCCGCGTCAGTTGCCCGCAGGACGGAATTGCCCAGGCGGATATTATCTATGAGTGCTTGGTGGAGGGCGGTATCACCCGGCTTATGATGATCACGCTGGACTATGATAATCTGCCTGAGGTAGGCAGTATCCGTTCCGCCCGGGATTATTATCTGAATTTTGCGGCAGATTATGATGCACTGTTCATTCACGCCGGCGGCAGCCCGTTCGCTTATGATTCCATAAAAGCGCGTAAGGTCCAGAATCTGGACGGGGTAAACATGTGGGATATCCCGTCGAAAACCTTTTACCGCAGTGCGGAGCGCATGAAGACCATGAGCCTGGAGCATTGTCTTGTGTCTACCGGAGAGAAGATTGCGGCAGCGGTGAAGTACAAAAAATACAGAACCGATCTGACGGAAGAATTCGATTATCCGCTGGATTTTGTCAAGCCCGATGAAACCGTGACGTTTGCGGAGAAGGCTGAGAATATCCACATTCCGTTCTCCATCTCCCAGGTTACGGATTTCACCTACGATGCTGAAACGGGGGAATATCTGCGGTACCAGTTCAATGGCCAGAAGCATGTCGAGGGTACAACCGGTGAACAACTCACTTTTAAGAATGTGATAATCCTGTTCTGCAAAACCGGTGCCATCACCAACGACGAAAAGAATCGCATCGATGTAACCACCGTAGGCGAGGGAAGCGGATATTACGCAGTGAACGGTACATACACGAAAATCAAGTGGGTGAAGGATTCCGATGAATTGCCGATTCGTTTTTACGGCGAGGATGGGGAACTTATTAAGATGAATCCCGGCAAGACGTTCATTTCCGTTTGTCCCACATCCATTGAATCCATCGTCTCGATGAACTACGCGAAATAAGAAAGAGGGATACAGAGTAATCTGTATCCCGTTCTTTTATAAAAAACGCTTATCTGCACGATAAGCGTTTTTTGCTATCGACTATAAAAAGATATTTTCGGAATTTTCGCGTCTGGATTTGAACTTTCGCAGGTTTTAGTGAAATAGTTCGCTTGCGCTCACGATGAAAGCCGAGCGATGCTCGGATGAAATCTTCGGCGTTGCGCCTTAGATGAAATTAAATCTGCCTCTCCTATCCCCGCAAAGCGGGATTTCATCGCGAAGTGGTTTCATCCATCGAAGGTGGATTTAGTTGAAAAAAGCACTTGCGCAAGCAAGTGCTTTTTTCTGGCCCGCCCAGGGGGATTCGAACCCTCGACCAACGGAATCGGAATCCGGTACTCTATCCAGCTGAGCTATGGGCGGATGTTCAGCCTATATATTATACAACATTACTCTGAGAATTGCAAGCGGTTTCCGAATATTTCTCTCGTGAAAATTCGCGCTGCAGCGCACATCATTGTGATAATAAATTATTGTATTTGAAGAAAATGTGTGTTATAATATAAGGAGCAATAACGAGGCAAGGAGGGAAAACGTGGACGCAAGAATATACGATTCACAGAGCGTTGAGGAAACGGAACAGATCGGCGCTATGCTGGCACGATCCGTTCATGAGCAGGCCAAGCCTTGCTTTATTGCTCTGAACGGTGATCTCGGCGCGGGTAAGACCGCGTTTGTGCGCGGATTTGCATCGGTGCTGTCTCCCGGAAGCCGCGTGAAAAGCCCATCCTATACCATCGTAAATGAATATCGCCGTGGTGCGATCCCTGTGTTCCACTTCGATTTTTACCGCCTTGAAGACGAAGACGGGCTGGATTCCATCGGGTTTGATGAGTATCTGATATCCGGCGTTTGCATTTGCGAATGGTGCGAGAAGATTGACACCGTTCGCCCCTCGGACTCCATCACGGTTACGATTGAAAAAACAGATGAATCCGCTCGGCGTATCACGATTGAAACTCCCACGAAGGGAAGTGAGAGATAATCATGCAGATTTTAGCTTTGGATACTACGGCCCTTACCGCTTCGGCTGCCTTGTGGCGTGACGGATCGCTGGTGGCACAGTACATCCTTAACTCCGGACATACACACAGCACTACACTCCTTCCCATGATCCGCCACATGCTGGAAACTTCCGGCGTTCCCCTGGCAAATATTGATCAAATGGCGTGCTCAGTGGGGCCTGGATCCTTTACCGGCATCCGTATCGGCATTGCCACCATCAAGGGGCTGGCATTCGGTACGGGAAAGCCGTGTCTGGGCGTATCTTCCCTGGAAGCGATGGCGTATGGGATGAAGTATGCTGACGGAATCGTTTGCCCTGTGATCAATGCGCGGCGCACCCAATATTATTCGGCGCTGTTCCGTGTTTCGGATGGCGTAGTCACACGTTTGACAAAGGATGATATTGTATTGGGCGCGGATCTGGACAACGTGCTGGCACAATTTGACGAACCAATTTATCTTGTCGGCGACGGATATGAAAGCGCACGAGGATTTATTACCCATCCTAAGTTGATGGAAACGCCCGAATTGTACCGTTGGCCCGGTGCTTTTGCCGTGGCGGATTGTGCAGCCCATATGTGGGATAAGGCATCACCCGATACCGTTTTCACACCGGACGGATTGGCTCCGGTGTATTTACGAAAAACACAGGCAGAGCGCGAGCGTGAGGAAAAACTCGCCTCTGTACAGAATGGAGAATAAAGATGGAACAGAACGTAAAAACCATTGCATTTGCATGTGATCACGGCGGATTTCTTATCAAGGAGGCGGTGATCGCACACTTGAAAAAGAAGGGATACGACGTGATCGATTTCGGCACAAGCAGCAGCGAGAGCTGTGATTATCCCGTGTATGCCGAACCTTGCTGCCGCGCCGTTGTGGCCGGTCAGGCCGATCTTGGCATTTTGATCTGCGGCACCGGCATTGGTATGAGTATTGCCGCCAACAAGATCCACGGAATTCGCGCCGCCTGCTGTGGCGACACCTATTCTGCCGCAATGACACGCTGCCACAACAACGCCAATGTGCTGTGTATGGGTGCCCGCGTGGTGGGTGAAGGCGTTGCGCTGGAAATCGTAGATGCCTTTCTTGCGAACTCTTTCGTGGGCAGTTACCACACGCGCCGCGTGGAGATGCTCTCCGAGATCGAGAAAAAAGGCTGATATCAACAAAAGAGCTGTTGCCGAGTGGCAGCAGCCCTTTTTTGTTATATGGCGAATCCGGAGAATTGGTTCTGGTACAGGGTGTAATACTCGCCCTTTTGCGCAATCAATGTGTCATGATCGCCGGCTTCCGCTACCTGGCCGTCTTTGATGACCACGATCACATCCGCATCGCGGATGGTGGAGAGACGGTGCGCGATAATCAGGCTGGTGCGATTCTTCATCAGCGCCACCATGGCTTGCTGAATGTGCATCTCGGTACGCGTATCCACATTGGAGGTGGCTTCATCCAGAATCAAAATCTTGGGATCGGCCAGAATGGCACGGGCGATAGCCAGAAGCTGTCTTTGGCCCTGGCTCAGATTGCTGCCGGATTGGGTCAGTACAGTTTCGTATCCATCCGGCAGACGATCGATAAATGCGGCGGAGTTGGACATCTCAGCGGCGCGATGCATTTCCGCATCGGTCGCATCGATTTGTCCATAGCGGATGTTCTTGGCGATGGTATCGGAGAACAGCACCGTATCCTGCAGTACGATACCGATGGCACCGCGCAGTTCCTTTTTGGGAATGTCATTGATGTTCACACCGTCCAGGAGAATCTCACCGCTGTCGATATCGTAGAATCGCGTCAGAAGATTTACGATGGTTGTTTTTCCGGAGCCCGTTGCACCGACAATGGCCACCTTTTGTCCCGGTTTCACGCACAACTTCAGATTCTTCAGAACAGGTTTTTCCGGTATGTAAGCGAAATCAATATTCTTAAATTCAATATGGCCGCGCAGGGTGTTTTCGTTTAAGTGCCGGTTACCTTTGTCAATCTCATCCGGGGTATCCAGAATGGCAAACACGCGTTCCGCACCGGCGATGGCAGTCAGAATCTCCGCATATTGATTGGCTATCTGATTGATAGGCTGGGAGAACTGCCGGGAATATTGGATGATCGCCTGAATATCACCCACGGAAATGACTCCGGAAATGGTAAAATATCCGCCAAAGGCGGCGACGATCAGGTAGTTCAGATTGTTGATGATGTTGTTGCATGGACCCATGATGCCGCCCCATACGTTGGCGCGGATGCCGCACTTGCGGAATTCTTCACTGGTTTTGGCAAAACGCTCACAAGCCATTTCCTCTTTGCCGTAGGCCATCACCGTTTTATATCCGGTGACCATTTCCTCAATCTGACCGTTCAGATCACCCAGCAGCTGCTGGCGGCGGATGAAATACTTTCGCATAGCC
>JAZQFQ010000097.1:0-18290 GCA_045539595.1 Eubacteriales bacterium | reverse complement strand
TACTCCTCATCCACCGTTCGCGTGCGAACGGTCCCCCTTCTCCCACAGGAGAAGGCACGCCTTCGCCGCAACTTTTCTTTGCTAAAGCTTTTTGTTGCCACCTGCATAGCAGGTGGTTGTCTTTCATAGACAAAACAAAAGGACAGAGGATTTCCTCTGTCCTTTTGCCGACCAATTATTTATTCTTCCCATGGTTCAATGGGGGAATTCCTCAATCGCTCCGGCCACGTACGCAAACAGCAGATGTACATCGGTGTCGTTGATCCATCCGTCGTCGTTCAGATCCATCAGCTTCTTGCCGGCGCGGGGCACGGGATGGAATCCCTTGGTGTACATCCGCAAAGCCATTACATCGGTGAAGCTCAATTTGCCGTCTTCGTTTACGTCGCCGGGGGCAATCCACTGGGCACTGAACAGAACGGTGTCGCCCACCACGTCGGTCAGGTTTTCCATCCGCTCGCCGGTGAAGGAAATGTACGGTACGTACTCCTCGCCCATGGCCTCCGCCTTCAGCCATTTTTTATCCTCCGGATTGCTCCGGCTGACGCAGAGGGTGGTTCCATCGGATTCGCGGGTGGCCACCCATCCGCCGAAATAATGTCCCTTGCAGGTGATGCGGTTTTCCAGATGAATGATGGACTCGCCCATCAGCAGTGTGCGCCACTGCATGGATCCCATACCGCCGTTGGCGGTGTAGCGGACGGAGAAGGTATCGGGTGCCTTCCGCTCCCCGGAGAAATCCACGTTCCGGATGCGGAAGATGCCGTCGTGATTGGTTTCGGTGGCGGATTTACGGCCGTTGGTGTTGAAATACATCTTTCCGTCGGAAGAGATGCCGCAATCCTCCGCCTCAAAGAGGGCGGGATACGTTTCGCTGTTGAAGTAGAACACCAGATCCGGCTCGGGACGCAGACGCTCCTTGCCCGGCACCAGCTCGTAGCCGAGGATGATGCTCTCGCGGATGGTCTCCACCTTATCGCATCCGGCCTTGACGATGTACAGAATGTTGTTCTGGCAGAACATGGCCTGATTCATGAAGGAGGTGAAATCGCACAGCATGCCGTCGATCTCGATATTGGTTACGTCCAGGTAATGGACCCGGGTCAGCTCAATGTTGCCGCTATGCATGCCGGTGGGGAATGTACCCCGGTAGATGTACAGGCCGCTCTTGAACAAAAAGGAGGTTTCCTCCTCGCCCACCCGCTCGATGGCGATGGCGGCGGGGGTGAATTTCTTGCCGCCCAGCATGATGAACAACTCCCCGATGGGGTTCAGGGTACGGTCATCCACTTCAAAAACAAGAATGTTGCCGGAGGAAAGGACGTACAGAATTTCCTTGCCATCCTCGGTCATGATTTCCAGATCGTTTGCGTGGGTCAGATTGCTGAAATAATTCCGTCGGTTGGCGCCGTTGCGCATGACGGTGGATTCGCCCGTATCCTTATGCACCCGCACGATGGAGCACTGGGAATCGGAGCCGTTGATGAGGGCGGCGTACAGGTAGGTGTCGCCCACCGCCATTCCCTCCGCAATGCCCAGGCTGTTGACCGGCTTGAGGGTGGCGATGTGGTCCAGTTCGTCGTCGCGGATGGTCACCGCGGCCTGCGCGGGCATCAGCGCGGCGGACGCCACCGCGGCCGCACACAAGAGGCACGCGGCCACTTTCTTTATGGATTTTTTCATTGTGGACTCCTTATGGTAGGGTAAAACTCGATCTAAGGCGGGAACGGAATATCCCGATACGGGTATTTTACCACGAAAATCCCCATCATCAAATGGAAAAATTCTGTTTAATAATCGATTTTTTCCCCCTGTCTGCCCATAAATAAAGCGGGACGGATTCCGTCCCGCTTCTGTATTCAGATCGCACCGACCACATACGCGAACAGCACATGGGCGTCGGATAGATTCACCGCGCCGTCCCCGTTTACGTCCAGATACACCGCCTCGGATGGGGCCACAGGATAGCATCCCGCCGCGTACATCCGCAGAGCAACCACATCCGCAAGAGTCCGCCGGCCGTCGCCGTTCACGTCCCCCAAGAGACGCCACTGGGCGTAGAACGTGATCGTATCTCCTTCGGCGGCTTTGTCGCCGATGTTCACATATTGCTTCTTGGCCGTGCTGTAGGCTTTCCATCCCGTGAAGGTGTAGCCGTCCCGCACGAATGTGTTCTCGCCGGGCTGGATGGCGGTGTCCACCGCCACCGTGGCGGATGCCCTGGATCCCGCACCGCCGTTTCCGTCATACTGCACGGTGTAGGTGGCGGGGGCAGGGGGAGCATCCTTCTCCCACTGGGCGTAGAAGATGATCGTATCTCCCTCGGCGGCCTTGTCGCCGATGTTCACGTATTGCTTCTTGGCCGTGCTGTAGACTTTCCATCCCGTGAAGGTGTAGCCGTCACGCACGAATGTGTTCTCGCCGGGCGTGATGGCGGTGTCCACCGCCACCGCGGCGGATGCCATGGATCCCGCACCGCCGTTTCCGTCGTACTGCACGGTGTAGGTGGCCTCTTTTTTCGCCTCCAGGACGAAATCCGCCAGCACATGGACGCCGTCGTGCTTGGTATCCCGGCTACTCACCCGGCCGTTGTTGTTGAAATACAGCCGCCCGTCGGAGGAAATGCCGCAGTCCTCAATCTCAAACAACCCGGCGTATTCCTCGCTGATGACGTAAAAGGTCATCTCATCCACCGGCTGGAGCTTGTTGCTTCCCTTGGCCTGGCTCATATCGTAGGTCAGAATCAGACTGTGGCTCTGGGTTTCCTCATCGTCGTTGCCCGTGATGGGCACAAAGAGATACCCATCCTTATACCCCATGCCCTGGTTGGTGAAGGAGGTGAAATCCCGCACCTTGCCGTCCAGCTTCACCCGGGACACATCGATATAGCAGCGGATACTCACGCTGATGGATCCCTTGTCCACCGTGGCAGACACCGCGCCCATAGACACGGTATAGCCGCTCTTGAACAGAAACGTGATCCGGGATTTATTGATTTTGTAGACGGCCATGGCGGACGCGCCGAAGGCTTTTCCGTTGTATTTCAGATCGTATTCCGCGTGGGGATGGAGCTTGGTATCCTCGATGCGGAACACCAATACCTTGGCCTCCGCCAGCACGTACAGATATTCCACCCCGTCGATGACCGCCCAATCCATATCGTTGCAGTGGCCCAGATTGGTGAAATAACTCATGCCCGTCTCGCCGTGCACCATCAGCTCCAAATCGCCCGTATCCCGCTCCACCCGGTGGATCACCGCCCGGGCGTCGTCGTCGCCGATCTGGGCGGCGTACAGATAGGCATCGCCCGCGGCAAATCCCTGGGCGGAATAGCACTTATTGGCCTCGCCCACCTTGACCACGGTTTCAAAATCGTCGTCGTACAGTATGTCCGCGGCCTGTGCCGGCGGGGCTATCAGGCACGAGGATGCCAGCACAGCGGCACAGAGGAGCAGTGCCGAAAATTTCTTTATGGAGTGCTTCATGTAAATCTCCTTACTTTTTCTCGATAGGGTTATTGTACCACATTTTTTCCCGCCGTGCAACAGAAAACAGGACTGCGCCGCAGTCCTGTTTCGGGATATTTCTTATTCGCAAAGGGGCAGCTTCTCGATGGCACCGCCCAGGTAAGCAAAGATGGTCCACAGATCGGCTTCATCCACCGCCCAGTCGCCGTTCACATCCAGCTGTTTCCGCAAAGTGAAGGAAAGCGGATAGCAGTCCTTCAAAAACATCCGCAGCGCCACCACATCGGCGATGTCCAGCTTTCCGTCGCCGTTGGCGTCGCCGTACTGCTGCCACTGGGCCGTCATCGTGATGGTGTCCCCCGCCAGGGTACTGTCGTTCATAATGTATCCGCCATCGGCAAAGATGTAGGGCTTGTAATTGCCCTGGATCTCCTCCTGGGGCAGCCACTTGGCATCGGATGCATCCCGCTTGTTCACACAGTACACCGCGTTATCCGAGGCACGGCTGGCCAGCCATCCCTCCATGCGGCGGTCGGTAACGTTATAAGTCTGCCGGGGCAGGGCCGCGATATCGCCGCAGACAACACTCTGCTCCGCCATCTCGCCCTCCATCCCGTTTCCGTCGAAGCGGACGGTATAGGTAGACTTCTCTGCGGTTTCCTCGGGGGAGCACACGAAATCCTTCAGGACGAACACGCCGTCAATACTGCCGTTGGTATTGAACAGCAACCGTCCGTCGGGGGTAAAGCCGCAACTCTCCATCTCAAAGAGGGTCCGGAATTTGTTGCTGGCGATGTAGAACACCTTATCGGGCAGGGGATACATGGTGCGGTTGCCCTGGGTGATATCGAATCCCACAATCATGCTGTGGTGGATGGTCTCGGTCCGGGAGCATCCGGAGAACACCGCATACACCACGCCGTCCCGATAGCCCATTCCCTGGTTGAGGTAGTGGGACAGATCCTTATACCCGTCCCCCAGGGGCACTTTGTTCACGTCGATCAGGCACACAATGGAAACGTGGATATCCCCCGCTTCCGCACCGGTGGCGACGGTACCGGTGGAGATGGCATAACCGCCCTTGAACAAAAAGGTAATCTCCCGCTCGTTGATCTCGCGGACCGCCATACCCACGGGAGCGAAGGCTTTGCCGGCGTGCCACACATTAAACTCCGCCCGGTGATGCAGTGTACCATTTTCGTCATCCACCACAAACACCTGCAATTTGGAGGACGCGGCCACGATGAGCCACTCCTCCCCGTTCACTTCCACCACGTCCATATCGTTGCAGTGGCTCAGGAAGGTGAAGTATTTCTTTCCATCCTCGCCGTTGGTCATCACACGGGTCTTGCCCGTCTCCAGATTCACCTGGGTGATCACGGCGCGGGTGTCGTTGCTGTTGCTCAGGGCGGTGTAGGCATATTTTCTGCCCACGGCCATGCCCTGCATGGCGCCGCATCCGTTGCTGGCGGCGATGCCGGCTACCCTCTCGTAGGATTCATCCCCCATGATCTCCGCGGCGAGGACTGCCGGCACAAGGGGCAGAAGCAAAACGGCACAGAGAAGCAGGGCGAGGACTTTTTTCATATTCATCATGAGATTCTCCTTATGTACTGGAAAATACGCAAAGCGATATATAGTATTGTACCACGGAATCCATGTTCCGTCAAATGGAAAATTGCCTTGTAACCATTAGTTTTTCCACCACGGCCAAAAAGGGGGGGCCGTTGCATTTTATGCAGCAGCCCCCGAATTTTTAGCGTCACGGACGTGATAATTCGAAATTCCGTAGGAATTTAAAGAGGTGGCGCATTGCCAAATGCGTCACCTCCCTTTCCCTTACAGATATCCGCGGATGTCCGTGGCCAGCTTTTCCTCCAGATGGATCAGCCGCTTGGCGATGTCCTTGGTGCGCTCCTCCGCCGCCTCATACTGATTTAGATAGCGGTTCAGGGATTTCACGCCCATATTGCACCCGTCCGTCATCAGATCGGCAATGGTGCCGTCGGACATATCCATGCCCAGCTTCATATTGGTCTTCATCCAGGACATGCTTTTTGCGATGGGATTGGGATTCTTGCCGTCGTCGTGATAGCGGTCCAATTCTTCCCGGATCTCCCGATCCAGCACCTCGTGCTCCCGTTTGCACTCGGCGAGGTAGGTCTTCAGCCCCTCGCTTTTGGTGTACTTGAGCACGTCATCGATGGACGAAACGCCCATCTTCACCCCCGCGTCGCATTCGCGGAGCAGTTTTATGGTATCCGGTTCAATCATGATTCTGTATCCTTTCCGAAAATGAGATTCCGGATATAGGATACCCTGTTTTCGGGATTTTATGCTTTCGGTGCGATGCGGGAGGGAGAAATAATATCCCCGAAGAAATTCAGATAGCGGATGGGGCCGTCCTTGCCCCCGTAGGGGAGCCGCTCCACGTCCAATTCCTCCATGCACTCCACCTCCCCGGACAGATACCGATGCACGGCCCAGACCGCCGAGTCGATGCGGGCCAGCATCGATCCGTACCGCATATCCATCACGTCCCAGCCCAGGGGCTTGTAGAGGGCGAACCAGTTTTCCCGATGCACCTCCCGGAGCATGGCGAAGCGGTGCCGCAGATCGGTCAGCTCCACATCGGCGATGTAGGCAAGCACCTCCCGATCCCCCGCCCGGTAGGCCGCGGTCAGCCGTAATCCGATCTGGCTCTTGAGAGCCAGCACATGGGCGGCGCGGTAATTGAAGTGGAACAGATCGGCGAAAGCGCCGCCCCGCTCCATGGCGGCTTTCATATCCTCCGCCAGAGCCGCGTAGTGCTTGTCCAGGGGATATCCCTCGATATTTTTGTCGCACAATCCGGTGAGGATGTCCTGCCACATCAGGTATTTGGATGCGTTGTGGGAGGAGTGATCCGCGAGAGACTGTGTCAGAGGATTGCGGTCGAAATCCTCCAGTCGGGCGAAATCCTCCAGATGGCCGCCGGTGCAGAAGCGGAAGCGGCGCTCGAATTTGTCGTAATCGATGACCTCCGCGTAGCCGTGCTCCGCGTAGAGCTGGCATCCGATGAGGGCGACGGTGGCCAGGCACTCCGTGCCGTTATCGCCCCATACGGTGAGCATCACGTCCCGGATCCCCAGCTTTTTGCAGGCCGTCAGCGCCGCGTCGGTGGTGATGCGGGTCTTGTTCCAGGCCAGACTGAAGCCTACCCACGTCCACACCGCCCCGGCGAAGATCATGTTCTCGCATAACGTGCGGTGCTGGGCGATGCGTGCTTCGTACTCCGGCTGTGTCATGCGGTAGTAATCCCAGTAGATGCACCGCATCTCGGGCGGCACCGCGCGGCGGGTTTCTTCGGGGATTTCGGCTGTGGGCTGATTGTATGTGCCATCCCCAAAGGTGCGGAAGAACATATCATCCCACATCATGGGCTCCAGCCCCATCTCCCGCACGATCTCCATCACCCGGGACAGGTGCTTTTCCATGATCTTCCACGGCGCCTCGTAGCCAAAGGTGTCGATGTATTTACCCCGGCCCAGCGTCCACGCTTCATCCATGCCGATGTGGATTTTCTTCGTGCGGAAGGGGCGGGTGGCGGCGGTGAGCAGATCCCGGATGAAATCGTAGGTCTTCTCCTCCCCCACAAGCAGGCACTCCGCGTAGTCCCGGATGTCGTCGTAGCACTCCCAGCGGAGGGCATCGGGCAGATGGGCCAGGGTCTGGATGCAGGGGATCATCTCAATGCCCAGATCGTAGGCGTAATCGTCCAATTCCCGCATCTCGCCTTCCGTGTAGCGGGCGCGCATGTAGCCGAAGTAGGGCTGATTCTCCACGGCAAAGGAATCCTCGCAGTAGAGCATGAAGGTGTTCAGTCCCATGAGGGCGATGCGCCGGAGGATGTATTTCACGGTGGGAATGTTGAAAGCGGCGTTGCCCTGGGACATATCAAACATGGGCCCGTTCATGCGGAAATTCGGATGCTCCGTCAGGGTGAATTCCTGCTCCCCGGCCAAAAGGTGCTCCACCGCGTGGCCAAATGCCCGGAAAAAGTGGCACTTTTCGCTGTAGGTGATGGTCCCCGTCTCCCCCGCAAAGGACACGGACAGATCCGCCCCCGGGCGGTGGATGACGGTGATAGTATATCCGCCCTCGCCCAGGGTAATGCCCAGATCCTCGCTGAGGCAGGCGATGCCGGCGGTCAGATCGGCGATGTCGCCGCGAAATTGCATGATCATAGAAAATCTCCTTGTAGGACCGTTTTTGACATTATAACATAAATCGGAGGATTTTTCCATGGGGAGGGGAGATTCGGATGAAAAAGCGCCGCGGGATGGATTCGATGCAATGCTTTGCGAAGCAAAGCTACCTTTTCTCTTCTCTCTTCTCTCTTCACTCTTCTCTCTTCACTCTTCACTTTTCTCTGGAAACGACCATTTGAGAGAAAAGAGAAGAGAGAAAAGGGAAAAGTGAAGAGAACAAAAGAAACGACAATCTTCTGTCGAAAATTGTCGTTTCTTTTGGAGCAGATGACGGGACGCCGCCTGCACCTTCCGTCCCCCCTCGTGGGATGTGCATTGATCCCGCTTCACAAGCGCCGATGTTTGGGGGCGGCCCTGCCGCCAGATGACGGGACGCCGCAAGCGGCTATCGAATGGGTTCGATTCCCTGCGGTTTTCATTAAATCCAATACAGTCACCCGCCACCCTCGTGGGATGGCGGTCGATTTCGCTGAAGAAGCGCCGATGTTTGGGGGCGGCCCTGCCGCCAGATGACGGGACGCCGCAAGCGGCTATCGAATTGGGTTCGATTCCCCTCGATCTTTATTTATTCCATAATATAAAGGGAGCGCTGTCGCACCCCCTTTATATTATGGAGCAGATGACGGGAATCGAACCCGCGTATTCAGCTTGGGAAGCTGATGTTCTGCCATTGAACTACATCTGCATATATCCGCGGTACTATTATAGCACCGCGGAGACGCGTTTGTCAATGGATGGCCGCACAAAATTCATCGACGGAATCCGCCTTACCGCTCCGACAGCGGCACGTATTCTCTGTCTTTTTGCACGTTGATATAGGCGGGGCGGATGATCTTGCCCGCGTTCTGGATCTCCTCGATCCGGTGGGCACTCCATCCCGCGATGCGGGACATGGCGAAGATGGGCGTATACAATTCGGCAGGCAACTCCAGCATCCGGTAGATCAAGCCGGAGTAAAAATCCACGTTGGGGCTGACGCCCTTGTACATCTTCCGCTTTTCCGCGATCAATTCCGGTGCCATGGCCGCCACGGTTTCGTACAATTCGTACTCCTCCTCGTATCCCTTCTCCTCAGAGAGGGCGCGGGCGTACTGCTCCAGAATTTCCGCACGGGGATCGGACAAAGAATAGATGGCGTGGCCCATACCGTAGATCAGCCCTGCCCGATCGAAGGCATCCTTATCCAACAGGCGGGCCAGGTAATCCTTCACTGCGCCCCGATCCCGGGTGTTGATGGTGTGTTTCATATCCTCAAACATCCGCACCACCTTGATATTCGCGCCGCCGTGGCGCGGTCCTTTCAGGGATCCCAGCGCCGCCGCCACAGAGGAGTAGGTATCCGTGCCGGAGGAGGTGACCACGTGGGTAGTGAAGGTGGAGTTATTACCGCCGCCGTGCTCCGCGTGGAGCACCATGGTCAGATCCAGAAGCTGGGCTTCCAGGGGGGAGAAGCGGCTGTCCTCTCTTAGCAGATGGAGGATATTCTCCGCGGTGGAGTACTCCTCCCGGGGCAGGTGGATAAACAGACTTTTTCCCTGGTGATAATGCTGGTAGGACTGGTATCCGTACACCGCCAGCATGGGGAACACGGAGATCAGCTGCAGACTTTGCCGCAGCACATTGGGGATGGAGATATCGTCGGGATTGTCGTCGTAGGCGTACAGCGCCAGCACACTGCGGGAGAGGATGTTCATCATATCCCGGCCCGGGGCCTTCAGAATCATATCCCGGGCGAAGGAGGAGGGCAGGGATCGGTATTCCGATAATTCTTTTGTGAAGAGGGACAGCTGTTTCGGATTCGGCAGTTCGGAGAACAGAAGGAGATACACCGTTTCCTCAAAGCCGAATCGCCCGTCGGCGCGGAATCCCTCCACCAGATCCCGGACGTTGATGCCGCGATAGCACAGCTCACCGCGGCAGGGGATCTCGCTGCCGTTTTCGTCCTTGGTTCGGGCGTTGACCTTGGAAATCTCCGTCAGGCCGGTGACCACGCCCCGGCCGTTCACGTCGCGCAGGCCGCGGAAGACGTGATGCTCGGAGTACATCTCCGGCGCGATGTGGTTGCCCTCACAGGATTTCTTGGCCAACTCTTCTATGTAGGGGGTGATTTCGGAATAAGATTTTCTCATGCGGTTCTCTCTTTCTTCGGAAATGGAATGCATATATATGTATATTATACCATAATATTTCCGAAAGTTCGTTTCGAAAATGTTACTTTTTTCTGTCCGTACCGTTGACAGTGCCCATGTTTCCTTATACAATACAAACAGAACGTAATAATGTTGCCGTGAGGAAAAACCTATGAAACGATGTCTGCTTTTCGTCCTGGCCGCTCTGGCCTGCCTGCTTCTCGCAGGATGCCATACCACCCCGGCGGACGGACCGGACACCAATCCATCCATCCCCGAAACCACCGTGCCGCCGGAGGTGCCGCCTCTTCGCCTGGTGGGCGGGGAGAATGCCTATACCGTGATCTGTGATGACGGGATGGGCAAGGACGCCGCCAACGCCTGCGCCAAGCTGCGGTCCGCCATCAGCCCGGATCTTCCCTTGACGGATGACTGGGTGGAGCGGGACGCGGAGCCTGTGTTCGGCGAGTATGAGATCCTTTTGGGCAATACCAATCGCCCCGAATCGGCGGAGCTGGCGGAGGGGTTGGGTGCATCCGATTACCGCATCGCTGTCATAGGCGAAAAGCTGGTGGCGGTGGGCGGCAGTGACACCGCGCTGATCCACGCGATCCAGCGGCTGATGAACGATATCGACGTCGGCACGCTCCCCCGGGATTACGCCGTTTCCTTCGACGGGGCGGAGGATCGGGACGAATACATTGCCGACCCGGACAAATTCCTGTGCAGTTGGGTGATGGAGTTCGACGTGCCCGATTGGCTGCGGGATTTTGAGGAGAAAAAGGCCGCCTTTGCCGATCCCGATGGGCGCATGATCTCCTGCTTCCACCGGGGCGACGGGGAGTATTACCCGGAAAATTCCATCGAGGGCATCATCAGCGCCATCCAGATGGGTGCGGACAATCTGGAATTGGATCTGCGTCTGACCAAGGACGGGGTGATCGTTTTGATGCACGACGCTACTCTGAACCGCACCACGGATTTTGTCCGAAAGGCCGGAAAGGACGGCCTGCCTTCCTCGAATAAAGTAGAGGATTGGACCTTTGAACAGCTGCGCCAGCTTCGTCTGGCCAGAAACGGACGGATCACCGATTACCTGATTCCCACCTTTGAGGAAGCGCTGATCGTCTGCCGGGGCCGCACCACCATCCGCCTGGACAAGCATGACGTGTGGGATTGGGACGAGGATGTGTATCCTTTGATCAAGAAAACCCAGGCGTGGGATACCTGCATCATCAACTACCACTACTCCCTGGAAAAGCAGCAGCGGATCCTTAGCGAAATCCAAGCGGACAGCGGCGTAGATGCCATGATCTTTTATAAATACCGTCATCAGGATCGTAAAAAATGGGTGGAAACCTATGAAAGTCTGCTGGATGAGCCCCTGACCTACGTGGCACGCTGGACCAGTTTTGAGACGGATAACATGAAAAAGAGCATAGACGAAGCCGCTGAGCCGCTGGCCGCCCTGAATGATCACGTCCGTTTTTATGTGGATGCCCACACCCTGGCCGGTGCCGGGGAGACGGCGGAGGAGTGGGATTTCCTGTACGAGAACGGGGTGGATATGATTCTCGTTGACAACGGGCTCCCGCTCGTGAAATACATCGCAGAAAACTTCACTCCCACAGAGTACTGACGGCTCCAAAAATTTTCGTCATATTCTTTACAGATGGGCCCGGGAGTGCTATAATATACGTATATCTATTATAATTTTCATTTTGAAAGGAATCCAGTCATGGCAAATACAGTTCTGGTAGAAACCTCTGCCCGTCACGTACACCTCACCGAGGAGCATATCGAGATTCTCTTCGGCAAGGGCCACACCCTCACCCATAAGAAGGATCTAAGCCAGCCCGGTCAGTTCGCTTGTGAGGAGCGCGTTACCGTTGTGGGCCCCAAGAAGTCCATTGCGAATGTAATCGTTCTCGGTCCCGCAAGACCCGCATCTCAGGTAGAGGTTTCCCTCACCGATGCCCGCACCCTGGGGGTTGAGGCTCCCGTTCGTGAGAGCGGTGATGTGGCCGGCTCCGGCGCATGCAAGCTGGTAGGACCTGCCGGCGAGGTAGAGCTCACCGAGGGCGTGATCGCCGCCAAGCGTCACATCCATCTGACCCCCGCCGATGCAGAGGGCTTCGGCGTCACCGACAAGCAGATCGTCAGCGTAAAGGTGGAGAGCGGGGACCGCTCCCTGATCTTCGGCGACGTGGTGGTTCGCGTTAGCCCCAAGTTTGCGGCCGCTATGCACATCGACACCGATGAAGCAAACGCTATGCACGCATCCGGCGTAGTATACGGCGAGATCCTGGCATAAGATACATACGGTAAAGCCGCGGGAGTGATCCCGCGGTTTTTGTTTTGGTGCTGAAAAAAACCACCTGTTGTGCAGGTGGCAACAAAAAACTTTGGCTATGCACAGTTGCGCCGTAGGCGGGCCTTCTCCTGCGGGAGAAGGGGGACCGTTCGCACGCGAACGGTGGATGAGGAGTAATTGTTTGTATAGACACCTCATCCGTCATCTGCTTCGCAGATGCCACCTTCCCCCACTGGGGAAGGCTATGATGTCATACCGCATTTGCGGTGGCGGGGCAAGTGATGCGGATGATAGAATATCGTGCGTATTTAGATGCTTGCCGGTAATTGCCCCTTATAGGGGCTGTGCAAGCCTCCGGCTTAGCCGGAGGTCCTGACTTGAAACCCGGATGTTTCCAAAATGTAAAATGCATCCCCCCGCCCTTGACGGTGGGGGAAAATCGGGGTACAATGTACACATAAGTATCGACATTTCTCTCATTTTCTTATATATGCGAAAGGATCCCGATGAAAAAGCTTCGTAAAAAGAAAAACGATCCCCTGCGGGATGTGCTGCCCTCCCTGCCGCCCTATCCCGTGAAGGAATCCGCCCCCGAGGAAGGATTGACGGAGGAGGAGGCCCGGGCCCGGGCGGAATACGGCCTGGCCAACACCCCCGTGGAATCCCCCACCAAAACGGAGAAGGAGATCGTCCTCCACCACTCCCTCACCTTCTTCAACTTCATATTCGTCTTTCTGGCAGCGTGCCTGATCGCCGTAGGCTCCTACAAGGACATGCTGTTTCTCCTCATCGCTATCGCCAACACCCTGATCGGTATTTTCCAGGAAATACGCTCCAAGCGCACCATCGATAAAATGACGCTGATGAGCGTGCGCCGCTACGCCGTCATCCGATCGGGCAAGCGGGTGTCGCTCCCCTCCGAGGCGCTGGTGCGGGATGATATTGTGGAATTTTCCGTGGGCGATCAGATCTGCGCGGACGCCATCATGGTGTCGGGACAGATCCAGGTGAACGAGGCCCTCGTCACCGGCGAGGCGGATCAGATCACCAAGGTGGTGGGCGAGCCCCTGCTCTCCGGCAGCTTTGTGGTGTCGGGAAAATGCCGGGCCCGGCTGACCAAGGTGGGCGCCGCGTCCTACGTATCCCGCCTGACGCTGGAGGCGAAAAAAGACGTAAAAATGGCAAAATCCGAGATGATGCAGTCGCTGACGCGGCTGATCCGCGTGATCGGTATTGCCCTCCTTCCCATGGGCATCGCCTTGTTCCTCAAGCAGTATCTGGTACTGAAAATGCCTCTCTCGGGTGCTGTGGAATCCACCGTGGCGGCCCTCATCGGCATGATCCCCGAGGGATTGTTCCTGCTCACCAGCGTGGCGCTGGCGGTCAGCGTGATCCGTCTGTCCCGGCGGCGGGTGCTGACCCAGGATATGAACTGCATCGAAACCCTGGCCCGGGTGGATGTATTGTGCGTGGACAAGACCGGCACCATCACCGAGGAAAAGATGGCGGCGGGCGATCCCGTGCCCCTCACGGAATCGGAATATCCCCGGGAGCGGATCGAGGCGGTGCTGGGCGCGTACTACCACCTGTCCGACGCGGCCAACGACACGGAGCGGGCCATGATGGATCGCTTCCGCGGCGGCGAGGAATGGATTTGCCGCAAGCGGATCCCCTTCACCTCCGCCACCAAATGGAGTGCCGCCGTCTTTGAGGGGGAGGGCACCTTCCTCATCGGTGCGCCGGAAATGATCATGGGGCCCCGCTTCGGGCTGCTCCGGGAGGCCACGGATCTGCTGGCGTCCTCCGGATTCCGGGTACTGCTGCTGGCACAGTACGACGGCGTGCCCGACGAGGGCGGGCTCCAGCACAACCGGGTCTATCCCATGGCGCTGATTCCCCTCTCCAACCGGATCCGTCCCGACGCCCCCGAGACCTTCCGCTATTTCGTCCAGCAGGGCGTGTCCGTGCGGGTCATCTCCGGGGACAATCCCCGCACCGTGGCGGAGATCGCCCGGCAGGCGGGCATTCCCGACGCGAACAAATTTGTGGATGCGGCGCGGCTGAAAACCGACGAGGACTACGACAACGCCGTGAAGAATTACACCGTCTTCGGCCGGGTGACACCCGATCAGAAGCGGAAGCTGATCCGTGCTCTGCAGAAAGCGGGACACACCGTGGCCATGACGGGCGACGGCGTCAACGACGTGCTGGCTCTGAAGGACGCGGACTGCGGTATCGCTATGGCATCGGGCAGTGACGCCGCCCGGCGGGTGGCCCAGCTGGTGCTGATCGATTCCAATTTCAAATCCATGCCCCACGTGGTGGGCGAAGGCCGCCGGGTCATCAACAACATCCAGCGCGCCGCGTCCCTGTTCCTGGTGAAGAACATCTTCTCCTTTCTTCTGTCCCTCTTTACCCTGCTCTTTGATCTGCCCTATCCTCTGGTGCCGATCCAGCTGTCCATGATCAGTGCGCTCACCATCGGCGTGCCCGCCTTCTTTTTGGCGCTGGAGCCCAATCGGGAACGGGTGCAGGGGCATTTCCTCACCAATGTGCTCAGGGAAGCCTTCCCCGGCGGTCTGACCAATCTGATCATGGTCCTGCTTCTGCAATCCTTCGCCGTGGTATTCGCCTTCCCAAACGATCGGCTGTACACCATGGCCTCCGCCATCCTCTGCGCGGTGGGTCTGCTGGTGCTGTTTGAAGTCAGCCGCCCGCTGAACTGGAAGCGGGGTCTGGTCATCGGATCCATGACACTGCTTACAATCCTGTGCTATGCGGCTTTGTCCTCCGTATTCGATTTTGTGGCGCTGGATGCGGGCGCGGCCCTGGTATTGGGCGTGCTTCTGGTGCTGGCGTACTTTATGTTCCACACGATCTTGCGGGTGTTTGAATGGGGCGACGGCCTGATCCGCGAATTCCGGAAGAAAAAAGAAGAGGGAACCCTCTGGTCCCCCTTTGACGATGTGATGTAATACAATACAGTCCCCCCGATTGGTGATAGGCCGGTCGGGGGGTGTTTTTTGTTGGGGGGATGGCTTTTTCCATGGGGCGGCGAGAAGATACGCGAAAAATCTACGCTATCCCGTGAAAAAACAAACCAAACAATATGGAATACATTCCCCCTTTTTTAAAGGTTTTTGGGGGTGCGGACCCTTTTATGCAAAAAGGGTCCGCGTCTTCTCCGTCTATCTCACGCCGCACGGTATGCATTTTCCCTCGGAGACGGACGGGATTCCGCCCCGGCGGAACGATGACCTCTGTCATCGCGTCCGGCTCGCGCAGACGGCAGGCTGTGTTTGCATACTCCTACGCCGTCTGCAGTTTTATGACCGCGGCGGTCACGTCGTCCCGACGCCGCGGATCCGCCCCCGCCGATGCCGCCCGCACAATGCGATCCGCAATCTCCTCCGGCGGCGCGTCCGTCACCGATTTTGCCGACAGCATGTCGCACAGCCAGGCCGAATCCTCGAAATTCTCCGTCACGCCGTCGGACAGCATGACGATAATATCCCCCCTCTCCAATGTAAATCGGATCATCTCCGCGTCCAGCGCCCGCAGAATCCCGATGGGCACCGTCTTGGAGCACAGCCGGAACAGCCGCCCGTCCCGGATCACAAAGGACGGCGCCGCGCCGCTCTTCACAAACCGAGCCTCCCCCGTGTACCGGTCGATCTCCATCAAATCGATCCCCGCGGAGCACTCCAGAGCCCGGGATCGCATATAATTGTTCAGCATGGTCAGAGCCACCGTCATGTCCGCCCCGCCGCACAGCACCTCCTCCAGAAAAGCCGCCGAAATCTGCGCCGTGACGGATGCCTCCCCACCCGTACCCATGCCGTCGCAGATCAGCATATAGTATCGGCCGTCCGCCGTCTCGAACCGGACGGCGCAGTCCCCGTTAGGCGGGGATTTTCTTTGTTGGCCCGTATCCCCCGCCGCCCGGGATACACATCCCGACTCCGCCGTCAGGCGGGGAGCGCTTTCCATCACCATGGATACCGTTTCCCCATCCAGGCGGTATTCCGGCGGGGCAAAATGTCCCCCCGTCATTTTCTCAAAGGCCACTCGGATGTCCTCGTTCCCCAGACGCACCCGGGTCAGATCCAGATCCCGTGCCATGATTCTCTGCCGGCGGCTGCCGTACACCGTGACGTTCCCCGCGTAAAAATCCATATATTTCAGCGAACGCTGCAGTTTGCGGGACAATTCCTCATTGACGGCAAATTCTGCCTCCGTATCCCGGGCCGCGTGGGACAAAAGGGTGGCGAAGGCCTCAAAATCATCGGCGAATACATCGCTTTTATCGGCTGTGATAGCCGCGCGGGCGCAGTTGGCGCACCCCTCGTTCACCTCGTCCAGGATATCGTTCATCTTGTGGCATCGGGATGCCAGATTCGGGGGGATCACCGCCGCCGACACCCGTCCCGTTTTATGTAATTCCGCCGTCATGCGGCATACGGTGTCGGTGGTGGCGGCGTACTCCCGCTCCCAGCACAGGGATTGATTCTCACATCCGCGGCACTGCCGCTCCATGGCGGTGTCGCACAGTTCTTTCAGTTCCAGAATCCCGGGGCGGCGCATCTTCTCCGACACGGCGGAGAATACCCCGGAAATTTTATGCATGGCGTCGGACAGGGCGCGCATCCTGCCCACGCCGAAATCCGCCTTTCCCTCGGCGATGATGGCCCCCTCCACCGCCTCCGCCTTGGACAAAGAGGGGGTGATCACGGGCCGGGGGATGGGCAGCGCGTCGGGGATCACCCCGAAGTGGAACAGGGGGATCAGCGCCGCCCCCGTCACCGTCAACTCCGGCATGACCGATGCGAACGCGGACAATCCTCCCCCCGCAAAGGCGATGGCGATGGCCGTGATCCATGCGCCGCATACCGCCCCCGCCCGGGAGATGGGGAACAGAATCGCGGCAGTCAAAGCGGCGGCGGCATACAGGGGCGCGCCGCCCGGATCGATGGCGACGCCGCAGATCAGCCCGCACAAGGCGGCGTAGGTGATCCGCCGGGGATCGGAGTGCAGTTGGGTCCGGGGACGGATCCCCCGGGCGGCCACAAGGGACGCGCCGAACGCGAAGATCACCCCTGCGTTGAAGGGGAGCCCCGTGGCATCCCGCAAAGCGCGGGTAACGGCAAAGAGCAAGGTCAGCACACCCGCGTCCCGGGCGGGGGTAGCGCGGAGCTGTTTTTCCGTCAGGGTGCAGAAGGCCAGCGTGGCCAGCGGCACCGTGATGGCCAGAAAGAATACGGACAGCAGCTCCCTGGTGGAGTAGGTTTCCCCCACGATCATGCGGATGGATCCCGCCACCATGGCCGCGGTGGCGGAGAAGGCCATGCGGAGCCAGATGCTCTCCGCGGCACCGCCCAGGCGGATCCTTTGCCACAGCCCCGGCGGCAGGGGGATCGCGTCCTCCGTAGGATCCCGTATCCGCCGCTTCATCTCGCCGGGCGGCGAGTCCCGGGGGGAATCCGATGGGGCCGGCAGGGCCTTTTTTCGCCCGGTGGGATTTCCCGGCGTAAGGAATGCGCCCAAAAGAATCCGCGCGGTGCACAACAGCACCGATGCGGCGGTGACCGCAGCGAAATCTCCCCGGCCGAGGGATCCGATCACGTTGCCCGCGGCGGCGGCCAGGGTCATGGTGAATCCTCCCGCGGCGGCGATGAGGGACAGCCCGAAGGGCCGGGCGATACCGAACAGGGATGCTCCCGCCACGATGGCCGCCGCCAGACAGATGGCCATGACCCGCAGGATGCGGGAGTAGGGCATGTCCTGGGCCAGAGCCGCCGAGCGCAGGCGGGATAGGAGGGATGGGTTCTTTTTTCTGTTTTCGGAGTTCATGATGATGCCTTCCTGTGTTTTGATGTTGGCATCATTGTACACCCCGTCGGGCGCAAAAATCCGCAAAGGATGGGGGGAGTATTTTGGCGGGGAATGGCCGGGGATGGATGGCCGGGGTGAGATCTGCCCGACGGAGGGATTTCCCGCGCGATACCCGGCGGGGGATGACGGGAAAGGGAGTACATTGGCGTACGAAATATTGGGGGCGTATGCATAAAACGGGATTGGGTGGAATAGGCGACTTCCACGTGGTGGAACATCGAAGTCGGAGGCCAAGCGG
>JAZQFQ010000096.1:0-11001 GCA_045539595.1 Eubacteriales bacterium | reverse complement strand
TTGGCCCACAGAACGACATGGCTACGATCCGACTTGTCCGTCAGATTCTTTGCCATCACGGCACTCTGGTAGGTGCCGCTTAGGGCGGAGGACAGGGTAAAGTAGATGATTTCTTCCCCGGCCTTCACCGCATCTTCAAAGAGGTCCAGCAGAATCTGGGGCGCGGCCTGGGATGTTTTGGGAGGCTCTCCGGAATGCAGCAAAAGATTATAAAACTGGTCCTTGGTCAGATTGACATTCTCCTGATAGTCCGTTTCACCGAACTGAACGGAGAGGGGAATACAGGCAATATGAAGCTGTTCCAGTTCCTGCGGTTCAAAATCGGCAGCGGAATCGGTGATAATTCGGATCATGGGCAACCTCCCGGAAAGTGCAAAATGGCGGATATGCAAATATGCAATTAAAATATACTTTTATATTTTACCATCATTGATGTGTAAATGCAATAGCTTGTTGAGAAATGAAACAAAATGGCAAAGAAATGTAAAAGGCCACCCGGTTGGGTGGCCTTTTGGTTTTGCACAAATCAAACTTTGGTGCCAAAGAGAATATAACGGAACAACTGCCCGGTTTTTTCTGCGCCGATGGATTTCTTGAACACATCGGTGGAGGGACCGCCGTTTTTCAAAAGCCCCTCTACATAGAAGGATGCTTTTTGCCGCTTTGTCTCTTGATCGCTGACGGGAGCAGCATCGGATGCCAGATAGGCCGCAAAATGCTCTTTCGTCAGTTGATCCAGCCGCGGTGTGTGGGTCTTCTTCCCCTTCTTGGAGATGCTCTCGGGCAGTTTGATGGAATCATACCAATGCACACCCGGATCCCGCTCGGGGAGATCCGCGTAGCCAGTCTTCACGCGGGCAAGCGCGTCGGCGTCATACGCCCCCACCAATGTATCATACAACTCCACGATGAGGGTATCGTTGCCCATAGCAAAGATGCGATCGTAGGAGTACAGGGGCAGATCGATTTCTGTGGGATTGATGATCAGCGTATCCATTCTCATCAGGCCAAAGAATCCCTTGGCCCGCATCACGGACACATGCCCCAATCCCTCGGCGTGAAACGCCTGCACGGTGAATGTCATCCCATTCGCTTTCAGTTGAGCGAACTCTCCCGCGTCGATCGGGGTAAGGGGATATTTTTGTTGCAGGCGAGAGAGAATCTTGTCAGTCATGCCATCTCTCCTTTGCGAAGTTCCATTTGGGCCAGTCCGTTCTTATGAAGCAAAACCGCACCGGCCAGGAGGCCCCCCTGCCCTACCACGTTGATGCCTTCGGCAATCCAGTTCATGGATGCCTCAGCAAAATCCTGTGAGGAAAGATAGCCCATGCAAAGGGAGCAGACAAAGGACAAAACGAACAGCGCAATCAGCCCGGGCTTTTTCAGTTTGGCGGACAGGATGCACAGAACCACATCCATAATGCCCAGTCCCGCCACCATCAGACCCACAAACACAAACGTACCGCTGAACAACGGCGGTGCTGCAGCACAAACGGCGGTTTTGGATTGCTTATGGCACAGCATAGCCAGGATGCCGATGCCCGCCAGGAGAAATCCGATGGACTGCACGGGGAAAAACATGGCGTTCAGCGCCTCAAAATCGCACACGCCCGCGGCGTAGAGCAATTTATAGGTCGCCTTCAAGGCACCGGCGCAGGTGATATCGATGGTGCCAGCGGCAAAGAGGGCGAAGGCGCCTTTGCTCATTTTGTTGTACAGATCCCGCATCAGAATCACCGATGCGATGGCAAAGAAGATCACGGGAATATAGTCTACCAGTGCCATGGACACGGAAAAGTCTTTCATTCGTGTGTCTCCTTATGTGGTCTTATTTTTTATTCAGGTGATAGATGGGAAGCAGGGGGATGATGATGGGGGTCTTGTCCGCGTAGGTATTGTATTCCTCATCGTCGCCGTAGCGCTTCATCTGCCGCTTTTCCAGACGCTGGGCGCCGTTGAACATGATGAACACGATGCAGATGTAGGCGCTCACAGCGGTGATCCACTGGCCAACGGTAGCGTACGCGGTGATGCCGCTGATGAACACGCCGGTCCAAAACAAAATCTCACCGAAATAGTTGGGGCAGCGGACAATCTTGTACAGGCCCTTGGTGGCTACCATGTTGGGATTCTCCTTCTTCTGGGCGGATTTCTGATTATCCGCAACAGCTTCCAGGATCAGACCGAACACAGACACGGCAAAACCGATCACGGGCACGAGAATATCCACAAAGCCGCCCACATAGCGGAACAGCATGGGGCTGACCTGCGCGGTATACAGCACGGCCACGGACACCCAGATGGTTGCCAAAACGAAGATGGGCATTTTCTTTTCGTTATTCTTCGCCAAAGTATCCTTGGCCACATCTGTCTTGCGGAAGGACACGTTCTTCAATTCGCGAATGAGAAGGAAGCCGGAAAGACGGATGCCGTAAGCCACAAACAGTACCGCCTCCACCAGCACGATCCACAACGGTGTGGCGGTAGGATTGATAAAATACATCACAAGGATAGCAATACCGCCGCCGGCCACGGCAAAGCCGTAACCGATGGACAGAAAATACACGAACTTATAAAATCCGACAGCGCACAAAACGGCGCAGACGGCCAGAATGATTCCCAAAAGACTCCAAGGCATGATTTATTCCTCCTTGCCGAAATAGCTCTTGATATATTCACCGAAGCTCTTGTCTCCGGTGATGGTATCCCCCACCAGATTGTGGCTCAGTGTCCACTTGGAGAACAGGATGATATCGTGCTTGCCTGCTTTTTTGATCTTGGGCAGATTAGCCAGAATTCCGAACAGCCAGATGGGCGCCCACTTGTTCTTCAGGGGCTGCTTTGCGGCATCAAAGCACATAGCGGCCATTTCTTCGTATGTATAGGTTTCCTTGCCGCCCACGTTGTAGGTAACATTGGTGTCGTTCATATGCTCTACGATAAAGGCGGCAAAATCGGGACAATCGACCACGTTGGCTTTTACATGGCCATAGCCCTTCAGCAGCTGCATCTCGCCCTTATCCACGTACGGCTTGAACACCTTGGCAATATCGTAGAAATAGCCGGTGGGACGGTAGATCACGTAGTCCATATCCTGCTTTTTGATCTCTTCCTCCACCAGATACTTGGCGTGAAGCATGGGCACCTTCTCCGCACCCGGCTCGTCACAGGAAATCACGGACACGTAATTGAATTTCTTCACGCCTGCCCGCTTGCACTCCTCATACAGGTTCATATTGCCTTTGTGGTCGATATCGTATGCGGTGAAGCGGGTGGATGCGCCGGTCAGTCCCATGGTGGTGATGACCACATCGGCACCATCGCACAGGCCGGAGAGCGTTTCCGGCTTGGTGGCATCGATGGCCACAAAGGTATACTTGCCCTCGCATCCCTCCACGGCAGTTTCCTTCAGATCGGCGGCAACCACTTCGTGGCCGTCCCGGCAAAGGCATTTCAGAATTTCTGCGCCCAGATTGCCAAAGGCGCCTGCCAGTACAACTTTCATAGTTGGATCTCCTTATTTCTTGTTCTTTTCTTTGGCACGCTTGTCGTTGATGATCTGCATATGCTCGGCAGTGATCAATTCCACGCCGTTCTCCTTGGCCCAATCCACGCATCCTTTGAGTGCCAGGGACAAAAATACGCGCGGCACACCGAGAATGGTCATCAGCGCCTCGTCGGTGAACTTGATTTTATCGTCGGCACGATCCGCCGCGTAGCGGACGGATTCCAGGGATGCCTGACGCATCTGGAGCAATTCCGCACGCATTCTCGTTTTGCGGTGGAACCAGAAATTCTTGGAATCGCGGTAGCCGTAATCCACGGGCATGGCCGGGAAATCCTTGGCCTTCACGCCGTTGATGATGGCATCGCTGTACTTCTTCTTCATGAGGATTTTATCCACCCGAAGAATGAAGTGGGCGCCAAATTTGCTGGTGATGCCGTTGAAATCGTGATAGGGGCCTTCGTATCCGTTGAGTTCTCCGGGCAGATCGGTATCCGCACCGTCCAGCTCCCGCATCCAGGTACACTCGATGACCTCGATGGCATCGGTCAGCACCTGGGGTCTTGCCTCACCGGTTTCTTCTTCGATCAGGCTCTTTTCCAGTTTGAAATTGCACTTGGGCATTTTCTCCGAGGGCTTGTCGCCGGGCCAGGAAAGCTTCACCGCTTCTTTGAAGGTGGACGGCTTGTCATCGATGAAGTTAAGGGCACACTTGCCGGTGCGGAGGATGTTCTGTGCCGTATTGGAGGAATTGCGGCAGCACAGCAGCATGGCGTAGTAATCCTTACCGGCCACGTAATAGGGCTGCACCAGAGAATAGGGACCCAGATTGGTAGTACCGTCCTCGCACAGCGTGCTGATTACGACGGTGGGCATCGGGAAAAAGAGGGATGTCTGATAGAAGTTATCCACGATGCGAAGATTTTCAAAACTGCTCATGATATGACTCCTTTTGTATAGTTACACAATGATTTTCTTGAGAATGGGGGCAAGGCGGGCATAGTCCTCCCCTTCCATGGTCCAGGAAAGGAGAGATTCCGCGACAAATTCGGCAAGAAACGCGGTGTCATCCGCCGCCGGCAGATGGGGCTGAATGACATCGGCCAGTTGGACGCGCAGCTGCTTATGACGCTGTGTGAACACACCGGCAAACACCTTCACCGCTTCAGTATCCTGAAACAGCGCGGTGTGCCGCCGGGCAAAATCGCGAAGTGCCTCGTGAATGTGCTGAAGAAATGTCTCCGGATCGCCTGCAGGCAGGGCGGCAATGTGAGCCAGGCACGCCTGCCAATCCTCCAGCATGAAGGTGGCGATCAGCATATCCTTGGAGGGAAAATAGTTATATACCGTTCCCACGCCCACGCCGCACGCACCGGCCACGGAGCGGATCGTGGTATTGGCGTATCCCTGCTCGGCCACCTGTCGTCGGGCTGCTTCCATCAGCTGCTGACGCACGTTCGGCAATAATTTCGGCATAACTCAACTCCTATTATGAACGCGTTCATTATAATTTCATTGTACTATTCGATACGCCAAGTGTCAATAGAAATTCTAAAATTTCTCTCAATTTACTGTATTTCCACAATCACCAACTCCGGTCGATTGAAGATACGGGGGACCCATGTGCTTTCCCTGGCCAACCCACGGCTGACGATCATAGTTGTTTCGTTCTGCTCATACAATCCGCCGGCATATTTCGGGAACAATCCCTGATTGGGCGCGATCAATCCGTTCAGGAGATAGGGGATGCGCCACTGCCCTCCATGGGCATGACCGCACAGCACCAAATCGAAATCGAAGTCGGCATAGGCAGCAAATCGCTCCGGGCGATGGGACAGAAGGATGGTGTAATTTCCGTTTTCCGCCGCTTGGTTGGCGGCGGTCAGTTGGTCATCGAAGGAAGGAGAGCCACTATCCACACACCGGATTTCCGGATCGTCCACCCCGCAGATGTGGATGGTTTGCCCGTTCACAGTAACGGTATCGTATGTGCCGGACAAAACGGGGATCCCATGCTTCTGCAGAATCGCCATCTTGGTGGCGAAGCCATCCGCGCCGCTCCAACACTCGTGATTGCCCGTGACGTAATAGCACGGATACTTTCCCGCTATGCCCGCAAGAAACCGCTCCGTGTTGGTGTCCGGAATTTCGTCATCAAAGATATCTCCGCCCAGCAAAAGCAGATCGGGAGATTGTTCCTCGATCGTCTCAATCAATTGGGACTGATTATGGCCGTATCGGCAGGAGTGGAGATCGGTCACCAGGGCGATCCGCACCGGTGCGGTGATTTCCGGTACGTCCAGCGCATAAGTACGAATGAGCAGACGGCTGTCCATGGCGATCGGCAAGAGAAGGAGGCACACTATGGCACCAACAAGCAGTATAGTTTTCGTTTTGGACAAGCGTTTTGGGCGGAAGGAAAGTTGCATCTCTGTTTCTCCTTACGGTTCGATTTGTAATCAGTATATCATATTTTTGTTTTCTTGCAAAGAAGCGTCGATATTTTTGACAACGAAAAAACGGTCACAGCTTGTCGCTGTGACCGTTTCGTTTATGAATGTATGAAACTGTAGGCATACAGAATCTCCGCGAGGAGCGATCGTCTGGCGGGAGATTGGGGAGTTAGCCATCCGTTGTGCCCGGTATAGATCCCGTTTTTCACGGCCCATTTCATAGCCGGAACCGCCCATGCGGATACTGTATCCGCATCAGTATACATATATTCCCATGCATCTGCGGCAGTATCTTTCCCTGCGTACTGAGCATATCGAGCCATAATCACCACCGCCTGTTCTATCGTGAGGGCATCCTCCACGCCGAACCGTCCATTTCCGTATCCCTGAACGATTTCCTCCTCCGATGCCCACCGGACATAGGGGGAATACCATGTATTTTCCACCACATCATCGAAGGTCTTCCCGGGATATTGTGAAGGATCCACGCCGGCCAGCCGCCCCAGAACGGTTACAAACATGGCCCGCGTCATGGATGTATCCGGAGCAAAGGTGGTTTGGGACGTTCCTTGGAACAATCCGTTTTCATACACATATACAACGGCATCCTGATATCCCGCATCCTCAGGAACATCCGTAAACGGATGCTTTCCTGCGGGATCCGCCACCGTGGGGACATCACTCACAGGCGGGGGCGTCGGGATATCTTCAGCCGTGGGTACATCCCACAAAAGGGTGGGACATGTGAGCGTATCCGCGGCAGATTTGTTCCCATAAAAATACCCGGACGAGCCGTCGTTCATGGCGGCAATAAACGACTGGCGAAGATAATCCCGTTCTTGGGTACTGACAAACCACACGGAATTCTCGGGCAATTGCGTACCAGAGAGAACGGCAAACCGAAACGATACGACGGTGGTATAATCGCTATAGGTAACCGAATGGCTCTGCATGGGCTGCGGGCACAAAAACAATGTATTTTCATCCGTACTTACAGCGGCCAACGTCGAATTGATGGCGCTGTAGGTCCAGCTATCCACCGTCTTTCTGCCGGAAGTCACTGCCTCTTTCAGGGCGCACATTCCCTCACGACTCAGTTTCACCGGTGATTGGCCGGGAATCAGTTCGCCCGCTGTGATTACATCGCGGACAGAATACCCGTCCGCAGCGAAATCCACCAGCAAAAGGCGGCTCATATCCACGGCGAACCATGCGCCCTGGATTCCCTTGATCCCGTTTCCCTTCAACTGATACTCTACGAGGACCGTTTCATACGCCTCCCCACTGCCGTCTTCTTTTGAGTTCCATTTTTCCTCGCAGGAAACGACATGAATACGGGTAGAAAAATCGGCTTTTTCCGCACCGAGTACCGAAAACGGCATCGTGCCCACCAAAACCAGCAACACAAGAATGACTGTCAGGCAACGCTTCATAATAAGCCTCCGGAATCATTGTCTGATGGATAATTCGATTTTCTCTTTAATAATGCACTTCTATCTTTGTTTTACCGTAATTTTCTGCGGATGTCAAAATAATCAGATCCGCCAGATCGAAGAAACCGTCGCCGTTGAGATCCGCCGTTTTATTAACGGCCACATCATACGGCTGGGAGTATGTATTGGCGGAAGTCAACTGTGTAACATCCTTCAAGTCTACATAGCCGTCGCCGTCAATGTCACCGGTAACCGGTGTAATATTGGCAATGGTTTCATCGGTATGGGCAGTCAGATCGATATCCTCATCCACAAGGATGCCGTAAATGAAGAACTCCAGTCCACATTCCTTGACAATACGAAGATCATATTCACCCGCCAAAACATCCGAAACAGCAAATGAAATTACATTCGAACCGTTGACGCCGGAAACGACTGTAGAATACATGACACCGCCATCCACCAGCAACTCCACAGTAAACACATCGTGGGGATTCGGGGTGGAAATCTGACCACGGATTGTATACAGCTCAGAAAGTTCAATCCACAACGTGTTCATTGCCGTTGTATTTTCATCAAAGAGCGGCGAATTGTTAAGAACTATCTCGTAATGTCCTTTATGATACCGAAAGCCGAAAATAGACAAATCATCCTCAAAGAATCCGCCCGACTCATACATTTTCTGAGACTTCTTCTTGGAAAAATCGTACCGATAGATACCGTCGGATAACGAGTAATACAGGTCATCGCCATTCGTCGCCAGACAAGAGAAATTGCCTTCCCACGCGGAATCTTCCCCGCTCTTCCACACATCTTCCACACTGCAAAGAACCGTGCCGTCGTATGTATTGAGCGTGGCATCCCCGTTGTCTATATAGTATATCTCTCCATCCAGCAGCAAAAAGGCAGACGTAGAGTCTCTCCAAAAATAATTATCATACTTTTTGTCCTTTGGAGACGTATCATAGTCTTTTGCTTCATGAGAAGCAAGAAACACCTCCGACGAACAAAGGAAATTGGTGTGGCCAACGTACCCTGGTACATCCCATACCGGATCATCCCAGGTTACATCCACATGATAGTAGTCGCCGTCAATCTCCACGATATTCCAGACGTGGTTCAGCTTATCCGAAGAACACAGATAGGAATCAATTCCCACCTGTTCCAGCAGATACTGGTACGCTTCCGCATATCCCTGGCAAACGGATACACCTTTTACAAGGCAGCCATATGCATTATAGGAGGAGTCCGGGAGAGTGTCATTCAGATAATTCTTGTAATCGTATTCGCATCGCAAAGCAAGTCTGTCGTGAATGAGCAAAGCCTTCACCTCGTCGGACAAGGAAGGCTGGTTTCGAATATCGCTCACAATCTCCTCCACGGCGACGTCCATCGATGCTTTCTTTTCAGCAAACTCCTTCGGAGTCATCGTATAGGTAATGCACAGCGTTACGATCGATCCTCCAATGTAGTACTCATAGGAAAACTGATTCGCTACATGAAAGCAGTCAACCAATTCCTGATAGATAATATCCGTAATGATATTCACATTATCTTGCGCAAAATAAATGCCGAATCTTTCTATATCAATTCTTTCCGAGAACCGATAAAACTCCTGGCGCAGATACTCTTTGAGGCCGTCCACATCCCAAGTGGGCTCCGCCGCAAGGGACGTCGTTGCAGAATATAATTTATCCTCAACGACAACGGCACTGCACAGTACCTTCTCATCGGCTTCTGCAGCCCAGATCGGTGTCAAACCAATGACGCACACAGCCATTATCAGGCATAATACTCTTTTCATTTTGATACCTCATCCATATTTACCGAAGTCTGAACGAACAATCGAAACAAATCCAATTAGACCGGAAGCGGTCACTCATTTGAATGACCGCCTCCTGCTTCATTGATTATTTTCGCGGAAATTATTTGCCGAACTTTACAACGTATGCATGCATCAGCTGTGCTGCCAAAGAGCGAGGAGCCAGTGCGGTGGGAATCAGTTTGCCGTTCACAGGTGCGTAAACGCCATTTTCCACTGCCCACATCATCGCCTCAACAGCCCAATCGGCAACATCGGCATTATCTGCATAGATACCGAGGTTGGCACCGGGCGCTGTGTAGTTGCCGGTGTATTCCGCATATCTGGCCATGATAACGGCAGACTGCTGAACGGTCACGGGATCATTGGTACCGAAGATACCGTCGCCATATCCTTCCACAATTCCCTCGGCGGTTGCCCAGCGAATGGCTTCGGTGTACCAGGTATCCGCTTCCACATCCTCATACCGCATCAGGTAGTTTACAACCGGCATGCCCTCCAGTCTCCACAGAACCGTGACAAACATAGCACGGGTCATGGTCATGGAAGGAGCGAATTCGGTATCGGAAATACCCTGGAACAGTTTGTTCTCATATACGAACTGAACAGCATCGCAGAAGGGATCTGTCTCGGAAACATCCTTGAAGGGATTCTCCCACTCTACTGCTTTGAACGTGACGGAGATGGTATGCTTCTTCTTAACATCCGTAAAGGTGTATTCGCTTACCGCACCAACATCCTTACCGTCCACGATTACATGATCGATTTCGTAGCCGGGCTCGGCAGCGATGTAATATGTCATATCTCTGCCATACTTGACTTTGGTAATACCCGCATCGGTGATAGCACCGCCCTCACCGGCTGTTGCCGTGATGGAATACTTGCTGTTGCGGATTGCCAGCAGTACTACGAGAATCTGTTCCCATGTATTGCCTTCCGTGTATACAGCACTGAAATCGGAAACATCGCTGTCCAGGAAGTATACGCCGTCGCCATGGGCGATGACATCAAAGACGTAGGACTTGCCCTCTTCCAGGATTTCGCTGAAGTCACACTGATTGTTCAGTGCGGCAACGGCTGTGATCAGGGTTTCAACACCGTCCACAACCTCATACAGGGATACCGTATAAGATACTGCATTTTCTACCGAAGTCCAGCTTGCCACTCCGTTTATGAACTGGAGGTTGGCAGGCTCACTCAGTTTGATAGGATCCTCTTCTTCCACGGTAATGGTGATGGTCTTTTCTGCCGTCACATTTCCCTTTGCAACAGATACCGTGTACTTAGCGCCATCCACTGCGGTGATGGCAAGAGTTACACCCTTAGCATCGCCCTTCATGAGATCCTTGAGATAGTTCTCCACTGCGGTGCGGATCTCAGATTCGGTTGCACCGATCTTTACGATAACCTTGGAATCCACCAGTGCTTTTTTCGCTGCTTCAACTGCATCTACATCCAGCACACCGGTAAAGCGTGTAGCCTTGATGGCTACGCTCTGGTTTTCCAGTTTGTATTCTTCACTGCCGATCGTTGCGGTTACGGTGAAGGTGGCGGAGCCGTTGGTGCCTTCCTTGGTGGTAGCGGCGGTTCCCTTAACGGCTGCGGTGAACGCGGTTACGTCTACCGTTACAGTTACGTCTGCGTTATTGACTGCGGCTTTCGCCTGCTCCAGAAGTTTTGCCTGTACGGCATCCTGGGTATTGGCAACGGCCTGTGCGATTTCTGCCCAGGTGGCGGCTTTCAGTGCAGCTTCCGCTTCTGCGATTACCTCAACGTCCAGCTTGCCGT
>JAZQFQ010000095.1:0-13160 GCA_045539595.1 Eubacteriales bacterium | reverse complement strand
GCGAACGGTGGATGAGGAGTAATGGTTTGTATAGACACCTCATCCGTCATCGCGACGTTGGCTTCGCCAAGTCGGGATGCCACCTTCCCCCACTGGGGAAGGCTATGATGTCATACCGCATTTGCGGAGGTGGGGCAAGTGATGCGAGTGATAGAATATCGTGCGTCTTTAGATGCTTGCCGGTAATAGCCCCTTATAGGGGCTGTGCAAACCACCGGTTGAACCGGTGGTTATGATTTGTTTGTATAGCGAAACTATATTTTTTCCCCGAAAACGGGTTCTTTTCAAGCGGCGCGGGATGCGGTACAATAGAATCACAAAAGCGCTTTTGAATTTTTTTTCAAGGAGGACTGTTTTATGTCCATCGGAACTACTATCAAGCAACTGCGCCGTGCGAAAGATCTCACTCAGGAAGATCTGGCCGAAGCGCTGGGTATCACGGCCAAAGCCGTTTCCCAGTGGGAGTGCGACCGCACCTCCCCCGATATTTCCCAGCTGCCCGCATTGTGCCATCTGTTCGATATCACATCGGATCAGCTTTTGGGAATTGATATCTCCGCCAAAATGAAGAAGATCGATGAACTCACCCAGGCCGCCGAAACGGTGGCAGAGAGCGGCGATCACAAAACCTCCATCGAGATGTGGCTGGCGGGAATCAAGCAGTTTCCCGATTCCTACCGCCTGATGGGAAAGTATGTGGATGAGGTGTTTTTGTACGCTCACATGACGGATAACGAAAAAGAGCACAAGGAGCGCGCCCTTTCTTACATCGACAAAATCCTTGCGTCCTGCACCGACAGCCAGATCCGCAATGGGGCCATCATTACTGCCTGTATGTGGTATCCCCGTATTGGCAGAGCGGAGGAGGCACTGGAAATGGCGGACCGTCTGCCCCGGAACACCACCAAAAACGATATGCTCCGCCGCATCTACAAGGGTACGAAGAAGTACGAGCAGTGGCGGGAGAATATTATGTATCAGTTTACGAATTCTTGCAGCGACCTCTTTGATCTGGCCGATTGCAAAGACGATGACGGCAATCCCATCTACAGCGACGAGGAGAAGCTTCGCCTGTATGAAAAGCAGATTGCCCTGTTCAAAATATTCTTTGAGGACGGGGATTATATGTTCTATTCCCAGTTTTTGGAGTGTCCGTATGCGTGCATGGCGGACATCTACGCCAAGCGGGGCGAAACGGAGAGCATGCTGGCAACCGCCGATGCCGCCGCCGATTACGCCATTCAGTTTGACACCTACGATTACGAGGGCGCGCATACATCCCTGATCGCCAAAGGTGTGGTGGCCGGCGGCGTTTGGTGGCATGATATGCATAATCGCACGCACGCCCTGCGGGAGCATTTCACCACCAATGGGGCATATGCTCCCTACCGGGATCAGGCGGCGTTCCGCAAAATCATCGCCAAACTGGAACTCCATGCAAAATGATATTCGCCTTCCCCCGAAGGGCTGTCGCATTTCCGTGCGGCAGTCCTTTTTTTGTGCCGCCCCCGCCCCCTTTTTCTCCCCCGAATCCCTTGACATCGGTGGACAAATCTATATAATTATAGATAAGTAATCCCGCGCATCAAAGGAGTGACTTTCTATGAAAAAATTCGCAGCGGTCATCGGATACGGCGGCATGGGCGGCTGGCATACCCAGCACCTCTTGAAGAGCGATGTGTTCGAGTTGGCCGGCATTTACGATATAAAAGAGGAGCGGCGCGCCCTGGCCGAAAGCCGCGGCATCCACGCCTACGCCACCCGGGAGGAATTGCTGGCCGATCCCCGGATCGAGCTGGTCACCATCGCCACCCCCAACGATACCCATGAGGAGATCGCCGTCGCCGCCCTGCGGGCGGGGAAGAACGTGATCTGTGAGAAGCCGGTCACCTTGTCCATGGAATCTCTGGAGCGGATGATCGCCGTGGCCGAGGAGTGCGGAAAAATCTTCACCGTCCACCAGAACCGCCGGTTTGACGTGGATTATCTGGCCATGAAGCAGCTCCACGACAGCGGCGAGATCGGCGACGTGATCCGCCTGGAATCCCGCGTCCACGGCTCCCGTGGTATCCCCTCCGACTGGCGGGGCATGAAGGAGTACGGCGGCGGCATGCTGTACGACTGGGGCATCCACCTGATCGATCAGGTGCTGATGGTGCTGGGCTGGGATGTGGATATCGTCCGCTGCCGGATGGATCATATCACCAACAAAGAGGTGGACGACGGCTTCCAGTTGGAGATCACCTTCAAAAGCGGCGCGTTCGCCTATGTGGAACTGGGCACGTACAACTTCATCCCCCTGCCCCGCTTCTATATGAAGGGCACAAAAGGTACCGCCCTCATCACCGACTGGCGGGAGGAAACCCAGGTGGTCAAGTGCAAGCATTGGCATGAGAGCGAAGTCCTTCCCGTGGAAACGGCGGCCGGCCTCACCAAGACCATGGCGCCCCGGGACAGCGTGACGGTGGACGAGTACCGTCTGCCCCGTCCCGCGTCCGATGTCCACGATTACTACCGCAACATCGCCCAGGCCATCGACGGCCGGGCCACCCAGCTGGTCACCCATGAGCAGATGCGCATCGATCTGCGTCTGATCCAGTGCGCCTTCCTGTCCGCCGAGCGCGGTGAGACCGTTTCGTTCTGATTATCATTTGGAGGAATACATATATGCTTGTTTCCAGCCCCATTGGCGTTTTGAAGAAAAATTTCGGTATTCATGAGGCGATCCGTATCCTGGCCCGCGCCGGATTCACCGCCTTTGACTTGACCGTGTTCGATATCGACGAGGACAATCCCCTGTACAACGAGGGATGGCAGGGATATCTGGACACCATCCTGGATGTGTGCCGGGAGTGTGGCATCGTGTGCAACCAGGCCCACGCCCCCTTCACCTCCCGGAAAATCGAGGTGCCTAAGAACGAGTGGTACAACACCCGCATCCAGGAGTGCATCATCCGCACCATCGAGGCCGCCGGCTATCTGGGCGCAAAAGTGGTCGTGGTCCATCCCATCACCTATAAGCGGTATCGGGATCATAAGGAATTCATGGACGAAAAGAACTTCGAGTTCTTCCGCTCCCTCGGCCCCCACGCCCACAAAGCGGGCGTGAAGATCGGCGTAGAAAATATGCTTCAGGTGGATGACGACGGCAAAATCATCGTGGCCCCCTGCAGCGATCCCGACGATTTCTGCCGCTACATCGATACATTGGGCGAGGACTTTACGGCTTGCCTGGATATCGGACACTGTGCCTTAAACGGCCCCCGTCCCGCCCAGATGATCCATGCCCTCGGCGCCGACCGCCTGGGTGCGCTCCATGTTCACGACAACGACGGCAAGCGGGATATCCATCAGCTGCCCTATCATATGGCCATCGATTGGGACGAGATCCTGGACGCCCTGGCCGATGTGGGTTACCGGGGCGATTTCACCCTGGAGGCGGATACTTTCTACGGCCGCCTGCCGAAGGAACTCTTGGAGGATGCCGCCGGCCATATGGCCAAGGTGTCCCATCACATGGTCAACCACATCCTGACCCGCCGAGGTGAGAGAGCATGATCGTTTCCACCCAAACTATGCCCATCGCGGACCGGATCGGCACGGCGGAGGCCATCCGGCTGATCGCCCGGGCGGGATTTGATGCCTACGATATCACCTTGAACGTGATCGACGGCAATCCCATTTTCGGGGAGAATTACAAGGAATATCTGGCCTCCCTGAAGGCGGCGGCGGACGAGGCGGGGATCACGTGCAATCAGTCCCACGCGCCCTTTTCCTCCCGCCGGGACGATTCCCCGAAGAACGAGTATTACAACGAGCACATCTTCGATTGGCTCGTCCGATCCTTGGAGGCGGCGGCCTATCTGGGGGCGAAGAACATCGTGGTGCACCCCATCAATTATATGACCTACCGGGGCAATGAGGCCTATCTGAAGGATCTGAATATGGATTTCTACCGCTCCCTGGCACCCCATGCCAAGCGGGTGGGGATCCGCATCGCCCTGGAGAATACGGGACAGTGGGATGCCCGCCGCGGCATTTTCGTGGATTCCGTCTGCGCCAATGTGCGGGAGCAGATCGATTATCTGGATACTTTGGCGGACGACTGCTTTGTGGCCTGCCTGGATCTGGGACACTGCGGCCTGCTCGGCCATGAGGTCACCGATTCCATCCGGGCCCTGGGGGCGGATCGGCTGGGTGCGCTCCATGTCCACGACAACGATTTCCGTGGGGACAATCACACCGCGCCCTTTTTGGGCAAGATCGAGTGGATGCCCATTCTGGAGGCACTCTCGGATATCGGTTATCGGGGCGATTTCACCTTTGAGTGCTATTCCTTCTTCCGGTCCTGTCCCACGGAGGTGTTGGGCGAGGCGGCACGGTATCTGTGCAGCCTGGGCCGGTATATGACCAAGCATATTGCGCAAATTTAATCATAAACGAGGTAAAGAATTATGTTGAAGATCGGTGTACAGTCGGCAAGCTGGTACAATCGGGAGGATCCTCTCGCATCTTTTGAATACATCAAGAGCTGCGGCTTTGATGCGGTGGATTTCAATATTGACGGTTATGTGAGCACGTCCAAACTGAATAAGGAAGGCTTGCAGGAAACCTTTTTCGATCAGTCCATCGAGGAGATTCTGGCCTATTTCACTCCCCTGAAGGAAGCATCGGAGAAGACCGGCGTGGAGATCTCCCAGATGCACGCGCCGTTCCCGGCCTGCATTGTGGGCAATGAGGAACTGAACGAATACATCCGCATGATCCTGGACAAGTGTTTTGCCGTCTGTGAATATGTAAAATGCCCCGCCATCGTAGTCCATCCCATCGGCGGCAACACCAAGGACGAGGAATGGGCGAACAACCGGGACATGTACGGTAAGCTGATTCCCATCATTAAGAAATACAAGGGCGTAAAAATCTGCCTGGAGAATCTGTTCACCACCCGTCCCAACCGGATCGAGGAGGGCAAACTTAACTCAGCGGAGGATATGGCCGTGCTGATCGACGAGCTGAACGAAAAGGCCGGCGGCGATTATTTCGGTTTCTGCTTCGACGTGGGACATGCCATTCTGCTCCGCAAGAATATCCGGGACTATCTGGTAACCCTGGGCCACCGGGTGACCATCCTCCACCTCCACGACAACAACGGCGTGGACGATCTCCATATGCCGCCCTACTCCTGCCTGGCCAGTGGCCGGTATCACGTCTGCAACTGGGATTCCCTGGTGGAGGGCCTCGCGGAGATCGGATACCGCGGCACTTTGGCCTTTGAGACCTTCCGCGTGTTCTCTGCCTATCCGGCGGACGTGCGCACCGATGTTTTGAAGATGATCGCATCCATCGGCCGCAGCTGGTCCAAGCGCATCGAGGGCACTTGCGCAGAGTAAGGCAGAAGTCGCAGCACAGCCACGCAAGTGCGCGAGAATTTCCGTGACCGAAAATTCTCCAAGGAAAAGTGGAGATTGTGCTTGCGAGGAATAAGCGACATTCGGCTCCGCCGAAGTCGGTTGAGCCTGCCGCGATGACAGGTATGTCATCGTTCCGCAAATGCGGAATGCCGGCAGTCTCACAGCCATGCAAGTGCAGTGAAGCGAAAGTTGTGTTGAAAAGTAAAAAACTGACGCCATTGGCGTCAGTTTTTTGTTTCCCGATAATATCCCGCCCGCATACAGCGGCGGCACAATTCCTCCGTGCATCGGTGGGCGGTGAATCCGTCGTAGATGGCCCGCGCCCGAGGGGAGGACAGAATCTCCGTGAGTGATTGGCGGAACAGATTTCCCAGAGGAATGTCCCCGTTATGATCCAGACAGCAGGGCACCACCGTGCCGTCGCAGAGTACGCCGATTTGATCCCGGAGACCGTAGCAGAATCCCACATCGGACAGAATCTCCCCCGCGGGATCGGGCCACTCGAATTTCTCGCCCCACTCCAGAAATACCCCCGTGCGCATCCGGTATCCCGATCGGGTGACGGTCCACTCCCCGGGAAACGCCCGGTGCAGCGCGGTGAGGATCGCCTCATTCTTCTCGTGGAGGGCACCATCCGCCCGCCCGTCCCGGTTCCACAGCCGGAGCACGGCAATCGTTCCCCCATCCGCCGCGTCGGCGGCGAAGGCGAGACATCCGTCGATGTATTCTTCAAAAGACATCCCCGGTGGATTGGCCTCAAAGGCGTGGAGGGAAATGCTCACCTTGTGGGGCCGGGCAGAAAGGATCGCCTGTCCCCGGACGGGGAGCAGAGTGCCGTTGGTGGTGATCACGGATTTCATCCCCAAATCCGCCGCCATCTCCATAAAGCGGGGCAGCAGAGGATGGGCGGTGGGCTCTCCCATCAGGTGATAATACAGGTACTCCGCCCAGGGGGCGACGCGGCCGGCCAGCGTGGCGAACTCTTCCTCACTCAGCGAATGGGGACGCCGCGTGGTGCCGGGGCAAAAGGCACAGCGGAGATTGCACACGTTGGTGATCTCCAGATACACTTTGCGATGATTGGCCATGGGACGCTCCCCCCTTTCGTGATTTTTCTTTAGTATACCCGATGCCGCCCCGTCTGTCAAGCGAGGGGAACGGGGGAAATCCAAAAAAGCGGCTGATGGCGGCGGCAGGCGGCGGCAGGCGGCGGCAGGCCTGCCTTGCGAGAGGAAATTTAATTCTCAATCACCTTTTGTGTTCCTGCTGCCGTGAACCAAAGCAAAGCCTCCCTTTACACAAGGGAGGTTCATTACCGCCCGACAGTTCACCTGAAAGGTGTAACACACTATACCTTGCAGGCAAGGCGTGTGAAAAGGAGTACGAACAAAACTGTCCGTACTCCTTTTGCTTTGCGGCAGGTAAAAACTGCTTTATGGAAGGCTCCCCTTGCGATGCTTTTTCGTTGCCTTATGATACTGCAAAAATATTATTTGTTGTTCGTGTGTAGGTTGTAGAACGCCTGTCGGTATTTTGTGGGCGAAATCCCTTCGTGGTATTTGAAATATTTTAGAAAATACTTGTAGTCGCCAAAGGAGTATCGTGCCGCGATATCGACAAGGGACATACTTTCATTTATGAGGTCATTTTTGATCCTTTGCATTTTCATAGCATCGATGTACGCCTTCAGACCGTCAGGGTAAAACATTTTGAAAACTCTGTTCAGATAATCCTCGTTGTAGTTGAACTGACGCGCAACGTCCGCTACCTTGATGGGAAGATCGCAGTTTATCCGTACCCATTCCTTAACTGCGGAGAAAAGACGGTGATTCGACGCGCCTGCGCGCAGATCCTCGGCGTTCAATTCGATTATCAGTAGTCGGATGAGATAGTCGACGCACTCCTGCGGATAGCCTTCAGTAGTTGCGTAATGAAGGAGCTGACGGGCGATCAGCTCTGCCTGAGCGATATTTTCGGGACGAAGATATACGGGCGGAAGCTCGCCATCTTCGGCGCCGCTTAAATGTAGCCAATAAAATGAAACGTTATTGTCGCTGATCCTCGTTCCACCGTGATGAACTCCCGGAGATATACGAAGAACGTCGCCGGGAGTGAGAGTGTATTCCCGGTCGTCAAGCGCAATATGCACCGTACCTTTTGTAACGATGATGATCTCGGTATTGTCGATAGTGCGTTCGGGGTGTTTCCACTTTCCGCGAGAAATAAATTTTCCACCATGGATAAAATGAATCTTATCGTACATGGTCGGATTTTTGCTCCTATTATACTTATAATGCCGTTGTAAGTTTTCGGATGATCTATTATAATTGTACCATAGCGAAAGGTCAGAATCAATACCTAAAAGTATTTTTTATATGAAAGGAATCCGAGTTATGATAAGAACGGTTGAATTCTCAAAAACGGACATCACGGGCGGATTTTGGAAGCAAAAGCAGGACCTTGTGAGAAAGACATCCATCAAAGCCGTCTATGATAGATTCAAAGAAACGGGCAGATTTGACGCAGTCAAATGCGACTGGAAAGAGGGGATGCCTCTCAAGCCACACTTTTTCTGGGATTCGGACATAGCAAAGTGGATGGAGGGTGTTGCGTATCTGACCGAAAAGAAGAGAGAACCCCGTCTTGAAAAGCTGGTGGACGAAACTGTTGACCTGATCGAGAAGAATCAAGGGGCAGATGGTTATTTCAACATATATTTCACAGTTGTAGCTCCTGAGAGCCGTTTCAAAAACAGAGATTGGCACGAGCTCTACTGTGCGGGACACCTTATGGAAGCGGCGGTGGCGTATTACAAAGCCACAGGGAAACGCAAGTTCCTTGATATTATGTGCAAGTATGCCGACTATATCGAGAAACGCTTCAAAATAGATAAGGATACGGAATTTGTGACACCGGGACACGAGGAAATCGAGCTTGCGCTGGTGCGTCTTTACGAAGAGACGGGAGAGAAGAGATATCTGGAGCTTTCGGAATTCTTTATAAATTCTCGCGGAAAGCAGGACGAGATGCTCGATGGTCGGATAAACAATAGGTATAATCAGTCACATCTGCCGGTAAGAGAGCAGACGACGGCTGAGGGACATGCGGTAAGGGCGGTATATCTCTACTGCGGTATGGCAGATATAGCCTATCACACAGGTGACGCCGAGCTTAAGAAAGCCTGTGAAACGATATTTAATAACATTGTAGAAAAGAGAATGTATATCACCGGCGGTATAGGCTCATCCTCATGCGGAGAAGCGTTTACCGTTGATAATGACCTTTCAAATCTTCTTGCTTACACAGAAACTTGCGCGGCTCTCGGACTTGCACTGTTTGCCAACAGGATGCTTAGATTCGAGGCTGACTCCAAATATTCCGATACGGTGGAAAGAGTTATCTACAACGGCTTTATGTCGTCCCTGTCGCTGGACGGAAAGTCTTTCTTCTATGAGAACCCTCTTGAGGTCATTCCGTATCTTCACACTCGCGATAAGAGCAACCATGCAGGTATGATCCACTGGCCTCCAATGCAGCGTTCAGAGGTTTTCGGTTGCTCCTGCTGTCCGCCTAATATTACCAGATTTATTCCGTCAATAGCCAATATGTTATATTCCGAGAGCGAAAATACGATTTACGTTCATCAGTTTATGCAGAGTAGAACAGAGATCGAAAGAAGCGGAAAAACTATCGTTATCGAACAGAAGACAAGATATCCCGAAAACGGAAAGGTCGAGATAAAGGTCAGCGGAGGAGATACGCGTTTGGCGGTCAGAATCCCCGGCTGGTGCGACAGCTACGAGGGAGAGACGGTAAAGGGATACGCGTACTTCGACGTAAAAGAAGGTCAGACGCTTGCATTTGACTTCAATATGAGGGTCAAGCTTATTGAGGCGCGTCCCGAAGTGATATTTGATTGCGGAAGGTTTGCTGTAATGCGCGGCCCGATCGTCTACTGCATGGAAGCGGTAGACAACGGCGATATACTCAGAGATATACGTCTGAGCGCACGTTCGCGCTTTAAGTACGGCAAGCACGAGGAGCTGGGCGTACCTAAGCTTACTGTCAAAGCATATAGAAGGCAGCGGGACGACGGTGGTCCGATGTACTATGAGAGAAAAGAGCAGCTCATCGAAACGGAAGCAACATTGATCCCGTACTACGCTTTTGCAAACCGAGGAACGACGGAAATGCAGGTTTGGCATTTTGTGAAATAATTAAAGGGAGGCTCTTTAGCGCCTGACAGTACACCTAAACGGTGTAACACGCTATACCTTGCAGAGCAAGACGTGTGAAAAAGGAGTGCGAACAAAATGCTCGTACTCCTTTTGCTTTTTTCGGCAGGTAAAACCTGCTTTATGAAAAGCACCCCTCGGTGTCCTTTTTTAGTCCAATTATTTTCCACTTTCCGCCAATTCCACAAAAGCGGGATCGTCGCGGACGAAATCAAAGCATTTGTTTTTCATGAAGGCCAGAACGGTTTGCTGATTTGTTGCGGTGTAGTTTTTGGTGAATCCAGCTGTGTTGGATGTGGCGGCATTCACAAGCACACTGGTGTAATGCTGCTCGCCCGCAGGCAACTCATCATAGCATTTCGCGTGATGCATGGCCATCTTCAACGCCTGGATCGTTTCCTCCCGATTCTGCAGTTTTGCATAACCCCACGCCATATTGAAATAGATTTTCTGGATCCGGCAGTGGAAGAACAGATAGTTTCCGTCGTAGATCAGCGCTTCCCACAAAGCGAGGGCGGCGCGGCACGCCCGAATTTTCTCTTCTTCGTTGGGATACTGTCCGTAGTACAGATTCATGGTGAGAAGATCCATGTAGTCCAAGTTGTTCCGATGCTTGACGGCGCGCTTTTTTTCTTTGCTTTCCTCAGTGAAATAGGCAGCTTCCAGCAGTTCCTGGCGGCTGGTAAACATACACCCCGCCATATTGGCGTATTGCACCGCCTTTTCTTCGTTGGCGATGGACAGATCCTTGTGGGAGTGCATGTGCACCAGCTGCTGAATAGCAGAATTTCGTATATCGCTGTCGGTGCAGTCCCGCAGAATCCGCTCGGAAATAGCCACACATTCCTTGGCGTTGTTCTCGATTTCCTCCGAGTCTCCTCCGCTGTAAACCGCTTCATGCAGCGCACGTGCCAGACCATCCAAACAACGAAACTCGCCGGGATACTTCTGCACGGCTTCCCGCCACAAAGCCACCTGCTTTGCCACCTCACCCCGATTGGCGTATTCCCGATCCAGTCGGTCGTATTCCTCCATGGCTTTTTCCTTGTCCCCGGATGTTCTGTCGAACAATTCGTCCAGAGTGACAGAAAAGAAATTCGCCAAAGACAGAATGGTGGCAATATCCGGCACGGTTTTGCCGCTCTCCCACTGGGAGACGGCGGATACGGACACATTCAGATATTCCGCCAGCTGCTCCTGGGTCAGATCCCGTGCCTGCCGCTGTTTTTTGATAATGGAACCGATTTTCATAGTAGGATATTCTCCCGTTAGTCAGATTCAAAAGCGCTTTTGTACCTTTATTATAGCACATCGAGCGGACATGACAAGAGAGCCGTTCTGAAACAGGATATAAGCGGCGGTGAAATTTTTAAGCAAAAGTGAAAAAAGGACACCGTGCGGTGTCCTTTTATTCAATCCCCATATACGGACGTAATTCCTAAAAATTCCTCCAGGCAAAGGCCGCTTTCGTGGATAGCGGCGGCTTTTTCCTTTCCGATATACCGCACGTGCCACGGCTCGTATACGTATCCCGTGATGTCTTCTTTATCCTTCGGATAACGAAGGATAAATCCGTATTTGTGGCAGTTTTCCGCGAGCCAGATTCCCTCCGGGCTCTCGCCGAAGGCGAAGGTCAGCTCGTTCAGGTCAAAGGCCAGACCGCTCTGGTGCTCCGAGTGACCTGCCCGGGCGGAATAGCGGTCGGCGGCTTCCTGTCCGTCCCGCGCCGCGTATCCGTTGTAGATGTACCGCTGGTCGTAATAGCTCCGATAGGAGGATTTCACCCACAACGTCAGCCCTGCCGCCTTGGCGTCGGAGAACATGGTGCAGATGTGGGCAAATGCCTCCTGATCCATGCCCGGCGCGTAACTTTTCGGCAGAGGATACGTTTTGTTGGCGATCAGGATTCCGTCTATGTAGGTGCACTCGTCCTCTCCCACCACCGTCACGGTAACCGCATCGGTCACCGCGGGATTTTGGGCTGACGCGGCGGTAATCGTGCAGGTGCCTTGCGCCACGCCCGTGATCACGCCGTTTTCATCCACCACGGCCACGGCGGGATCGGATGTGGTCCACAAAAGGGACAAATCCGCCGCGTCGGCGGGAGAAACGGTGGCCTGGGGGGCGACGGTTTCCCCGGCGTGGAAGGACACGTCGTGAATACGGAGCGCGATTTCCGCCACATCGATGACGGGCGGCTCCGGGGCGGTAGTTTCCTCCGGGGCGGTGGTGTCGGGAATTTTCGTTTGCGCCGGAGCGGTGTCGGCGGCGGATAGGGGCGGCAGGGGATCTGCCGGCACCTCGGGGGGATTTGTCCCACATCCGGCCAGCCACACAAGGGATACAATGACACACCAAATCTGTTTGCACCTCACATTTTCACCGCCTTTCCGCTATGCATTACCTGTATTATAGCATGGGAAAAGCGGACGCGCAAGGGAGAGGGAATTTCTTTTTGGCTCATCTTGCAAAGGAAGCGGATGTGTGCTACAATACAAGGGAACTTCCCCCGAAAGGAATGATGATTACGGACAAATATACATACGATCTGCCCCTCCTGGAAAAACAGCTGATTGCCATCATGGCCCGGGCCGCGGATCGGATCAAGAACAGCCCCTTTGCAATCGACGAGAAGGATGGCCCGGCCAATATTGTCACCACCAACGATGTGGCCTGCCAGCAGTTTCTCTACGGAGAACTGAGGCCGCTGATCCCCGAGGCGGGATTCCTCGGCGAGGAGAATCTGCAGGACGTGGCCCATCCCCTTCTGTGGGTGATCGATCCCATTGACGGCACCGCCAACTACGCCCGGGGCATCGCGGATTGCGCCATCTCTGTGGCGCTGGTGCAGGGAAAGACCCCCTTGGTGGGCGCGGTGTACAATATTTTCACCGGAGAGGTGTTCTCTGCCACCCGCGGCGGCGGTGCCCGCCGAAACGGCAAGCCCATCTCCGTATCCGGACGGGATTTTTCCGCCGGTCTTCTGTGCACGGCCATGAGTGTGTACAACAAATCCCTGGCCCGCACCTGCGATAAGATCATCTACGATGCCTATATGGAGTGCAACGACGTGCGCCGCTTCGGCAGCTGTGCGCTGGAGTTGTGCTATCTGGCGGCGGGACGGTGTGATTTGTATTTTGAGATGCGGGTGTTCCCCTGGGACTATGCGGCCGGCTATCTGATTTTGTCCGAGGCCGGCGGCGTGCTGACGGGATTTGCCGGGGAGGAAGTGTCGTTCACCCGTCCCATCATGCTGATCGGCGCCAACAATCGGAAGAATTACGATCGTCTGCGGGCCATTGTGGAAAAGCACATGGATCATCTGCCGTATACGGAGTAAAAAGAGCAAAAGCAGGCATAAAGCCTGCTTTTTGTTTTGTCTATGAAAGACAACCACCTGCTATGCAGGTGGCAACAAAAAGCTTTAGCAAAGAAAAGTTGCGGCGAAGGCGTGCCTTCTCCTGTGGGAGAAGGGGGACCGTTCGCACGCGAACGGTGGATGAGGAGTAATGGT
>JAZQFQ010000094.1:0-11802 GCA_045539595.1 Eubacteriales bacterium | reverse complement strand
GGTTGAACCAAAAGACCTGCCGCACAGCAACAGCCCGTAGGTCATCGCATGGTAGCAGCAGGTCTGCATATCGGCTGTTGAACAGATTTCATCTTTTACTGCAGATGTAAATGACATAACTAAAATACTCCGTCAACCTATATACTTTACTTCCCGTTCAAGCTCAACGCCTGTTTCGCTGAGCACCTTTTCGGCAACAATTCTGCCGAGCTCCATAATATCGGCAGTAGTTGCACCGCCCTTGTTTACAACAAAGCCTGCATGTTTTTCGCTTACCTGCGCACCGCCAACCGAAAAACCCTTGAGACCGCACTGTTCGATAAGCGCACTGGCATAATGACCCTCCGGATGCTTGAAAAAGCTGCCTGCACTGGGCAAATCAAGCGGCTGCTTGTCGACACGGCGGCGGAGAATATCCTGCATTTTCGCATCTATTTCCTCTTTTTCACCCTTCTGTAAAGAAAAGACGGCACCGGTAATCACAAAATATTTGCCTGTGTATATGCTTTTACGGTAGCTGAAACCGAGCATATCCGAAGTAAGCTTACCTGGATTGCCCGCATAATCAAGGTGCGTACAGCAGGTAACAACGTCCTTCATATCTCCGCCGTAAGCACCTGCGTTCATATAAACCGCACCGCCTATAGAACCGGGTATGCCGTAGGCAAACTCAAGCCCTGTGAGCGAATGCTCCAGAGCAAATTTGCAAAGGGTTGCAAGTTTAGTGCCTGCCGAGCAGTATATTGTTGTTTCGTCAAGAAGACGTATTTCCTCAAAATTATTTGCAAGGCGGATTGAAACACCCCTTATTCCGTCATCCGAAACAAGAAGATTTGAGCCGTTGCCGAAAATAAAGGGCTTCACCTCTTCGTCCGAACACATACGAAGCAGACTGCGAAGCTGCAATTCAGAACACGGCAGAAATACAACGTCTGCCTTTCCGCCTGTTCTGAAGCTTGTGTATTCGGACATAGGCGCATCAAGACGGTAGTTTATACCGATTTTCTGAGCACCTTCAATTATGTTATGAATGTTATTCATTGAAAACTATCCTTAAAACGAATTAGCTATCGAGCATTGCGGCACCGATGATGCCTGCATCGTTGCCCAATTCTGCAATCTTGATCTGTGTGGATGGAGTCCGGGTTTTGGTGTACACTTCCTTGAAGACCCGCTCCGTCAGCGGGATCAGCAGGTAATCCCCCTCGTGGCAAATGCCGCCGCCGATGGACAGAATTTGCGGCTGGAAAATGTTGATCATATTGGCAATGCCGCAAGCCAGATAATCGATGTACATATCCACCACTTCCCGGCCGGCGGTGTCGTTCTGCTTTGCCGCCGTGAAGGCGGTCTTGCCCGAAATGCGGTCCAGATCGCCGCAGATCAGCTTCTCCATCAGCGTGTGGGTGCCCTTTTTGCGACAATCCAGGATCTTATCTTTGGTCATGGCGATCAGCCCGGTGGCGGATGAATAGGCTTCCCAGCATCCGCGGCGGCCGCAGGAGCATTGCCGACCGTCCTTCTCAATGACGGTGTGGCCCAATTCCGCGCCTGCGAAATTGAATCCCGCATACACCTTTCCGTCCAGGATCACGCCGCCGCCCACGCCGGTGCCCAGGGTGATCATGATGGAATTCCGCACGCCTTTGGCGGCGCCTGCCATGGCCTCCGCTTTGGCGGCGGCATTGGCGTCGTTTTCAATATATACCTTGGTGCCGTCCAGCAGCGCGCTCAGCTTCTCGCACATGGGATACATGAAGAAGGGAACATTGTTGGCGTATTCAATCACGCCGGTGTCGCTGTTGGCGGTGCCGGGGGTGGCCATACCGGCGAAATCGATGTCAGCCATCGTCAGGCCGGCGTCGGTTACCAGCTTGCGGCAGAGGGCGGCGATGTCCGCCGTGATCTCATCCGCGGGGCGCTGTGCACGGGTGGGCGTGCTTGCTTTTTGAATAATGTGGTAATGGGAGTCCACGATACCTACGGCGATATTGGTGCCGCCGAGATCGATTCCGATCGAATACATAAGTGTTACCATCCTTGTATATTGCTTGCATTCATTATATATTTTTTTCCGAGGTGTGTCAACTGTTGCAAAGTATTTTTTCTTTTTGCACTGGCAAAATTGTGAAAAAATCATATTCACAAAAAATTAACGTATGTTTTCCCTGTTGTGTTGGCTCAGGTGGTTGAAAAAATGGCGAAAATAGTATACAATAACTGTGATTGAAATTGGAAAGGATGGATATCAATAACCCATGGCAAACGATGCAAAGCGATTTGTGTATGCTGATAATGCGGCGACAACTCCGGTGGCCCCGGAAGTAATTAAAGAGATGCAGCCGTATTTTGAAGAATGCTGGGGCAACCCCTCCAGCATATATAGAAAAGGTCTGGAAGCCAAGCGCGCCATCAACGGCGCCCGCGAGCGGATTGCGAACATTCTCGGCTGTACCGCCAAGGAGATCTTCTTCACCTCCTGCGGATCGGAATCCGATAACTGGGCCATCAAAGGCGCGGTAGCGCTCAGCAAAAAGAAGCACATCATCACCACCAAGATTGAGCATCCCGCGGTGCTCCAGACCGTAGCTAAACTGGAAAAACAGGGCTATCGCGTAACCCGGCTGGATGTGGACAACTACGGCGTGGTCCGTCTGGATCAGCTGGAATCCGCACTGGATGAGGATACGGCCCTTGTGGCCATCATGGCGGCCAACAACGAGATCGGCACGCTGCAGCCCATCGCGGAGGCGGCGAAACTGGCTCACAAAGCTGGTGCGCTGATGTTCACCGATGCGGTGCAGGCAATGGGTGCCATTCCGCTCAAGGTAGACGAGTTGGGCGTGGACCTGCTCAGCTTCTCCGGCCATAAACTGAATGCCCCCAAGGGCATTGGCGGATTGTATGTGCGCCGCGGCGTGCGTATCGATCGGTTTGTGGACGGCGGCGGACAGGAAAGCGGCCGACGCGGCGGTACGGAAAATGTGCCGTACATCATGGGTCTGGCCAAGGCCATGGAATTGGCCCAGGAGAGAATGGCGGACAACGCTCGCCTGATCACTCTCCGGGATCGCCTGGTCCGGGAGTTGACCAAGATTCCCTATTCCCACCTGAACGGCCATCCCACCGAGCGCCTCCCCGGTAATGTGAATATTACCTTCCAGTATATCGAGGGCGAGGGAATGCTTCTGCTGCTGGATCAGGCAGGTATCTGCGTGTCCACCGGCTCGGCTTGCTCCTCCGCTTCTCTGGAACCGTCCCATGTGCTGGTGGCCTGCGGTGTCCCCATTGAGGATGCCCACGGCTCCCTCCGCATTTCCCTCGGCCATCAGAACACCGAGGAAGATGTAGACTATATTATACAGACCTTGCCCGGTATCGTACAGCGGCTTCGCGATATGAGCCCCATCTACCCCGGCAACGAGTTTTAAGAAAGGATTGTCCGATGACGGACAGGTGACCATATGGATTACAGCGAAAAAGTACTTGACCATTTTACCAATCCCCGCAATGTGGGTGAAATTCCGGATGCAGACGGTGTGGGTACCGTAGGCAATCCGAAGTGCGGCGACATCATGAAGATGTTTCTGAAGATTGAGGACGGCGTGATCGTGGACTGCAAGTTCAAGACCTTCGGCTGCGGCGCGGCCATCGCCACATCTTCCATGGCAACGGAATTGATCAAAGGAAAAACCATCGAGGAGGCGCTGAAACTGACCAATAAGGCAGTGGTGGAGGCTCTGGACGGCCTGCCGGCTGTCAAGATCCATTGCTCCGTTCTGGCCGAGGAGGCCGTGAAGTCTGCGGTAGCGGATTACTATAAGCGGAACAACATCCCCTTCGATGCCAAACTTCTGGAGTGCACCGAGGAAGGCTGCTGCCATCTGGCGGCCCATGGCGATCATTGATCGGCAGAATCGTTAAAATGAAGCACAGCCCGGGCTTTCCCGCGGCTGTGCTTTTTTTGTAAATAATCCCGTTACGTTGTGGTCATAAGATGGCGGCGGGCGCGCAAACGGTTCAGGACATGTTCACAAATCGTAGACGGTCTGCTCACGAGTTGTTCAAAGAAAAAGGTAATAAACGGTAATAGAAGGTGTAATCTGGTAACAATTTGACAATAAATGGATAATTTTTGGTGGTTTTTAAAAAATTGTGCAGATTGTACAGGTGTAGAAAAAACTGCCGTTTTTTTGTGCAAAATGCCAATCTTGTTTTTTTGCAATCAGGGGCAATGAGATGGTTTTTTTGCGCTGCGAACACAGCAGAACGAGTAAAAAACATTTACCCATCTCGCTCACTGGATACAGAACAACAAAATGTAGGGACAAAACCCGTGGGATTTGCCGATGTATATGCCGGTGAAAACCAGAATGTGTAAATGAAATTTACTATTTTCTGTGCCGAAAAATCTTTCGTGACCGGGCGAGAGATATGGCAAAACCAACAAATTTTCCGTGCGCTCGAAAGGCGGTCCGGCCGTGGCTTCGGAGACGGCATCCGCGGCGGATGTCCGCTTGACTTTTGAGGGCTTGTATGCTATTATATTTACATATAAATATATGGTGAATCTTTGTATTCTCCATTATTTTTGGCGGCAAATCCGGGATTCACCACGGAAATGCCCCTAAAAATACCGCGGCAGTCACGCTTCCTTCCTATTTATTATAAGAAGACGGCAGTGTCTGCATCGGTAACAGCATTACCCGGAGCTGATGATTCGGCGATTCCGGGTCCTTATCTGACGCCGAATCGAAAACAAGCAGGAGGAAGGTTCTATGAGAAGAAACCCCACGAGAAGACTGATGGCTTTCTTTTTGTCGCTTGTGATGCTGGCAGGCTGTCTTGTTCCCGCCTATGCAGCGGAAAATGATGAGCAGAGCAGTCTCCACACAACGACACTGAAAGAAATCAGTGAGTCCCTGAACGCAATTTCTTATGCGGAATATCGGGAAAAGCATACCGATGCTGTCCGCGGCACCGAAGTGAAAGTGGATGTAGCCAAATACATTGCTGACACTACCGATGCAAAAGTAGAGGTGCGCGCCAGCGTATCTGATGCGTTTGGTGAAACAAGAAAGAACTGCCTGTATATTGATGATACGGGTAAAGTGACTTGGCCTGTTTCGATTCCCCAAACAGGTCTTTATGCCGTTGAAATCGAATATTGCTCGGAGTCTACCAAGACCAACTCCATTGAGCGTATGTTCTATATCAATGACAAGGTTCCTTTCAAAGAGGCGCGTTATCTCAATCTGACAAAGACTTGGGAGCACGCTTACGATACGGAAAGCGGCCGCTTTAAGCTGGATTCCACGGGAAGTGAACTGCGTCCTGCTACCTCTCTGGTACAGAAGTGGACGAAGTATGCCGTGGCAGATGCCAGTACATATTACGCTAACCCCTTCGAATTCTATTTTGAGAAGGGCGATAATACCATTTCTCTGGAAGGTGTCCGTGAGGATGTTATCATCTCCTCCATCCGCCTCTACCCGTATGAGGATCTGCCCACATACGAGGAGAAACTGGAAGAGTATGCAAAGAAGGGCTACACCGAAGGTACCGACGTAATCCACCTGGATGCGGAGCTGCCGTCGTATGTTTCTGAATATACGATCTACCCGATCTATGACAGAACTTCCGCTATCACGGAGCCTCAGCATGCTACCAAGATCATGCGTAATACCATCGGCAGCGAAAAGTGGCAGACGGCCGGCCAGTGGATTGAGTACAACTTCCACGTGGAGAATGCCGGTCTGTATACCATCAATCTGCGCTTCAAGCAGTCTGAATTGAGCGGTCTGTACGTGTCCCGTAAACTGACCATCGACGGCGAGGTTCCTTTTGAGGAGTGTAACTACCTCCGCTTCGACTTCAATACCGACTGGCAGGTTGGCCCGCTGAACGACGGTACGGACAAGGGCGGCTTCCAGTTCTATCTGGAGCCCGGTGATCACACCCTGCGCCTGGAGGTAACTCTTGGCGATATGGGCGATATCGTTCGCCGCGTATCCGAGTCCCTTTCCACCATCGACGATGCCTATCTGCAGATCATGAAGCTGACCGGCGTTACCCCCGACCGGTACCGTGACTACGGCTTCACCCGCGTTATGCCCGACACCATCGAGGCCATGATTCTCGAGAGCATGAATCTGTACGAGATCATTGACTACATGGCAGGCGTGAACGGCGGTAAGAGCCAGTACACCGGTACTCTGGAGCAGGTAGCGGTTCTTCTGGAGAAGATGGGTACGGACGAGGATCAGATTGCCCGTAACCTGAAGACGCTGAAGGATAACGTGGGTACCATGGGTACATGGCTGACCAATGTATCCAATCAGTCTCTGGAACTGGACTTCATCCAGATTCAGGGCGCATCCGCAGAACTCCCGAAGGCAAAGGCCAACTTCCTTCAGAGCATCTGGCACGAATTGAAGATGTTCTTCGGAAGCTTCTTCGCGGACTATAACACTCTGGGCGGCGAAGAGCAGGGCGGCGACGCCATCACCGCATGGATGGTTACCGGCCGTGACCAGGCCATCATCATGCGTAATCTGGTGGACGATAAGTTCACTCCCGAAAGCGGCATCGGCGTTGATCTGAAACTGGTTGCCAGCGGTACTCTTCTTCCTTCCGTTCTGGCAGGTGTTGGTCCGGACGTTGCCCTTGACGGCGCCGATCCGATCCAGTACGCTATCCGTGGTGCGGTTCTTCCTCTGAACGATTTCGATACATTCGATGAAGTGTGTGATCGCTTCACCGAGGCAGCTATCATTCCGCTGACTCTGTACGGAAAGACCTACGGTCTGCCCGAGACACAGACCTTCTGGATGATGTTCTACCGTAAGGATATCCTGGCCGATCTGGGTCTGGAAGTTCCCAAGACCTGGGACGAATTGATGGCCATGGTTCCCGTTCTGCAGTTCAATAACATGCAGATCGGTCTGCCGAATGCCTACGCGCTGTTCATGTATCAGATGGGCGGCCGCCTCTGGGTGGACGACGGTATGAGAGTCAATCTGGACTCCAACCTGGTTCTGGAATCCTTCGAGGATATGTGTAACATGTTTACACAGTACTCCCTGCCTTACACATACAGCTTTGCAAACCGTTTCAAGACCGGTGAAATGCCCATCGGCGTTGTGACCTACACGGAATACAACCAGATGATCCTCTTCGCAACCGAAATTGCCGGCTTGTGGGAAATGGTTCCGCTGCCCGGTATCGAGGATGAGGCGGGCAATATCAACAATGCATCTCCTTCCAGCGTAGCCGCCATCGTTATGATGAAGGGCTGTGAGAACACCGAGAATGCATGGAAGTTCATGGACTGGTGGGTTGACCGCGATTTCCAGGTGGACTACTCCAACGAGCTTGTTGCCGTTATGGGTCCTGCGGCTAAGAACGCAACCGCCAACCGTGAGGCACTGGAAGAGCTGCCCTGGTCCTCCAGCGAGTACGAGAACCTGGCGCTGCAGATGAACAATCTCCGCGCTGAGCATGCGTACCCCGGCAGCTACATCATCGATCGTTATACAGGATTTGCTTTCCTGGATGCATATAATAAGATGCTGGATCCTGTAGACTCGCTCCTTAATTACATCAATACGATCAATAAAGAAATCAATCGTAAACGTACCGAGTTCGACTATGAGACTCTGGAGATCGGCCAGACGCTGGCAGAAAAGCGTACGGGCCAGGCCGTTGATCTGATGACCGAACTGACCGGATACGATGCGGAAATTGCGGCAGCCACCGCAGCCTTGGAGAACGAGGATGTGGAAGCTATGAGAAGTGTGGCTGAGAAGTTCGCAAGATCGGCAAACGATGAAACGCTGGCACAGATCGCAATCTATCTGAGTGATGCGGCCAATGCGCTGGCAGAATACAAACTGTACGAATAAACCTGACTCGAAAATTCTGATTAAGGAGAAAAGCAATGTCAAAGAAAGTCGCTTCACAGACTGCGACACGTACCGAGATGACAAAGGCGCAGTGGACATGGTTCCAGATGAAACAGCACAAAGTTGCCTATTTCATGGTCGCGCCCTTCATGATCATCTTCCTGATCTTTACGGTTATCCCGGTCGTTGCATCGCTCTTTCTGAGTTTGACAACATTTAATATGCTGCAGACTCCGAAATTTATCTTCCTCGATAACTACGTTACTTTGTTCCTCGACGATGATCTCTGGATCACCGCTCTGAAGAATACATTGGTCTTCGCTGCTATCGTTGGTCCCGCATCCTATATCCTCTCCTTCCTGGTTGCGTGGTTCATCAACGAGCTCCCGCCTAAGATTCGTGCCATCGTTACTCTGATCTTCTATGCACCGTCTATTTCCGGTAACGCATACCTGATCTGGCAGACGCTGTTCGCCAGCGACTCCTACGGCTGGGTCAACGGTAAACTCCTTTCCTGGGGTTTGATCGATGCTCCTATTCTATGGTTCCAAAACGAAAAATACGTTATGGGACTCTGTATCGTAGTTGCACTGTGGACCTCCCTCGGTACCTCTTTCCTGTCCTTTATCGCAGGTCTGCAGGGTATCGATACGGCTCAGTTTGAGGCCGCCGCCGTGGACGGTATCAAGAACCGTTGGCAGGAACTCTGGTACGTAACTCTGCCGAATATGTATTCCCAGCTGCTCTTCGGTGCGGTGCTTTCCATCACCGGTGCCTTCAGCTTCGGCGGTATCGTAACTACCTTGGCTGGTCACCCGTCCGTTAACTACGTTGCGTATACGATCTCTCACCACCTGAATGAATATCAGAACACTCGTTGGGAAGTCGGTTATGCGTCCGCCATTTCGTTCGTATTGTTCCTGATGATGATCGGTTCCAATATGGCGATAACCAAACTGCTTTCAAAGGTGGGACAGTGATATGGCAAAGAAATTAAGAACAAGAAAACATCGCGTTGTCCTCAACCGCAGTGCCGGCGGCGACACCGTGATCAGTATTATCCTCACCATTTTCGGCGCATTCATGTTCCTCCCCATGCTGTACATCCTGATGAACTCCGTAAAGCCTATGGCTGAGTTGTGGATTTACCCGCCTCGCTTCTATGTGGTTTCCCCCACCCTGAGCAACTTCAAGAGCTTGTTCAGCCTGATGGGCGACTCCTGGGTGCCCTTCTCCCGCTACATCTTCAATACGGTGTTCATCTCCGTGGTCGGTACATTCGGTAACCTGATGCTTTCTTCCATGGCCGCCTACGCATTGGCTAAGATCCCCTTCCCGGGCCACAAATGGATGTTCAAGCTGATCCGTACCGCGCTGATGTTCTCCTCTACGGTTACCAGCATCGCTAACTTCATCACCATGTCCATTCTGGGCTGGGTCGATACCTATTGGGCGATCATTATCCCCGCCTTCGGCTCTACCTTGGGTCTGTATCTGATGAAGCAGTTCATGGACTCCAACGTGTCCTCCGCGGTTCTGGAAAGTGCCCGTCTGGATGGCGCATCCGAGATGAAGACGTTCTGGACCATCGCCATGCCTATGGTTAAGCCCGCATGGCTGACCCTGATCATCTACTGCTTCCAGGGTCTGTGGAACGCAGGCGCATCCCCCTATGTGTACAGCGAAGAGCTGAAGACACTGAACTACGCAATCGGCCAGATCACCGCCGGCGGTGTTGCCCGTGCAGGCGCCAGCGCAGCCGCAACGGTGGTTATGATGATGGTTCCTATCCTCGTATTCGTTATCTCCCAGAGTAACATCATCGAGACGATGGGTTCCAGCGGTATGAAGGACTAAGGAGGTAATAATAATGAAGAGATTATCACAGGTTCTGCTTACCGTCCTGGCTTTGCTGATGATGCTGACCACCGTGGTCGGCGCAGCAGCCCCCTACGCAACCTATACATATTCTTCCACCAAGTTCGTTCTGAACTCCCCCGAGGCCTATGTCCCGGATATGGTGGTGAATTCCAACTACATGGGCCTGAGCAAGGCTCTGGACGATCCCCGCGATCTGTTTGTCGGTCCCGATGAAAACGTGTATCTGGTGGATGCAAAAAACGCGCGCGTGATTTGCCTGGACAAATACCTGAAAGTTCGCTTTGAGATCGCTACCTTCGTGAACTCCCACGGTGTTCCGGACAGCTTCTCCGATCCTTCCGGTGTGTTTGTCAATGACGAGTACATCTACGTTTGTGACTCCAACAACAACCGTATCGTTATGTTCAACCTGGACGGCTCCTTCCATAAGGTGATCCCCCAGCCGGTCAGCGACCTCTTCGACGAGGGCGCGATCTATAAGCCGGTAGCGGTTGCCGTTGACTCCTACGGTCGTCTGTTCGTCGTTTCTTCTACTACCTATCAGGGTATCATCGTTATGAGTGACGATGGCGGATTCCACGGATTTATCGGTGCTGCCAAGGTTGAGATCTCTCCCATGGAGATCCTTTGGAGAAGCCTCCAGACCGATGCACAGCGTGAGTTGAGCTCCGCCTACATCCCGACGGAGTACAACAACATCACCATCGATAAGGATAACTTTATCTACATCACCACCGACGCGCCCAGCGATTCCGATCAGATGAAGTCCATTCAGAACAAGAGCGGTGAAAATGCTTCTGTTAAGAAGTTGAATGCATCCGGCGCGGACGTTATGAGACGTAACGGCTTCTTCGGCCCCGGCGGTGAGGTGGCCCCCGCCACTTCTTCGCTGCATGCCATCACCGGCGCTTCCCGTATCATTGATGCGGCTGTCGGTCCTGAGGGAACCTGGTCCATCATCGACGAAAAGCGTTCCAAGGTGTATACCTACGATAAAGACGGTGCCTGCCTCTTCATCTTCGGTGATAAGGGTATCCAGACCGGTAACATCGAGAACATCGAGGCGATCGCTTACCAGGGATCCAAGATCCTGCTTCTGGATAAGAGCAAGGACTGCATCACGGTATACCGCCGCACCGAGTACGGTGACTTGCTGATTGATGCGCTGGCTCACCAGAATGCCCGTATTTACGACGTGGCTATCGACGACTGGACGGAGATCCTGAAGCGTAACAACAACTACGACGCAGCGTATATCGGAATCGGTAAGGCGCTGTACCGCAGCGGTGACTACGAAGAGGCGATGGAATACTACCGTGCCGCATTCGATACCACCAACTACTCCAACGCGTTCAAGGAAGTTCGTAAGGGAATCCTCTCCAAGTGGCTGGTTGTTCTGGTCATCGGCGTGGTTCTCGTATGTGTCCTGATCGGTAAATTCTTCGGCTATGCCGGCAAGATCAATAAGAAGGCCCAGCTGAAGGTGGGACGCAAGAGTCTGAAGGAAGAGATGCTGTATCCCTTCCACCTGATCTTCCATCCCTTCGACGGTTTCTGGGACCTGAAGCACGAAAAGCGCGGTTCTATCCGCTCCGGTTTCGTTATTCTGATCATTACCATCGTAGCGTACTTCTACAGCTCCATTGGTAAGGGTTATATCTTCAATCCTCGTACTTCCTATGCTGACATCTTCGGCTCCATCACCGCCGTAGTAGCTCCTCTGCTGCTGTGGGTTGTTGCCAACTGGTGTCTGACTACCCTGTTCGAAGGCGAAGGCTCCATGGGTGATATCTTCACCGCAGCCTGCTACGCCCTCACTCCTCTGCCGATCATCATCACCATCACCACCCTGTGCACCAACTTCCTGGCAGCAAACGAAGGCGGAATCGTAACCATGCTGAACTCCTTCGCTTACCTGTGGCTTGGTATCCTGGTAGTCATTGGTATGATGCCCACCCACGACTATACTGTCGGCAAGAACATCCTGACCTGTATCGCAACCATCGTCGGTATGGCG
>JAZQFQ010000093.1:0-30805 GCA_045539595.1 Eubacteriales bacterium | reverse complement strand
GTGAACGCGGTTACGTCTACCGTTACAGTTACGTTTGCGTTATTGACTGCGGCTTTCGCCTGCTCCAGAAGTTTTGCCTGTACGGCATCCTGGGTATTGGCAACGGCCTGTGCGATTTCTGCCCAGGTGATTGCTTTCAGTGCGGATTCCGCGGCGGCGATTGCCTGCTCATCGGTAATACCTTCGTATACAACAGCAAGAACATCTGCTTTCAACGCAGCAGTCGTCGTTATCTTGCCATTCTTTGCGATGGTTACAGTGTACTGGTATTCTCCGTTAGTGCCCATGGGGGCCGCAGATGTTCCGGGGACAGAAGGTGTATACTTCACCGTATTGACAGTGAGTTCAAAACCGGGAACAAGGCCGCGGAGCTGAGATACGATATACGCCTTGATATCGTCCTCGCTCGGGCATTCCTTCTGATTCACACTGCCGATACCCGTGGTTTCCAGAGTCTGCTTCGCAGCAGCGAGAGCCTCCAGATCCGGATCTGCGGTTACGGTGATTTTCGCGGCGACGCTGGTGGTAGTTGCAGTCTTGGCGCCGGTTGCAGTTTCGTTAGTATTCGTAACAACTACGTAGTAGTAGGTTTCGCCAATCACATCAGTGGCAGGGGTATATGCTGCGCCTGTACCTACGGAGGTTCCGTTTTCATTGCTGTTTGTGTCGTTCTTGAACCACTCGTATGTAAGTGTACCGCCGTCGGTAACCGTTGCGGATACCGTCAGAGGAGTTGCCGCTGTGCCGACAATGTAGGACGCACCGGCGGGATCAACATCAATTACCGGCTTCACAGCATCCACAGGCTCAACCGTGGGCTGGCCGGTGATACCGGCTGTACCGGTGAACGCGTCGGGGATAACGAGCGTATCCGCAGGGGCAACGCCCGTCACTTTATCGGGAGCAAAACCGTAACCGAACGAATTGGTTGCATCCGCCATCAGAACGATGAAGGACTGGTTCAAATATGCTCTTTCCTCGGCGTTGATCAAGCGAACGGCATCGGAGGTCAACTCCACGCCGGGATGTACCGCTAGACGGAAAGACACAATCGTAGTAAGCGTTTCGTAAGTTACTTCATAGGACTGGGACGGCTGAGGACACAGATACATGGTTTCGTTATCAGCACTGACTGCCACCAGGATAGGTGCAGTATCTCCGATGTTCCACATATCAACCGTGTTACGGCCGGACTTGACCGGATCTTTCAGATCGTAGTAATACGGCTCATCGCCCTCAAAAAACTTTACGGCCGTTGCGCCGGGAACGATGGTGATATCTTCCGCATCAAAAATGGTATAACCATCTTCCGTATAGTCTACCCAAACAAGCTGCGTCAGGTCAATGGCAACCCATGCACCCTGATTTCGGCTCAGGTTGGTTCCTTTTACCTGGAAATCCAGGCGGACGGTATCACAGGTGTCACCGCTTCCGTCCTCTTTCGTATTCCACTTTTCATCCAACGCATCCACGTTGAAATTCGCCTGGAAATCATTGGGCGTATCCGCCATAATCACCATGGGAATGCTCGAGAAAAGCAGAGCAACTGTTAATAAAACTGACAATATACGTTTCACTTTGTACCTCCGAAAACCACTGAAAAATTGTACACGAATACCATGGTACTACTATACCACTTTCCGCGGCATTTGTCAACATTTTTGCTATGATTTTACATTATTATATGCCATATATTTTCGCAATTGTGCACCGCAGCCAGTGAACCAAAAACGTGCGGCATCCACCGCACGTTTTTTCTATTTTTTCTCATCCCAAAAGCACATCCGTCACAAGCATGACGCAGAATCCCACAAGAAGCGCATATGTTGCCCCCCGCTCACTGCCATGGGCATGGGTTTCCGGGATCATCTCGTCGCTGATCACATACAGCATGGTGCCGCCCGCAAAAGCCAGCGCAAACGGCAGAATCGCCGATGCCATACTGACCGCGAAATAGCCGATCAGCGTACCGACCACTTCTACCAGTCCGGTGATCATGGCGCACACAAACGTCCTGGCGGGCGTAACGCCGGCCGCCAGCATGGGCCCGATGATGACCATGCCCTCCGGGATGTTCTGCAAAGCGATACCGCCGGCGATAATCAATGCCTGGGACACGTCCCCCGATCCGAATCCTACACCGGCGGCGATTCCCTCGGGAAGATTGTGGATCGCGATGGCGGTAACAAACAGCAGAACCTTGCTCAGATTCGCATTGTTGTGAGTCTCCGAATCCGCCCCGACCAGTTTATGCAGATGGGGCACCAGTTTATCAATCAGATTCAGGCACAAAGCACCTGCAAAGATACCGGCAACTGTGATCAGAATCCCGTATTTTCCGCCGTAATCGAGGGAGGGCAAGATTAATCCCAAGACGGCCGCCGCCAACATGACGCCTGCCGCGAAAGACAAAACAATATCAGAAAACTTATGGGATACTTTCTTGAACACAAATCCGATCAGCGATCCGATAATTGTTGCACCGCCCACACCAAGAGCGGTCAAGAGTACCAACTCCATAATCTACTCCTTATGTAGGAAAATCCGTCCGCCGCGCGGCAGACGGATACATCCGTTTTATACTCTTTCCTGTCCCATCAAAATCTCCGAGATCACGTCCAGCACCTTCTGGTGACAGCCGCCGCATCCGGTGGAGCAATGGGTCACTTTCTGCACGTCCTCAAAAGCCTTGAGGACATCGTCAAACTTTTCGTGATTGTGGAGCGCATCCGCAATATCAAAATAAGTCACTTTCTTGCAGTTGCAGATCGTATAATTCTCTTTCATGTGGAACCCTCACTTATTCTGCCTCAGTGAACATATCCTTGCCTACACCGCAGAGAGGACACTCAAAATCCTCGGGCAAATCTTCAAACTTGGTGCCGGGCTCGATGCCGTTATCGGGATCGCCCTTTGCCTCATCGTATTCCCAGCCGCATGCTTCACAAACATATTTTTTCATGATAATTTCACCTTTCTGTAATTCATTCAAATAATCACAGTACCAGAGACGGTGCTGTGTATACACGGGTACCCAATTCCTGGTTGAGCATATAGAGACTCTTAGGGTCGGAGCCGAACAACTCCAGTTTTGTGATCAGATCGTTGGCGTTGGTTTCTTCCTCGCCCTGCTCCTTGACAAACCAATCCAGGAACTGCATGGCTCGGAAATCCTTCACCTCGTAAGCCGCTGCGTAGATATCGTGGATGAGGGAGGTCACATATTCCTCGTGGGAAAGGCCTGCCTGAAGAACTGCCATATTGTCGGCAAATTCCCGTTTGGGAGAATCGATTGCCTCCAGCGTTACAGGCATATTGTTGTTCTGCAGATACTGATAGAACAACAGTGCGTGATCCCTCTCCTCCTGGGCCTGGATCATATACCAATTGGCAAATCCGTCCAGACCTTTTGCCTTGAAGTAGTTGGAAAATTCCAGATACAGATAAGCGGAATAGAATTCCTTATTGATCTGGTTATTCAGAAGTTCGTGTACTTTTTTGTCCATATACACCTCCGATTATTCCACGTCTGCTTTCCACAGGCCGTGGAGATTGCAGTATGCGTATACCGCCACCGGCGTCTCATCGCACAGAGCGAAGGTAACCACAGGATCACAACCGGGCTTCAGGCACTTTCTCTGGCCGCCGCGGCAGGTCTGCAGATATACCCAAGCGATGTGGTGTTCTTCCGCCATGGGATGGGCAACGGAACCAACGCTGACCTTCACCGTATCGCCTTCGCGAGTGACAACGGGGATGTGCTTTTCATGGCTTGCTTCCACCACACCGGGCTCCAGCTTGGTCATCTTCTGGCCGCAGCACATCATGGGCACGCCTGCATCGTGGATCATTCCCACCATATTGCCGCAATGCTCGCATACATAAAATTTGTTCTCACACATAGTAGTATCCTCCAAAAAAATTATTTTTCTTAATATTATTGAATGGGCTCAAAATCGGCGGCGCCGTGTTTGCAGAGAGGACATACGAAATCCTCGGGCAAGGAGTCACCCTCGTAAACGTATCCGCACACCTTGCAGACGTATCCCTTCACCCCATCCGTCTGGGGCTTGGGTTTCACATGGTTCTGGTAGTAGGTGTACGTCATCGTTTCCTTATCCGTGAGCACTCTCGCCTCCGTCACGGAGCAGATGAACATACCGTGGGTATCCAGATCCACATACTGCTCCACCTTGAGTGACATAAAGGAATTGATATACCGGGGCAGGAACACCAGACCGTTATCGGAGCGAAGCGGCTCGCAATTTTCAAACTTATCCGTATTCCGTCCGCTCTTGAAGCCGAATTGCTCAAACACCGCGAAGGGAGCATCCGTACTCAGGCAGTTGATATTCATTTTGCCCGTCTGCTTGATAACGTGATGGGAATAATTTTCTTTATTGATCGCCACGGCGATGCGATTGGGCGCGTTGGTTACCTGCGTCACCGTATTGACGATCAATCCGTTATCCTTCTTACCGTCGTGGCAGGTGATCACATACAGGCCGTAGCCGATATTGAACAGTGCACTCAGATCGTTTTTATTGGCGGTAGAATCCTGCTGTGCCAGATATTCCCGGCACAGCTCTTCCGTGAGATCCTTCATCTGCTGTTTGCTGTCCTCATTCAGGGAAGAAAGAATCCGCACGGTGGTATCCGCAAAGGTGATATTCTTGCTCTTTTCAAACATACCCCGCATCACCTTGGCCGCCATCGGCGCCCAGCTTCCGTTTTCGATAAAGGCAACGGTGCGTTTCTGGAAATTCCGCTCGGTCAGGTGATTGATAAAGGTATGCATAAACGGGAAGATTTCTGCGTTGTAGGTGGTGGTTGCCAGCACCAGTTTGCTGTAGCGGAACGCATCGCTGACTGCCAGCGACATATCGCACCGGGCCAGATCGTGAACAACCACCTTGGGGCATCCGTTAGCGGTCAGTTTCTCTGCCAATTGCACAACGGCCTTTTTCGTGTTGCCGTACACGGAGGTGTACGCAATCACGATTCCCTCTTCCTCCGGCTGATAGGAGGACCAGGTGTTGTACAGATTCAGATAGTATCCCAGATTCTCCGTCAGCACGGGACCGTGGAGGGGACAGATGATCTCAATATCCAATGCGGCGGCCTTTTTCAGAAGCGCCTGCACCTGTGCACCGTACTTGCCCACGATACCAATGAAATACCGGCGGGCTTCGTCCGCCCACGGCTCATCCGCATCCGGCACACCGAATTTGCCGAATCCGTCGGCGGAAAACAGCACTTTATCCGCGGTGTCGTAGGTAACGATGACCTCCGGCCAGTGCACCATGGGCGCGGTCACGAAAGCCAGGGTGTGCTTGCCAAGGGTCAGGGTATCTCCCTCTCCCACCACGACGCGGCGATCCGCAAAGTCCGTTCCGAAGAAGTTCTGCATCATGGTAAAGGCTTTGGCGGAGGACACGATTTTCGCCTCCGGATATGCCTTGGCAAAATTCATGATATTGGCCGCATGATCCGGCTCCATGTGCTGAACGATCAGGTAATCCGGCACTCTTGTACCCAAGGTGTTCTGAATATTATCCAGCCACTCGTGGGTGAATCCGGCATCCACCGTATCCATAATGGCGATCTTTTCATCCAGGATCGCGTAAGAATTATAGGAAATTCCATTCGGCACCGCATACTGTCCTTCAAACAGGTCGATCTTATGATCGCTGACGCCGATATATAGGATATCCTTTGTAATGTGCATTGTGATTTCCTCCCAATGTTTCTTCTATCGATTATATCACACTGATACTAAATATGCAACAATTTCCAGTGGTTTATTCAAGAATTTTTCCATCGGTGGAGATGGTTACCACACTCCACGGAATGAACTTCCCGCTCGCCTGCAGGGCCCGTTTCGCGGCATTTTCGATCCCGCCGCAGCAGGGCACTTCCATGCGGACGATGGTTACGCTTTTTATGTTGTTATCGCGAATGATGGCCGTCAGTTTCTCGGCGTAATCGCCTTCATCCAGCTTGGGACAGCCGATCAGCGTAATGCGGTTGCGGATAAATTTGTTATGGAAATCGCCATAGGCGTAGGCGGTGCAGTCCGCGGCAATCAGCAGATGGGCATCCTCAAAATAGGGGGCGTGCGGGGGTACCAGTTTGATCTGGCAGGGCCACTGGGACAGTTGGCTGGGAACGGCGGCAGACCGGGACTGGACGGCGGTATCCCGTTTGATGGCTTTGGCATTGGTACCGGGGCATCCGCAGGGGAGCGGGCCACAGGCATGGGCTTTCGCCTGCTTGACGGCTTCCTCATTATAAGCGGGCGCTTCCCTTTCCTCAAAGGTGATGGCTCCGGTGGGACAGGCGGGCAGACAATCGCCCAATCCGTCGCAGTAATCCTCGCGGGTGAGTTTGGCTTTTCCGTTTACCATCTCGATGGCGCCCTCGTGGCAGGCGGCGGCACAGGCACCGCATCCGTTGCACTTTTCTTCATCTATCGTAATAATTTTGCGAATCATGTTCTCGCCTCCTTGCTTTGTTGAGACTATTATAGTATAATGGAATCAGGATTTCTGTTGAATTCTCAACAAACGGAGATTTTTTATGAAAAAATATTTGCAAATTTTGAAAAAATGCCCGTTATTTCACGGAATTGCCGAGGACAATCTTCTGCGTATGCTGACGTGCCTGGGGGCACGGGTCACGGAATTTGACAAAAAATATACGATCTTCGCCGAGGGATCCCCGGCGAAGCACATCGGTATTGTTCTGTCCGGTGCGGCGCAGATCATCCAGGTGGACTACTACGGCAATCGAAGCATCCTGTCGGACGTAAAGCCGTCGGAGATTTTCGCCGAGGCATTCGCCTGCGCAGAGTGCAACAGTCTGCCCATATCCGTGATCGCCACCGAGCCATGCGAAGTGATGCTGATCGAATGTTCGCATGTTCTCCACACCTGTCAGAACAACTGCGGATTTCATCAGGCACTGATATTCAATCTGATGAAGGATCTGGCCACCAAAAGCCTTCGTTTTCACGAACGGATCGAGATCACCTCCAAGCGATCCACCAGAGAAAAACTGCTGGCCTATCTGGTGCTGCAGTCGAAAAACGCGGGAAGCGATTCTTTTGAAATTCCCTTTGACCGGCAGGAGCTGGCGGATTATCTGGAAGTGGATCGGAGCGGATTGTCCGCCGAGATCAGCAAAATGCGGAAGGAGGGTATCCTCGACAGCCGCAGGAATCATTTTACGCTGTTGTGAAATCCCAGTATTCGCACTTGATTTTCACGGCAATGTGTGGTAAAATGTGTAAAAAGGATATCCACCCACAAGCGATCAAGTAAGGAGTATTCTATGAACATCTGGCACGACATCGATCCGAAACGAATTACACCTACGGACTTTATGGCACTGATCGAGATCCCCAAGGGAAGCAAAAACAAGTATGAGTTGGACAAGGAAACCGGTCTTGTCATGCTGGATCGGGTGCTGCATACTTCCACTCACTACCCTGCCAACTACGGTATGATCCCCCGCACCTATGCGGATGACTACGATCCGCTGGATGTTCTGGTGCTGTGCTCCGAGCCCCTTCATCCCAGCACGCTGGTACGGTGCTACCCCATCGGCGCCATCAAGATGCTGGACAACGGACGGGCCGATGAGAAGATCATCGCGATCCCCTTCAGCGATCCCACCTACAACGTATACCGAGATATTTTCGCTCTGCCCAAGCATACATATACGGAGATGTCCCACTTCTTCGCCATTTACAAGACTTTGGAGAACAAGCAGACCGCCGTGGACGAAACGCTGGGTGCCGAGGAGGCTATCGAGATCGTGCGCAAGGCGATCGAGCAGTACAACGATCTGTTTGTGAAAGAGAAATAATTGTTTTGAATAACAAAACTCCCGTGCGATTCGCCTTGGGTGCAAAAGAACAATTTTATTGCAAGGAACAATTGCATATTTACGGAATTGTTGTATAGTAAATACTAATAAGAGGAGATGATACCGTGGACATAAAACTTCTCATTCGAAGATTCTTGGCCTTTGTGATAGACTGGAATATTATGTTCGGTGTTGCTATGGCGCTGATGCTCTTCGGTCCCGGAAGCAATCCTGAATTTTTTGTCCATCCAAGTATAAAAATGTTCACTTCTGTCGGTTTCCTTTTAGGACTATTATGGTTTGTCATCTATTGTTTGTTTAAGGATTGCTTATTTGGAAGACGGAGTCTGGGCAAGCTGATATGCGGATTGAAGATTCAAAATTCCGAAACGGGAGACAAAGCATCTTTCGGCAGTTTGATTTTAAGAAATATCACATATGTAATTGTGCAAATAGAAGGGATTGTTGTTTTAGTTAATAAAGGCAAACGATTAGGAGATTTTATGGCAAAAACACAAGTTGTAAGACATATTAAAACTATATAGCCTCGTTTGCAGGAATAACGTTACCAAGGTGGTAATGAAACAGAAAAAGCCGATATGGATTTATTTCCGTATCGGCTCTTTTCTATTAGCTATATTACTTTCTGTGGTAAGTAAGTGCGCACTTGCAGGCAAACAAAAGCCTCCCTTGTGTAAAGGGAGGTGGCTCGCGCAAAGCGAGACGGAGGGATTGTAAAAAGCAACAATCACTCTAAAGCAATCCCTCAGTCGCCGCGACATTTCGAGTTGGCGAATGCCAACTCGCATCGTCGAAGTCGATGCGCCAGCTCCCTCCCGGAGGGAGCCTCTGTCTGTATCCGTAAACTCAACAAAACTGTCCTTTAGCCCCGTGCGGTTTTCGCACGTTTTTTATTTTTTTACTCCCAATTCGGCAAAGTGTTCCCGCTTTTCAAATATTGGCATATTACCCGTAGGGCGGGGGCTTGCCCCGCCGTTTCGTACAATTTCGGCTCTTTCAGGCGGCGGGACCAAGGCCCCGCCCTACGTAACAGAGTTCACTTCCATATGGGAACACAAAAGGTAATTGGGAGTCTTTTAAAAGCGAACCGGGGAGGCGTATGCCTCCCCGGGAAAACTCAGTAATTATTTGTACTTACGCTTTCTTGCCGCTTCCGACTTCTTCTTTCTCTTTACGCTGGGCTTCTCATAGCATTCTCTCTTACGAAGCTCGGCCTGAATGCCGGATCTCTGACATACGCGCTTAAAACGACGAAGCGCGGTGTCCAGTGATTCATTCTCTTTAACTCTGATCTCTGCCATCCATATCCCTCCCTTCGATTACGGAACATGAGATGTTATTATCTCTAAAGTATTATACTACTATCAAAACGGATTGTCAAGAACAATTTCCCGTTTCGCGCAGATTTTTTCGAGAAATTATTTTGCTACGATGTTGACAATTTTGCCGGGAACGTAGATTTCCTTGACGATGGTCTTGCCATCCAGCAGAGCGGCAATCTTCTCGTCCGCCTTGGCGGCGGCGATGGCATCGTCCTGCTTGGCATCGGCGGCGATGCGGATGGTGCTCTTCACCTTACCGCAGATCTGCACAGCGATCTCTACCGTCGCGTCCTGGGTCTTCGCCTCGTCGTACTCCGGCCAGTCGGCGGTAGCACACAGTCCCTTATGGCCCAGTGCCTCCCACATTTCCTCGCAGATATGGGGAGCGAAGGGGCACAGCAGGCGGACAAACACGCCCAACTCATCGGCGGTCAGGGAGCCATGCTCGTAAATATTGTTGATTAGCGACATCATAGCGGCGATGGCGGTGTTGAACTTCATGTCCTCGATATCCTGGGACACCTTCTTCACCGTCTTATGGATCAGCGAAGTGATGGCCTCGGTCTCGCCCTTACCGGAAACCAGATCGGACAGACCGGCTACGCGCTCCAGGAAGCGCTTGCATCCCTTTACGCTGCTCTCACTCCAGGGAGCGGCGGAGGCGTAATCGCCCATAAACAAGGTGTACACACGGAGAACGTCCGCGCCGTATTCATCCACTACGTCGTTGGGGTCCACGGTATTACCGCGGGACTTGGACATCTTCTCGCCGTCGGGACCGAGGATCAATCCCTGTGCGGTACGCTTTGCATAGGGCTCGTCCACCGGCACTTCCCCGATATCGTACAGGAAGCGATGCCAGAAACGGGAGTAGATCAGATGGCGGGTTACATGCTCCATACCGCCGTTGTACCAGTCAACGGGCAGCCAGTATTTCAAATTCTCCTGGGAGGCGAATTCCTTCTCGTTCTTCGGATCCGTATAGCGGAGGAAGTACCAGGAAGATCCGGCCCACTGGGGCATGGTATCGGTCTCCCGCTTGGCGGGGCCGCCGCACTTGGGACAAGTGCAGTTCACAAAGGATTCGATCTTAGCCAGGGGGCTCTCACCGCCCTCACCGGGTGCAAAGTTCTCCATATTGGGCAGGCGGAGCGGCAATTCCTCATAGGGAACGCCTACCATGCCGCAGGCAGGACAGTGCACGATCGGGATAGGCTCGCCCCAGTATCTCTGGCGGTTGAACGCCCAGTCCTTCATCTTGAACTGGATGCCGCGCTCACCGATTCCCTGCTCGGAAAGATACCCAATCATCTTGGAAATGGCTTCCGCCTTGGTAGCGATGCCGTTGAGGAAACCGGAATTGACCATCTCACCGTCGCCGGTGTAGGCTGCTTCCTCAATATTGCCGCCGCGGATAACTTCGATAATATCGATACCGAACTTCTTGGCGAAGTCATAGTCGCGCTCATCGTGAGCGGGCACGGCCATAATGGCACCGGTGCCGTAGCCCATCATAACGTAGTCGGAGATGTACACGGGGATCTCCTTGCCGTTGGCAGGATTGATCACCGTCAAGCCTTCGATGCGCACACCGGTCTTATCCTTGACCAGCTGGGTACGCTCGAACTCGGTCTTCTTGGCGCACTCGTCCTTATAGGCATCCAGATCGGCCATGTTGGCAATCTGGGAGCGATACTTCTCGATCACGGGATGCTCGGGGGCGATAACCATGAAGGTTACGCCGAACATGGTGTCGGGACGGGTGGTATAGATCCGGAGGAAATCGTCGGTGCCGCTGATGCGGAAGTTGGCAAAAGCACCCTCAGATTTGCCGATCCAGTTTTCCTGCTGGAGTTTGATGTTGGGCAGATAGTCCACCTTGTCGAGGCCGCCCAGCAGCTTGTCCGCATACTCGGTGATGCGGAGATACCATACGTCCTTGGACTTCTGTACGATATCGTTGTGGCAGATATCGCACTTACCGCCCTGGGAATCCTCATTGGAGAGGACTACCTTACAGTGGGGGCAGTAGTTCACCAGCGTCTTTGCGCGGAACACCAGGCCTTCGTCGAACATACGGCGGAAGATCCACTGAGTCCACTTGTAGTAGTTTTCCTCGGTGGTGTCCACTACGCGGTCCCAGTCGAAGGAGAAGCCTACTCGCTTCAGCTGGCTGGTGAATTTCGCAATGTTGCGGTCGGTCAGTTCTCTGGGATGAATACCCGTCTTGATGGCGGAGTTCTCCGTGGGCAGACCGTATGCATCAAATCCAATGGGGAACAAAACGTTGTACCCCTGCATCCGTCTCTTGCGGGATACTACTTCCAGGCCGGAGTAGGCCTTGATGTGACCCACGTGCATACCGGCACCGCTGGGATAGGGAAACTCAACAAGGCCGTAGAATTTCGGCTTGCTGTGATCCTCGGATGCGTGGAAAACGCCCTCGTTTTCCCATCTGTCCTGCCATTTTTGTTCAATGGCCTTAAAATCGTACTTCATGCTGTTTCCTCTGTATATTTGAAAAAATCTTAGTCCTGTTTAATTAACTGTTCCTCGGAGAATTTTCCGTCAGGGAAATTCTCGCGCACTTGACAACGGCAAGTGCCCTTGCCCGCTGTGTTACGTTTACAGTTTACTATACGGCAACCTCAGCTGAACCTTGGAGAATTTTCCGTCAGGGAAATTCTCGCGCACTTGCCAGCTGTATCACACATACAGTTTACTATATGGCAAGTGCCTCAGTCCTCCGTAATCAGATCGGAGATATCCTGCTCGCTGGTTCCCTCGTACAGCTTTTCCAGATTGTAAAACTCTCTGGCGTCCCGGCTGAATACGTGCACCAGCACACAGCCGTAATCGATCAGCACCCATCCGCCGTTACCTCTGCCCTCTGTGTGGGACGGAGTGATGCCGCACAGCGACAATTTGTACTCCACCTCGTCGGCCAGAGAACGGATCTGCGTGCTGGATGTGCCGCTGCAGATCACAAAGTAATCCGCCAGAATCGTCTGCTTTTCCGTATGGAGCAGGCGGATGTTCCGCGCTTTTTTGCTGTCCAGCACGGTGACCGCATACTTGGCGATCTCCTCGGGCGTGGCATCGGAGGTGAGAGGCGGCTGCTCGGTGGCGGGAGCGTCGATGATTTTATTTTCTTCCATGTATATACTTCCTTTCGGCGGCGGGATCACTCGCCATCCTTCTTTGTTTTGGTGGGAATATCGATGGAGCTGTCCTGAATCTCCTCAGCAGTGAACTCATAGAGGAACGCCGCCTTATCCGCCGTATAGGCCTTGTGGATGGCGTCGGATTCCGTGTTGGTGAACACCCGGGATTTATCAAAGATAGCATCGCTGATATCTGTGTTGTAAATGTTAAAATAATCGTTGATGACCTGCAATGTGGCCGCGCGGTTGATTACGTACGATCCGCCAGCGTAGTCTCCGGGCACTGTCATCATCTTGATATGGGAGAAATCCACGCTGAGGGCGTTCTTGCCGAAGTACACAAAATCCGCCGCGGGAATATCCGTTGTCAGATTCTTGATCACTTCGTTAACCAGCGTATTCAGCACAGACAGATTGGTCAAGCTGATGGAACTCTTCACCTTTTCCATGAAGGCGGTCATGAAGATCTTCTGGGCATTGACGCGGCCGATATCCGCCTGCACAAAGCCCTCGCGGAAGCGGATGAATCCTTCCGCATCCTCACCGTTCAGATGCGCCGGGCCCTTCTTCAAATGGATATACAGATCCTGCACGGGATCCTCGTAGTCCATGTCCACCGGGACGTACACATCCACGCCGCCCACGGCGTTGACGATATTGACAAATCCGTCCAGATCAATCACAGCGGTGTAATGAATCTTGATGCACAGATTCTGCTCCAGAATCCGGGCAAATTTATCCGCCGCCACGGCGGTGGGATTGGACTCACCTCTGTAATGGGCGCGGTTCACATAGGCGGAGTACTGCACATTCAGCTGATTTTTGCTGGAATCTCCCACGTAATAGGTGTCGCGGGGAATCTGCATGATGGCCACTTTTCCCGACTTCACATCGTAGTTGGCCAGCATAATTACATCCGCCAGGCTGGCGGCGCGGTCATGACCGATCAGGAGGAAATTATACACTTCCTCCCGGGGAATATAGGCGGGAGGTGTATCGCTTTTATCCGTATCCGCCGGATCCTCCGTATCGGGCGGGAGGTCGGGATGATCGCCGGTGCTCGGCGGATCCACGGGATCGGTGGAGAACGGAAGATCTGCATTTGGATTGGACGCAGGCTTATACAGCCACACCACCGTTGCCGCCATAGCGACAATGATCAAAGCAAGGACAACGATCACCACGATGAGCGTTGACTGCGTTGCCGCACGATACGTACTCTTTCTCTTTTTCATAATATTTATACAAACTGCCCGGAGGCAGCATTTCTCCCTGTTTTAAATCAGGCTTGCGACAAACTGTCCAGCCTGTCGAGGAAACAATTGCGGGCGAGGACCGTATCCGTACAGATCGTCTCGCCGTCTTTGATCAGATTCTGCATGGTCAGATCAAAGGAGAGCACCATAGTCTTGCAGAAATGGATCGTTTGACCGAGGGTATCCTCGGCGTCGGGCATTCCGCCCCAGAAATATTCACGAAGTGCCACACAATCGTCAAACGTGCGGCTGGGTTCAATATAATCCGCCAGATAGATGATGGCGGAAAACAGACTCATCTGATCGCATCCGGTGGTATGCCAGCGGATACCGGTGAGGATCTCCTCATCCACCGCATCGGCGAACTCCCGACGGGCCAGCGCTTCCGCTGTCATGGCGTGAAACACTTTGGGAGAGGAAATATCCTGCGCTTTTACCATTATACCAAACTCTTCGCAGTATTGCAACTGTTTTTCGAAGGAGGCACGTTTGGTGATATCGTGCAAAAGCGCGGCAATCCGCAGTTTTCCGATTTTGGCGGGAAGATATACCGCACCGATGCGGGCGGCCTCTTCCTCCACCTCAAGGGTATGCTGATACCGCTTCTCCTTGAGATAGGGTTTGATGCGCTCTCGCAGTGCGCTCAATCCATCGGCAGTCATCGAAATTTCCATGGAAACAATCCTTATTCTTTATACAATTTATTCGCGCAGATCGTGCGACATACCCCATCCGGCACAAGTCCAGACACATCCCTGCCCTGCCGGATCCGCTCACGGATCTCCGTGGAGGAAACAGGAAACGGTTCTTCTGTGATGGGGAAAATCCGTGCGCCGAAGCGCCTCTCGTACTCCGCTGCCTTAGCTTGCACCGCAAGACGGGCATCCTCATCCGATTCCCGCAGCATACAGGCAATGGTGGACAGCGAAAAAATCTGCTCCGGGCAATGCCATCGGTCCAGCGTCAGAAACATATCCGTGCCGCACAGCAGCCACAACTCCGCCTCCGTGGTTTCGCGGAAGTGGGCGAGGGTTTCGCTGGTGTAGCTGATCCCCGCTTTGGCAATCTCGAAATCGGACACGGTGATCCGCGGATCCATATCAGCAAAAGCGGCCTGGGTCATGGCCAGACGCACATAGGGGTCCTCGCATCCGCCCATCCGCTTATGGGGAGGGATGGCGGCGGGCATCACCAGAAGCTGATCCAGTTCTGCCTGGCGAAGAAACGCCATTGCGGCATGCACATGCCCATTATGGGGCGGCGAAAAAGTGCCGCCGTAGATCCCCAGACGCTGTGTTTGACCTCTCATTTGGGGAGTTCGATTTTCTTTTTCTTCTTGGAGGGGCGATACAGAACAAACCGGCGGCCCACAACGGCCACCACATCGGCTCCCGTCGCCTCTGCCAACTCATCCGCCGCCTCGCGGGCGGTGACGGGCGCGGTTTCGAGGGCAGACATTTTGATCAGTTCTCTGGCTTCCAGCGCACTGTCTACAGAAGTGATTAACTCCTCAGCGATTCCGCCCTTGCCCACCTGCATGATGGGATCCATGGTATTGGCCATAGAGCGCAGAAAGGCTCTTTGTTTACTACTCAGCATAATTCGTCCTCAATTCTCACAAAACAAACTCAAAAAGGCATCCATGAAGGATCGCATGGCCCGGCCGCGATGACTGATGGCGTTTTTCGCATCGGGGGAAAGTTCCGCAAAGGTTTGCTTCTTTTTCTCCACATAAAACAGCGGATCGTAGCCGAAGCCGTCGCATCCCCGTCCCTCGCGGAGAATCGTTCCGCGGCACTCGCCGCGCACGGTAAATCCGTCCCGGCCATCCTTGGTGACACGCCATTCCTCGGGGATTGTCACATCATATCCCCGGGGAAACACGCAGGCAACCACGGACACGAAAGCCGCTCCCCGATCCGCATCGGGGACATCCTTCATCTCGGTCAGAAGTTTTTGGTTATTGACCGCGTCATTCGCCTCCTCCCCCGCATAGCGGGCGGAATAAATGCCGGGGGCACCACGGAGCGCATCCACCGTCAATCCGGAATCGTCGGCGATGCCGATATATCCCAGAGCGGCGGGCACGGATGCTTTGATCCACGCGTTTTCCTCAAAGGATGCCCCGTCCTCAACGATCTCATCGGTATAACCGATATCATCGAGGGACAGCACTTCTATATGCATAGACGTATTTTCGGCCAGCAATGTTTCCAGTTCTCTGATTTTTTTGGCATTTCTGGAAGCAAGTACGATTTTCACGCTCAATTCTCCTCGTCCCCGTCAAACAGTGCATCCACGAACATAGTGGAATCAAAGGGCTGCATATCCTCCATCTGCTCGCCCACGCCGATGAACTTCACCGGGATGCCCAGCATTTTCTTGATGGAGAACACAGCACCGCCCTTGGCGGTTCCATCCAGTTTGGTCAGAATCAAACCCGTGATCTCGGCCGCATGCATAAATTCCTTGGCCTGGATCACCGCGTTCTGTCCCGTGGTGGAATCCAGCACCAGCAGGGTCTCCCTGGACACGCCGGGCAATTCCCGACGGATCACGCGGTCGATCTTGGCAAGCTCATCCATGAGATTCTTTTTGTTATGCAGACGGCCGGCCGTATCAATGATCAGCACATCGGCCCCCCGCTTTTTGGCGGCACCGGCCGCGTCAAACACCACCGCCGCAGGATCGCCGCCCTCGTTCTGGCGAATCAGATCCACGCCGGCACGGTCACACCAGACGGCCAACTGATCGATGGCAGCGGCACGGAAGGTATCCGCCGCGGCCACAATGACTTTCTTGCCTTCCCTTTTCAGATGAGCGGCAATTTTGCCGATGGACGTAGTCTTGCCCACGCCATTGACACCGATGACCAGAATCACCGACGGAGTGGTTTCCAGACGAAGGCTCTCGCCCTCGCCGATGTGATCCCGCAGGATCCCCTTCAGGGCATCTTTGACTTCGTCTGCCTCGGTGATTTTGTCCTCCTTGATTTTCTCCCGCAGTTCGTCCACGACGGACATGGCGGTTTCCGCGCCCATATCGGCGCAAATCAAAAGCTCTTCCAACTCCTCCAGCAGATCCTCATCTACCCGGCGGAAGGATTTCAGAACGTCGTTCACCTGTCCGAAAAACGCATTTTTCGTTTTGGTGAGTCCGTTTTTCAACTTATCAAAAAAGCCCATGTACATTCCCCTTATGTTTTTATGTCAAAGCGCCTGCTCAAAGTCCTCGTCGGACATGGAGGCAACATCCAGCGTAAACACCTTCGATACGCCGTGATTGGGCATGGTAACACCATACAGCGTATCCGCTATCTCCATGGTACCGCGGCGGTGGGTGATCATGATGATCTGCATGTTATCCGAAACCCGCTTCACATACTGCGCCACCCGCTGTACATTGACCTCGTCCAGCGCCGCCTCGATCTCGTCAAAGATGCAGAAGGGCGACGGATTGACGCGCACCAGCGCAAAGAGCAAAGCGATGGCGATAACGGACTGCTCGCCGCCGGAGAGCAGCGAGAGATTCTTGATGATCTTTCCGGGCGGGGCGGCACTGATTTCGATGCCGGACGTCAGCGGATTTTCGGGATCGGTGAGGGACAGATGTGCCTCGCCGCCGCCGAACAGTTCCTTGAACACCCGTCCAAAGTTGTCGTTGATCTTCTCAAAGGCCTCGGTGAACATGCGGGTCATTTCCTCATCGATCTGGCCGATGATACCCAGCAGTTCCTCCTTGGAGGTATTCAGATCGTTCATCTGCACGCTGACGAAATCGTACCGTTCTTTGACTTCGGTATACTCGTCGATAGCGGCCACATTGACGTGCCCCAATGCCTTGATCTGGTTTTTCAGCTCGTTCAGCCGGGCATGGGTGGACGCACGATTTTCCGCCGCCACCGGCGGATAAGACAACTCGGCCGCCGTGGTAGGCGTCAGTTCGTACTCATCCCACAGCCGCTGGGTCATCTTCTCGATGTCGGAGCAGATCTGCTGATATTTATTCTCGTTTTTCGCGTTGGCGGAGATCAGCAGCTCCTTCTTGGAGGTGATCTCCTTCAGGCGGATACGGAGTTCGTTCAGTTTTTTCTCATACTCCATACTGCCGGCCTCAAGGGATGCCCGTTCCGCATCCATTTCCTTGAGGGATTCTTCCAGCGTTTTGGACTGAGCGTGCTTCACTTCAATTTCCCGACGCATGGATGCCCCATCCTCCCGGAGGGATTCCATCTTTTCCAGGCAGAGCGCGATCTCGTTTTTAAGATTTTCGATCTGGACGGAGGTGTCCAAGATAGCACGGGTTTCCGTTTCCTGATCCTTGCCCATCTCCGCGATGCGGATCTGCACATCGGAGATCTCCGCGGCCAACTCATCCAGCCGGTCGCTCAGCGCGCCGCGCTCGATATCCACATCGGCACGGGCGGCGGCAATGCGGGCAATCTCCCCGCTTTCCCGCTCGCATTCGCCCTCCAGATTCTGCACATCGGAATCGCCGCGCTGACCCAACTCGCTGAGTTTGCTCTGGTCATCGCACAGCTGCTGCATGAGATTCTCAATGACGCCGCGGCGGGCGGTGAGTTCATCCAGCTGAGCCTGATCGGCCCGAGCCAGGGTATCAATCAGTTTCGCCTTATCCTGCTCGGCGGCAATATCAGCGGACATGCGCGCGATCGTCTGTCGGATCTCCTCCAGCTTGGCGGAGGACGCATCCCACTTCTTGGCCAGCGCATCCCGCTCGGCGGTCAGCGTTTCAATCTGGGAGGTGCGGGTCAGCATACCGCTGTCCCGACGGGCGGCACCGCCGGTGAAGGAACCGCCTGTATTGATCTGCTGACCGTCCAGGGTAACGGCGCGGACACGCCATCCCAGGGCGCGCGCCATCACGGTGGCATGATCCAGCGTATCGAACACCGCCACACGGTTCAGAATGGAGCCGATGACGCCGCTGTATTTGGCATCACAGCTGACCAGTGCATCGGCAAAGCCGATGAATCCCGGATGGTTGGATGCGGCCTCGGTATCGCGGCTGCGGGTCTGTGCCTTCACCGAGGTAAGGGGATAGAACGTGGCGCGTCCCACACCCGAATTCTTCAAAGAATAGATGGCCGCTTTGGCCGCCGCCTCATCGTCCACCACGATATTCTGCATGGCGGCACCGATGGCGGTTTCCAGCGCCACGGTATACTCCGGCTTTACGGAGATCAGGTGGGAAACGGGGCCGTGGATGCCGCGTAGGCGGCCCTCTCCCGCTTCCTTCATGATAAAGCGAACGCTGTTGCTGTATCCTTCAAAATGATCCAGCATATTGCGGAGGGCGGAAATGCGGCTGTCCAGAGCCTCTTTCTGCGCACCTACGGTGCTGAGTTCCCGGCTGAGATTGGTTTCCTCCTCCCGCATAGCGGTCAGTTTGGTTTCCAACGTCTCCGCCGTTTCGCGGGATGCACGGGTGGTATCCGTATACTGGCCCACGGACTCCTCCAGATCGGCGATCTGGCCGGCGATGGCATTCAACTCCGTTTCGTACTTGCTGATGTCCGCCCTGAGTTCGGAGGACCGCTCGTTCTGGCTGGATATAGTATTCTTCAACACATTCAGGCGCACCTTCAGATCCAGGAGGGCGTCCTCATGCTGCTTTTGCTCGGAGAGCATTTCCTCAAGGATTGTTTCCTTGCCGCGATATTCCGCGAGAACTTCCTCACGGGCGGCCAGCCGCTGACGAAGATTTTCTTCGGTCTCCTTCAGCGTATCGGTAATACTGTCGTACCGGGCGTTGTGCGCGGCCAACGTCTCCTGCGCCCGTCTCAGATCGGATTCCTTACGGCGTCGATCCTCTTCGCAGGCGGCGATTTCCGCATCCTTATGGATCACATTGGTTTCCAGCACCCGGTACTCGTTCTCTGCCGCGCGGCTTTCATCCGTGGTGGAACGGATCTTTTCGTACAGACGGGCGGCCTCCTGCTTGGTATCCTGAGAGATATCAAACAAACGGTCACTCTGCGACTGCAGCTGATCCTCCGTATCCTGGATAATTTCCAACTCGTGGCGGGACAAAGCGCAGTCCGCCTTGGTTTTTTCCTCGTCCCGATGCATGACGTCCATATCGTACAGCCAGAGTGCCACATCGATCTCTTTCTTCTGCGCGAACAGCTCCAGGTATTCTCTCGCCTTGCGGGACTGTCGTTCCAGGGGACCGACACGGGACTCCAATTCCGTGAGGATATCCGCCACGCGGAGCATATTGGTCTCGGTGGCATCCAATTTTTTCTGTGCTTCCTGCTTCTTGAAACGGTACTTGGCAATGCCTGCCGTTTCGTCAAAGATGCCGCGGCGCTCATCGCTCTTTTTGGAAACGATCTCTGCGATTCGTCCCTGGCCGATAATGGAATAGCCCTCCCGGCCGATACCCGTGTTCATGAACAGCTCATGGATATCGCGCAGACGTACCGCCTTGCGGTTGATGTAATACTCACTTTCCCCGGCGCGGTAATAGCGGCGGGTGACCGTGATCTCATCGTAGGGGGAGTCGATGCGGCTTTCCGCATCCGTATTGTCAAAGGTGACAGATACTTCGGCAAAACCCATGGGACGGTATCCGTCCGCGCCGACGAAGATGACATCCTCCATCTTGCTGCCGCGGATATTCTTACTGGACAACTCACCCAGCACCCATCGCATGGCATCGGTAATGTTGGACTTACCGCTTCCGTTGGGACCCACAATGACTGTGGCGCCTTCATCGAAGCGGATGACGGTTTTGTTGGGGAAGGATTTAAATCCGTGCAATTCCAAGGATTTCAAACGCATGGTATCTCACCTCCTCTTTTTTCGCGTAATAAGCAAACATCCATTTTTATATTATACCCTATCTGTTCCGGTTTTTCAATGATTTTTACAGATTTTATGCCATATTTGGCACGCAGATACAACAGATTTCCGCGGTGCTGTCCTGCGGCGGCGGATGCTTTTCCCACGGGAACAAAAAATGTGACGCGCTCACCCTGCAGCATGGTTCCTTTTGTCATCTCCGCCTCGCAGGCACGCGCCATATATCGACGCATCAAATCCCCTCGCGCCAACTCGCCGATGGCGGGATGATTGGGACCGGCACAGAAAGAGTCGGGATCGTGCAGGTTATCGGACTCGCACAGGCCTGCCCGCAGGCAATATACGTCCTTTTCCTCCAGAATCTCCATGACAGCACTCATGCGTGCCACCGCTTCCTCCACGGACAGGGGGCGGTATTCACCGCGTTCGTGCATTTCTGCCAATTCTGTACCGCGGAACACGATGGTGGGATACACCCGATAGGCGCAGGCGCCCATGGCGGCGATCTTTCGGGCACAGTGGATTTCATCCTCCGGGGATGCGCCGGGCAGGCCAATCATCATTTGGCCGACGAAGGGAATCCCCGCCTCCCGCAAAAGGCGACAGGCACGGTATGTATCCTCGACGGTATGTCCCCGCCGTGTGATGCGAAGCACGGCGTCCGACATACTTTGGACACCCAACTCCACGGCGGACACCGTATAGCGGGAAAGGATAGAAAGGATCTCCTCGTCGATGTAATCCGGGCGGGTAGACATACGGATGCCCTGCACAACGCCGCGATCCACATACTCCTGAGCGATATTCAGGAGTTCGATCATCAAGGACCGCTCAATCCCCGTAAAGGATCCGCCGAAAAAGGCGATCTCCGCCCGGCGGCCCGATCCGGCCAGGGTACAGACAGCCTGTTCGATCTGCTGTCGAACACATCCCGCGGAAAAAGAAGATGTGCCCGAGATCAGACGCTGGTTGCAGAACACGCACTGATTCGGGCATCCCATATGAACGACAAATATCGGAATATTTGCGTGTTTTTTCATTTCTGGCTCTGGCCTCCGTGGCCGAAAAGCACCAGGGCCTCTTTGGCGGCCAGCTGCTCCGCTTCCCGTTTGGAATGGGCGGATCCGCGGCCGATGACGTTGCTGTTCAGCCGTGCTTCCATTACGAAGGTCTTGCAGTGATCCGGTCCGCTTTCGCCCACCAGAACATACTCCAGAATCTCGCCCTCCACCTGCTGCACGATCTGCTGCAAAGCGGTTTTGTAATCCACAAAGGACGAGGTTTCGCGGATGCTTTCGATCTCCTCTTTCACAAAGGGGAGTAAGAATTTCCGCACGGTATCCAGGCTGCCGGAATCGATATACATGGCGGCCAGAACGGCCTCAAAAGCGTCGGAGGTGATGGACGCGCGCTCGCGTCCGTGATTGATATCCTCCCCGTGGCCAAGGTACAGATAATCCCCCAGACCGATCTGGGCGGCATATTTGGCCAAAGCCCGCTCACAGACCACCGCGGCGCGGATCTTGGTCATATCACCTTCCTGATTGGCCACATACCGGAAATACAAGTAGTCGCTGACAATCAGAGACAGAACCGAATCGCCGAAAAACTCCAGACGCTCGTTGCACTGGATGGTCACGCCCTTGGATTTCAGTTCATTGGCATAGGAGGAATGATACAAAGCTGATTTCAGAAGGGACGGATCCTTAAAGATATATCCCAATTTCCGCTCCAAAAGTGTCTGAGGAAACGGATATTTTCCTTCCTCGTGTTTCATTTTTCCTCTCCTTTCACGCTTGTGACCGGCATCTCGTTTTCTACGTACTCAGATATTTCCTCAATCACGCCGGTTTTTACGAAGGATGCCGCCTGACGCACGGCATTGCAGATTGCCTGCGCATCTGAGGAGCCGTGGGCCTTGATGACCGGTTTCGACAATCCGAGCAGCGGTGCGCCGCCGTATTCCGACGCATCAAACTGTTTTTTCAGTCCTCGCAGCTGATCTTTGACCACGGCGGCGGACAACTGGGTGAGCACGTTTTTATTGTACATGCCCTTGAGGGTACTCATAAAGAATTTCCCCATGCCCTCCAGCATCTTCAGCGTGATATTCCCGGTGAAACCGTCGGTAACAATCACGTCGCAGACGGAAGACATAACCTGATTGCCCTCCACATTTCCGATAAAAAGAATCTCATCGGAGGCCTTGAGCAATTTGTAGGCTTCCGCCACGACGGGGGTACCTTTATGGGATTCGGCACCATTATTAAGCAGTCCCACGGAGGGCTGGCGGATGCCGAAGATATTCTTCATATAAATGGAGCCCATAACCGCCCACTGCATCAGATATTCCGAGGTGACATTGATATTGGCACCGCTGTCCAGAAGAAGAACGGGGCGGGTCAGAGGCAAAACTGTGGCAATGGCAGGGCGATGGATTCCCTTGATGGGGCGGATGATCAGAGAAGAGCCGGCATGCAAAGCTCCCGTATTTCCGGCGGAGACGAAGGCATCGCCATCCTCTTTCAGCATACGCAGGCCGATGGCCATGGAACTGTTGCGCTTGGCGCGCACCACCGAAATGGGATCATCCTCCATGGTGATCACGCCCTCCGCGTGCTCAATGCGGATACCATTCAGAGAAATACCGTTTTCTCTGGCACAGCGCAGAATCACGTCCCGCTGGCCCACCAGCGTCAGATCCACATTCAGCCGGGCTTTGGCCATAGCGGCTCCCTTTATGATCTCGCACGGTGCTTTGTCACCGCTCATTGCATCCAGAATTATGTTCATGTACACATCACCCTTATTTCATAGGTATGGTTTTACGGCAAAAGCAGAGGAAACGCCTCCAGCGACTCCAATGCCCGCCGGGCGTATTCCGCATAGCGGACGCGGCGGCCGCCCTTCACCCGCTTTTCCAGTGCGGGGATAATGCCGAAATTGGCATTCATGGGCTGGAAATCGCCGGTACCTCCGTGGCTGATATAATCCGCCATGGCACCGATCATGGTTTCCTTCGGAAAGATGGGGGTATCTTGTCCCCGGGCACGGCACATAGCCGCAAGACCGGCCACATAGCCGGAGGCGGCGGACTCGATATATCCCTCCACGCCGGTCATCTGGCCGGCGAAGAAGATGTTCGGATGGCTTCTGAGGGAGTAATCCGCATGCAGAAGTTCGGGGGAATTCAAAAAGGTATTGCGGTGCATCACGCCGTAGCGCAAAAACTCCGCGTTTTCCAAACCGGGAATCATGGAGAACACACGCCGCTGCTCCGGGAAGGTCAGGTGCGTCTGGAATCCTACCAGATTAAACATGGTTCCTGCTTCATCCTCCCGGCGAAGCTGGACCACGGCATAATAGGATTCTCCCGTCTCGGGATGGCGGATCCCCACCGGTTTCATAGGACCGAAGCGAAGGGTATCCTCGCCGCGCTTGGCCATGACTTCCACGGGCATACATCCCTCAAACACGGTGAGGGGCGCATCTGCCTCAAAATCGTGGAGCTTGGCCTCTTCCGCATGGATGAGGGCATCGTAAAACGCCTTATATTCCGCCTCATTCATGGGGCAATTGATGTAATCCGCGTCTCCCTTGCCGTAACGGGACGCGAAAAATGCGCGGCTCATATCGATGGATGCAAAATCCACAATAGGGGCGGCGGCATCATAGAAACTGAGCCCTCCCTGCCCCGTCAGAGCGATGATCTGCTTGGCCATAGCATCGGATGTCAGGGGGCCCGTGGCGATCACGGTGATCTCCCCCTGGGGGATTTCGGTGGCTTCTTCCTCCACCACCTCAATCCACTCGCAGGAGCGGATTTTGTCCGTGATGTAGGAGGCAAAGCGGACACGATCCACCGCCAAAGCACCGCCGGCGGACACGCGGGAGGCGTCTGCCGCTTCCATCATCAGCGATCCCATACGGCGGAGCTCCTCTTTGAGCAAGCCGGCGGCGGAAGCAACTTCCGCATTGCGGAGGGAATTGGAGCACACCAACTCCCCGAACAGATCGGAGGTGTGGGCGGGAGTCTTTTTCTTCGGCTTCATCTCGATCAGCCGAACGGCCATTCCCCGGCGTGCCGCCTGCCAGGCGGCTTCACACCCGGCAAGCCCTGCGCCGATTACATTGATTTTTTCCATTTATGACTCCGTAGTTTCGGGTTCGATTTCCCGTTTGTAGCCGCATCCGTCCTTTTTGCAGACCAGGAGATTCTTGCCCTTCTTATGGTACAAAATCTCTCCGCAATCGGGACATTTCTCAGTCGACGGCATATCCCAGGAGGAATAATCGCAGTCGGGATAGCGGGCACAGCTGTAGAACACGGTACGGCGCTTGCCCCATTTCATCACGATATCCGCACCGCACTTGGGACAGGCCACGCCGGTACTCTTGGTCTTCTGACGGGTGAATTTACACTCGGGATAGCGGACGCAAGCGTAGAAATCGCCGAAGCGGCCGGAACGAAGCACCATATCCGAGCCACAGCTTTCGCACTTGAAGGGAGCGATCTCCGGCTCCTTTGCCGCGTTTTTTTCGACGGCGGGCTTCTCCAGGGGCTTTGTATTCTTGCAGGTGGGATAATTGGGACAAGCCGCAAACTTACCGTAGCGGCCGTTTTTGATAATCATACGGGCGCCGCACTGCTCGCAGATCATATCGGTTTCCTCCACGGGAATCTCGATATTTTCGCGGGATACGGTTTCCTCTGCCCGGGCCAGTTCCTTGGCGAAGCCCTCGTAGAAATCGGTAAGCACCGATTCCATGGTATCCTCGCCGCCGGCGACGCTGTCCAGTTTGTCCTCCATCTGTGCCGTGAATTTATAATCCACGATATCGGGGAAGGAATCGATCATCAGCTTGGTGGTGATCTCCCCCAGCGGCGTGGGAACAAGGCTCTTGCCCTCCCGTTTCACATAGCCGCGGGAGATGATCAGCGTGACGATCTGTGCAAAGGTGCTGGGGCGGCCGATGCCTTTCTCTTCCAGGAATTTCACGAGAGATGCCTCCGTGTAGCGCGGCGGCGGCTCGGTGAAATGCTGCTGAGGATGGATCTGCAGGCAATGGAGAGTCTCGCCCTCGTCGAAGGGGGGCAGTTTGGTGCTCTTGCTCTCGCCGGATTCCTCGGTGGATTCCTCATACACGGCCAGAAAGCCGGGGAATTTCACGGTGGTGCCGGAGGCACGGTACAGATACTGTCCCGCGGTGATTTCCGCATTGACGGTGTCCAATTCCGCACTTTCCATCTGGCTGGCGATGAATCGCTCCCAGATCAGCTTGTACAGTTTGTACTGATCGTTGGTCAGCGATTTGCGGATCAGGGACGGCATCAGGGCGATATTGGTGGGGCGGACAGCCTCGTGGGCGTCCTGCGCATTGGCTTTCGTTTTATAGACACGGGGTTCCGCGGGGCAATAGGCATCGCCATACTGCTCGCGAATGAAGGCACGGGCCGCATCCTGTGCCTCGGTGGACACACGCAGGGAGTCGGTACGCATATAGGTAATCAAACCCTGCATGCCGCCGTGCTCGCTGCCCACATTCACACCTTCGTACAACTCCTGCGCTACTTTCATGGTACGCTGAGACTGAAAATTCAGTTTGCGGGATGCTTCCTGCTGCATGGTGGATGTTTTGAACGGAGCGGCGGGAGCGCGGAACTTGGTTCCCTTTTTCAGCTCGGTAACCACAAAATCCGCCTTCTCCACGGCATTCCGGATAGCCATAGCATCCGCTTCGCCTGCGATCTCCCGCTTCTGCGCGGTAGCCGCATCCCCATAGAAATGGGCAGTAAAGGACTTACCCTTGGCGGTCTGCAATTCAGCATCCACGCTCCAGTATTCCTTCGGTTCAAAGGCGCGGATCTCATTCTCCCGATCCACAATAATGCGGGCGGCCACAGACTGGACGCGTCCGGCAGACAGTCCGCTCTTCACGTTTTTCCAGAAGAAGGGGCTGATTTTATAACCAACGATACGGTCCAAAATACGTCTGGCCTGCTGGGAATTGACCAGATCCATATCGATCTCCCGCGGCTTCTTGATAGCATTCTTGACCGCGGTTTTGGTGATTTCGTTAAAGGTTACGCGGCGGATTTTCTCCGGCGGAAGGGCCAGAGCATTGGCCAGATGCCAGGAGATGGCCTCGCCTTCCCGGTCCGGGTCCGTTGCCAGATAGACATAGTGGGCATTCTTGGCTTCTTTTTTCAACTCGCGGATCAAATCGCCCTTTCCGCGGATATTGATATAATGGGCTTTAAAGTGATCGTCCACGTCGATACCAAGGGTAGACTTGGGCAAATCACGGACATGTCCCACAGAGGCAACCACTTTATAATTGGAGCCGAGACAATGTTTGATGGTGGACACCTTTCCCGGTGACTCGATGATTACAAGGTTGGCCATGTAACGGTTGTCTGTTGCCAGACATCCTCCCTTCGAGGTATATCTTTTTTACGGTATGATAGTATAGTGGAAAAAAGGGCACTTTATTCCTCTCCCACATCGGGGGATGGGGCCTCCTCTGCCGAACGGCGGAGATAATACCCGCCGGCCCCGCATTCGACCACGCCCGCCAATTCCAGCATGGTGAGTGCCGCCATCAGATCGCCCATGCCGATTCCCGCGACGGGGATATCGTCAGCCACCACGGGCACATCGGGGATCATGGCTTCATAGACTTTACGTTCCGTTTCGCCCAGCGTATCCAGTTCCACGTGGGCAGAGGGGATCACGTTCTTCTTTGGTGCAGGACTGCCTTCGTTGAAGCGTTCCACTACCTTTTTGGCAGGCAGTCGCTTCTGGCGCGGGGCTTTTGCCTTTTTTCCGCCGTACAATCCGTCGCCGTAGTATTTATTTCCATTCTTGGCGGAGACATTCATGCGGACCGCCACATCGGTGGCATCATCCGGGGAATGGGATGCGGTCAAAGCCGCGTCGATGGCGGCCATGCGGATGGAATGGGGATACAAAAACTCGTAATTTTTCAGAATATCCGCAGCGGATGTAATGGCGCGAGCGCCGTTTTTGATAAGGCTATTGGGTCCTGCCGCGCCCGCATCCCCGATCATACCGGGGACGGCGTACAGGTCCTTGCCCTGGTACAACGCATGACGGGCGGTGATGAGCGATCCGCTTTTCAGATCCCCCTCCACCACGGTTACCGCCTGGCACAATCCGCTGATGATGCGATTTCGTTTGGGAAAATGGTATCCGTTGGGTGGTGTTCCCGGCGGATATTCGGTAATTACGGCACCATCCTGCAGCACCCGCTGCATGAGTTGTTTATGCTCCGGGGGATACACGATATCGATACCGCATCCCAGCACGCCCACGGTAACACCTCCGGCGCTGAGGGCACCGGCCATAGACATGCCATCCACGCCAAGGGCCAGACCGCTGACCAGAACCGCGCCGCCGGCACCGATGCCGCGGCCCACATCGTAAGCCATGCGTTTGCCATAATCGGACATGGTCCGTGTGCCCACCACAGCACAGCAGCAAGACGACTCGAAATCCGGCAGTTTGCCCACGCAGTACAACACAAGGGGTGCGTCGCGAAGCTGATACAATGTACGAGGATATTGGGGGTCATCCGGCGTCAGAATCTGCACACCGGCATCCTGACAACGGCGCAGAATGGATGAGGCGTCGGACAAATCCTTATCAGACAAACGATTCAAAAGAGAGAATTCCTTCTCACCCAACTGCTTCGCCAGCGCCTTCCGATCCGCCTTATAGATTTTTTCCGGCGATCCCATAGCACACAGGAGATGGATCGCTGTGCGGCTTCCCTGCCCGCAGGCCTGGGCCAGCCATATCCACATCAATTTTGCATCCATGATCATTTCCCCACTAACTCATCCGTGAAATGTTCGGAAATATTCCCACATAATAACGGCGGCAGCGCCGGCCGCATTCAGCGATTCCGTATTTTCGCACATGGGGATCCGCATGACAGCATCGGCCATAGCCAATGTTTCCGCGGAAACGCCGTGTCCTTCGTTTCCGATGACGACACAATCGTTCTCCCGCAAGGAATCCGCCCCCAGCGTCAGCGCATGCTCGCCGAGAGCAGCAGCTATGACACGGTGACCGTCCGCCATCAAAGGTTCAAACACACCGGAGACAGAATCGCCCATGTACAAATGGGTGCGGAACAACGCGCCCATAGCGGCACGAACCGTTTTGGGATGATACACATCCGCACAACCGATGAGGCAGACGGAATCGTATCCGAATGCGGCGGCGGTACGGATCATTGTCCCCAGATTCCCGGGATCGCGCACGGAATCGACCGCAAGGATACGTTTTCCGTGCAGCTCGTTCATATATCCATCGGTCATCCGTCCCGTAATCCTATGATGGATCCGCTCCGGGAAAGCCAAAACGGTAATGATCCCCTGGGGAGATTTTTCCGTGGAGATTTTATCAAACGCCGAGGAGGACAACACACACACCTTGGCGCACGCGGGGGCTTGTGCCGCGATGCGGACAATTCTCTCATCCGCCATGCCGTCATCACTGCGGATGAGGACATACCGGATCTCCGGCATCCCTGCGGCTTCCTCGGACAGCTTGATTCCCTCCGCTAAAAACAGCCCTTCGCTTCGGCGGAACTTTGCGTCATCCAATTTGGACAGGGTGACGACCAGGGGATTGGTGCGGGAGGCAATGCACACAGCCCCCGCAATAGAATCCGTAATTTTCACCATTTTTAGAATTTTGTCACGTATCACAAAAACCCGGTCAAACCGGGTTTTTAATGAATCAGATAGCTGCCTTTGCCTTAGCAACCAGATCGGCGAATGCTTCCTTATCGGAAACTGCGATCTCAGCGAGCATCTTTCTATTAAGTTCGATTCCGGCTTTCTTCAGACCGTGCATAAAGGTAGAGTAGTTCACACCGTTTACCTTGCACTGAGCGGAAATACGAGTGATCCACAGGGATCTGAAATCTCTCTTCTTCTGCTTTCTGCCGATGTACGCATAGTTACCGCTCTTCATAACGGCCTGCTTGGCCATCTTGAAATGCTTGGACTTGGAGCCCCAGTAACCCTTCGCTGCCTTCAGAACTTTATTTCTTCTCTTGCGCGTCATCATCGCGCCCTTAACTCTTGCCATTTTATATAATCCTTTCCGTTACAACGTTAATTCAATACCTAAAGTAAAATTACTTGCAGATCAGCTGCTTGACATTCGCAGTCATGGCATTGTCAAGGATCTTGGAGGAGCGCAGATGTCTCTTGCGCTTTGCGGTCTTGTGACCGAGGTTGTGGCGATGATCGGAGTGATACATCTTTACTTTGCCGGTTCCGGTTACGGAAAATCTTTTTGCAGACGCCTTATGCGTTTTGATCTTGCCCATATTCTGAATCCTTTCGGTTGATAATTTTGCAGATTTAGTATATTATTGAGGAGAACTGTTATTATTTGCTCTGCTGTTTCAAGGGGGAAATAAACATGGTCATCTGGCGACCTTCCAGGACAGGCTTCTTGTCCACACTGCCGCACTCCTGACAAGCTACGGCGAATTTCTCAAGAATTTCATGTCCCAGGCTCTGGTGAGCCATCTCGCGACCTTTGAACTTCAAGCAAACGCGCACTTTATTGCCGCTACCGAGAAAACGGATAGCGTGATTGACTTTCGTTTCAAAGTCATGCGTATCAATACGGCAGGACAACTGGACTTCTTTCACTTCCACAGTAGACTGTTTTTTCTTTGCGTCCTTCTCCTTCTTGTCGCACTCATAACGATATTTACCGTAATCCATAGCGCGGCAAACCGGCGGAGTAGCCTGCGGAGCGATCAGCACGAGGTCTACGCCGTGGTCAAATGCATAGCTGCGAGCCTCACTCAGTGACATAATGCCAAGCTGATTTCCATTCTCATCCAGCATACGAGCTTCTTTGATTTTGATCTGCTCGTTGATCAACAGTTCCTTTGCTATAACTAGCACCTCCAATAAACAATAAAAAATGAGCCGAGAACCGGCTCCGCAAAACAACACACACCCTGTGCGAGTCATATTAACCTTACGCGCGATGCGGCAAGGTGAGAACGGAGGGTTCTACTTCTATTTCATGTTGTATTATATCACTTATCGCGCAGTATGTCAAGAGAATTATTAAAGATTTTTTGTGTTTTTTGATAATTTATCAGCATATGTGAAGAGAAAAAGCCATACCGTTTGGTATGGCTTTGGCCGATCACAGAAAACCGAATAGGAGTAAAGATTTAAGCGGACACAACAATTATCGAGAATGAACTATAGCAGTTCAAGCCCTCGGTCTATTAGTATCGGTTAGCTGAACACATTACTGTGCTTACACCTCCGACCTATC
>JAZQFQ010000092.1:0-71647 GCA_045539595.1 Eubacteriales bacterium | reverse complement strand
CGCTTGGCCCCCGCCTTGCTACGGCTCCGGCGACGGCTACGGCTACGGCGACGGCGACGGCTACGGCTCCGGCGACGGCGATGGCCACGGCTCCGGCTACGGCCACGGCTACGGCGACGGCTACGGCGACGGCTACGGCTCCGGCGACGGCTACGGCTACGGCGACGGCGACGGCTACGGCTCCGGCGACGGCGATGGCCACGGCTCCGGCTACGGCCACGGCTCCGGCGACGGCTCCGGCGACGGCTACGGCTCCGGCTGCGGCGACGGCTACGGCTCCGGCTGCGGCGACGGCTACGGCTCCGGCTGCGGCGACGGCTACGGCTACGGCTCCGGCTACGGCGATGGCTAAACATTACCGTGAGGGAGGACGCAAAATGACTGACAGAGAAAAGCTGATTGGGCTGATTGGGAATACCTACGCCGCCGTAATTGCCGACCACCTGATTGCCCACGGCGTGACGGTGCGTGAGCCGGGGCGGTGGGTATCGTTGACGGATTGCTCCAACGCAGGTGTTTATTGTTCCGTATGTCACAAAAAGGTGTATAAAGAGGACTACGCATGGTGCAACAGGAAAAACAAGTTGCGTTCAAACTATTGCCCCAACTGCGGGGCAAGGATGGACGGAGGTGACCCCGCATGATTCCCTTTATCATCGGCCTCATTCTCGGCGGTATTGTCGGGGTGTGCGTGACCGCCGTCTGCGCCGTCGGAAAAGACATTGGAGAGGAGGAACTATGACAGGACTCGCTGAGACGGAATTGTTGGCCATGCTGGCAGAAGAGGCGGCTGAGCTGGGGCATGCGGCCCTGAAGCTGCGCCGGGCGCTGGATGGCTCGAACCCTACGCCGGTAACAGAGAATCAGGCCAGAGCCGGGCTTCAGGAAGAAATAGATGATGTGTTTGTCTGCCTGATGGAGCTGGGCATAGATTGGAGCCAAGAGGGCGTAACAAAGAAAGCTGCGCGCTGGATGCGGAGATTAAAGAAAGACCCGGTCATGTGACCGGGTCTTTTTCAATTCTCCCATCCGGCAGAACGTTTCATTGATTGCGTTGGTTTGATCCAATAATAAATCGTTGTTGCATCCGTCCTGCTCCATCCTTCAGAAACCAAACCGGAGATGATGTCTGCCTTATTCATAGAGGAGTAGTTCGAGTAGATTCTGCTCCATTCCTCGCCGGAAAGCTGGCCATTGACAAAGGAATTGTATCTGCGCTTCCCCGCATCTGACATTTGGGAGACATAGAATGCATTCTCGTCAGAGTAATCTACGGTCACATCCTTCGGAATGTATATTCCGTCGTTGATCAGAATTTCATCCAATGCTTGCTTTTGGGCCGAAGACAAGCCGGAAGTAGAAAACAGCAGTCTGCGCTTTTGCGCATTGTCGGAGTTGTTCAACTCATCCAGTAATTTGAAGCGGTAACCCCACAGTTCCAGCGCGGATGAGCCTACACCAGCCTTTGATGCCTCGTTGATCTTCTTGCTGTCCATGCTTGTTACCATGTGGTAGTAGACTGTTGCCTGTTGCTGGATATCAAGGCCGGAATTGTTCAGCAGATTTAGTTTATCTACCAGTTTTGTGGAAGATGTACTCTCGTCAATTTCGGAAATGCCGGCTTTCAGTGTGTAGTACATAGGGAAATATATTCCAGCCTCGCTAAACAGGTTGACTCGTGCGATCAGTTTTGCCGCATCGGAGCCGGAGTAATCTATGCCTACGCTTTCCATGTAGTTTACCTTTGCCTGCGCAGACGCGATCGATTCAAGCATTGAGAACATATCTACCCTCGTGGCAGCGTCTGCAGCCTTGTACTCATCGGATTGGATAAGGAAGGATGCCATGTCGTCATAGAGCAGGCCGTAATTCTTCTGATACTCCTGCCGCTGGGCATAGGTTAGTACATGCTTCTCTCCCTCGTATTCCACGGTGGAAACCGGGTTTCTGTTGGGGTAAAAATTACTGACACCGGAAGCGGAAGCAACCGACGCAAGTTCCCTGGACACATCCCTTTGGCGATAGGTGTTGATGGAGCCGGGCAGGAAAAGCGCATTTGCCACATCCAAACCACGGTTTCCTGTGTAGTTCATAGGCTGTCCGTAGTTGTCCAACTTTTGAGGCAGCAGATACCGAACGCCGGGAACGGCATTCATTACGGAGGAAACGCTGCTGGACAGTTTCATCGTTCCGTCCAAAAAATCGGCAAGGCCGGAAAGAAATGCGCTCTGTATCCCCGTGTTCTGGCTGATCCAGTCGTAAAGACTGACGGCTCCGAACTCACCGGAGTACAAGTCACGCTGGTAAGGGTCACTTGCGGTGGCTACGTTTCTGACTAGAGATGGCACGACAGAGGTAATTGCACTGGAGGCGGATTCCTGAAGAACGGCGGACAAAAGGCCGGTATCGTTATATCTCACATCGTCAACGATATCCTGAATCGTTTGGAGTACCGGGAAATCCTCGATAGAGCTGCCGAACGCATCAATAGAAGCAGTGAGCGCATCGTATTCCTGGTCGCCTTTAAGATAGCTGTTCACAAAGCAGCCAAGGGCAAGCCATGAATTTATGGGCTGAAGAAAATCCAGCGAGGCTAGACGGTCGTCTTTCTGCCACTCAGTGCTTTCGCCGGCAAGCATTCTCACCATACCGCTGATGTTGATTTGGATTCCGTTCAAGCCTTCAGAGCGGTTCAATTTGTCAACATCTTTATCCTCGTCATCAGCAGAGGAGCGGAGCAAGCCCTTTGCCGCAGCAAGGGCGGCAAGGCCGATCATTGCAGACCCGGTAAGGCCGCGGCTCAACTGCATAACTGCACTGGCCTGCTGTGCAACAGTGGCGGTTTTGCCGGCTTTAAATGCCTTCGTTACGTTGACAATGCCGTTTACAAAGGCGACCGGGGAATACTCCGCGGCCCTGCTGGCGATGTTGCCGGGTACGCCCGGATAGGGATTGAGTAAATCACCGAGACCGAAAGAGTGTACCGTATGGCCGTTGATTTGTCTGCCGCTGTTACCAATGCCCATTAAATTGAGGGCATCATGCGCAGTCTTTGACACAGCCGCCATTTTTGAGTTGTCCTGAAATGTTCTGTATCTTGCCAAGTCTGCGCCACGCTGGTCAGCGTACTCGCCTGGAGAGATGTCACCGATACGGTTCGGGTCGATCACCCCGGAGTCCAGCATGCGCTGTATGCGGGCAGTTTGCGTCGCCTGTACGCCGCCCTTTGCCATCTGATCGGTGGAGGTCAACGCATAGCTCAGATTGCGTTCCAGCTTCGACATGAACCGGGTGAGTGCGCCTGTTTTTGTTCCACCCATTCGGAACGTGCGGCTTTTCTTCTGGCCGTAGCGGTTAATCTCGCCGGTGAGGTCAACATCCAGATAGACCGCACAAACAGACTGCCAGAATGCCGCCTCCTTTGCGCTGATTGTCTCTTTACTAAACGGCTGGGGCCCGACCACGACAGACCGGGTGCCGGTGCGCTTGGCAAGGAGAATGTCAAAGAGCGACGCAGCACCGAGAGCTGTAGCATCAGCAGTCGCAAACGCCGTGTTGCCGACAACGTTTCTGAACCACGTTTTTGGATTGAACAGATGAGAAAGCACTTGCAGTGTCTTGAGCATTTCGCCGTGATCAGGTGTGACCATATCGTTGGCGACGGCAAGGGCGGAACGGGTGGCGTAATCCTCAAGCACAGATGCGTCCATCTTAAGCATGCTTTTGCGAATGAAGGAGTGAAGTCCATTCAGTTTACCGGATAAAACCGTTCTCGTTATACCTCTGTGCTGGGCAATGCGCTCAATGATACCTACCAGAGCCTCACGAGACTCAGGAGAGTCCTCAATAAAAGAGGCGTTTTGGCTACCGTGTGTGTGTTCATCCGCGCGATGTCGACCAGGAACCTCCTCAATCTCACGCATGAACTGGTCAACGTCCCGAATGACTCCGGCCTGCTCCTCCGTGCTGAGTTCGGAGTCGGAGACGATGTCTGTCGCTTCATTGAAAACAGAATCCCGGTCAGATGCAGACCATTTGCGGCGCGCCTGAAGCGCTTGCGCCTCCGCTGTGCCTTTGTCCCGGATGACCCTGCGCCATTCAGCGATGGTATAGCCTCCATAGGAAGCGGTGTAGTCACCAGTCTCTCTGGCTCTGGTCATCATGCGGTCAAAAATAGAATACGCGAGGTCATTTTCCGCAGCAGTCCAGATGCGATTGGTGTCCAATCCTTGCATGGTGCGCTCCAAAAGGGCCTGACCGCTGGCTGAGTCACGCCGGATTTCCGCATCAATATCGCTGAGTTTTGCCCGCGCCCGAGAGAGAGACTCCTGCTCTCTGATGATACGGTGGCGGTCGTCAGCCGCATCCGGCATTGCCTCATAATCCTGTTCAGTGAAGGTTTGCTCCTGATATCTGAACTGGGTGGGTGCCGTGCCGGGTGCACCGTCCTGCTCAAGAGATATGGTCAGGCTGGGGGTGCTAACGCCAAATCCAATCGCAGAGGAGGCTTGTTTGCTTTCCCGGAACTGCCGGTGAATGTCCTCCATTTCACCAATAAACGCATCAAAGTCATAGAACATATCCCGAATCTCCTGTGGAACGGAGTTCGGGTCAGCACAAACACCATAAACGGATGACGCAAGCTCGTCCCAAAGGTTGCGAGCATCAGATGCCGTCGCGGTAGATAAGGATATGCCGCGGTGCTGTGCAAGTGCGTTTATAGCTCTTTGCGCTGCTTTGCTGCTTAAATTTATCTTCTGCGGGACGCACTGGATAAAGTCAAGGTACGGCTCGAACCCGACTTGTTTCATTACATGTGTGAGTTCGTGACGGGCATATGTGCCTCTTGCTCTTTGCGGTATAGTGTCGCGAAAATAGATCTGTCCGTTTTCTGAAAACGCAGGTGCCGCAGCACCAGACCTAGTGCGCGGCGCAAACTTATCCCATGTAACCGAATCGACGACAAAGGCTGGAATGCCATAGGCTGCCGCGAGGTCTACCTCTGCCTTTATATCGGTGCCGTCCGCAGGAGGGGTAGTGTGTCCCTGGACCCAAGGTACAGTCGGAACAGCGGATGTTACTGTATGGCTGAGTTCTCTATCAGATCGAATAGCGGCTTCATCTTGCGGTGCAATTCCTCGTCCGCTTTCTTTCCCTGCGGAGTCTGAATGTACTCCTCCCACTTCCGACACGCCTGAAGAGTCTCCTCGAACAGTTCCTGCTCCTGTTCCTCTGTAGGCGGTTCTTTGGAGCGTGCTAATGCCAGTCGTTCTTCCTCCGTCATCAACCGTATGGGCTTCATCCTCGTTCACACCTTTCTGTGTTTCTTCCTGGTTAAAATTGTACCCTGTTGCAACAGGCGCGTCAACCTCGGAATGAACAGGCATAGGCATTACCTGTGCTCTGGGCGCAATGGCCTGCGCAATGGCCTGCTTTACCATTGCACGCTGCTGGCTGCGTGTTCTTCCGTCTGGCGTGATGTTCAGTTCACGCAAAGCTTCCGGGTCGGAAAGAACCATTTCTGCGACACGGTTGGTGGTAACGCCGGTGTTGCGGTATTCCACAAGGGCGGTCTGCAATGTGGCGTTCTGGCTGAGCGTGGGCAAAGTAGACGGGACAGTCGCTTGTGTCTCGGCCTCGCCCGGGTTTTGAATAGTTGGCTGGGCCACAGAAGGTGTTTGGTCAGGTTGAGTCACATTGGGCTGGGCAGTTCGGTTGGTCAGGTTAGAGGCAACGACACCGCCGCCCTCCAGCAGTCCGGCGGACAGTGCGCCCAAAAGGCCGGCATAAGCCTGTTCCTGGCTGACCAGTTTAAACTTATTTTTTTCGTCCAACATTAGATTGCGGAACACCGGGTCAAGTGTCTCCTGCAAGTATTCCTCGGTGAATTCTGCGCCCATGCGCAGCCCCAGCTCCGCAGCGACACGTCCAGCGGCAGCGCGGATATTCTGTACGCTTCTCTGTACGACGCTGTTTGTCACCTTGCCGCCCAGTGCGCCGATACCGCCGAGAAAATACTGGAGCAGTGCTTCGCTGGCGGCAGTAATGGACGCATATCCCTTTGCCTGCGCATCGCTGTAGCCTTGTTTACGGGCGGAGTTGTAGCTGTTGCCGAAAACACCAGATGCCATCGTGCCGGAACCGACAAGCGCACCGGCAGGGCCAGCGATCGCACCGGCTACAATAGAGGGGACCATGTTGCCGGTGGTGTTCAGCACGTCATAGGCCACTCTACCGACGCCGCTCAGGTCGTCCCGGAGCATGGCGCTGGCCTGCTGGAAAGAGGATGTGGGAAGAACGTCGCCGGAAAGACTGGCTGCAGTCTGGGCAACGCCGCTTCTGAACTGATCCAAACCGGCGGCAAAGCCATACGCACCGGTGCTCAATGCTTTGGCAACGGGATTCTTTACGCGTTGAATGCTTTCAGCATCCACCTGCGCAGACCGATAATTCCACTCATCGCCCATGAAGCGAAGATAATCCAACGCCGCTTCCTCACCTTGGGTGTTACGGATGTAGTAGAAGGTATCCGCCTCTTCCTCAGTAGCCCAAGCTGCGGAATCATCCAGTTTCCACGGCTCAATGCCGTTTCTTTTGAGATTGGAGTGATAGTTCGGCGCACTCTTCATTGCTTGATAACGGTCAGAGATTTGGATAAACTCCGCGGCCGCAATGTCCTGCCGAAGCCGGTCTCTCTCCTCCTGTGCAGCTTTAGACTCGTCCTGCAGCCTTTGCCAGGTAGCGCTGCCGGGGAGGAAGCGATTCACCTGAGCCATGTTATTGCCGATTGCGCGTCTGGTGTCCTCTGCCGTTTCCAGTTCGGACAGTCGTGAACGGGCGGCATCCAGGTCAAGGCCCCGAAGATAGGATGTACGCTCCTGCTGAGCCTGCTGATCAGGGAAGGATTTGGAGGTCTTGGTGGCGATGGTGGAGCTGGAAGATGCGGCTTGGCGGGGCACTGCACTGTCGATCTTCCGCTGGGTCTGTTTGTAATTCTCCATCGCCTTGGAATGGGACACACGCCCCTGACTGCGCCCTGCCTCAACGGACTGGGCAAAGGTCATATTTGCCATAGCGACCCCCTTATCTGGTCATAGCTGTAAACTTTCCGCCGCCGCCGGAGCCGGTATTGGCGGCACTGTTGATTCTAGAAAGAAGCTGGTTGTACTGCGTTGTCGTAAGTAAGGTCGAATACATCGCCAGAGCACTGTTAGCCGCAGTCAGGTTGCCGGAATTGATGTAATTTGAAACTGTGTTGTAGGCGCCAGCACCGGTTGCCGGCCCAATCAAATGGGCTGCGTAGTCGGAGTCAGTGGGTGTCGGCTCGTGGGGCTTGGTAAGGGTTTCACCGATTTCCTTGGTAAGGGTTTCACCGATTTCCTCGGTATCAGGCGTGCTTCCGGACAGGCCACCCCGGTAATAGGCCGCCATAGTTGCCGCCGTGGATGCGTCAATGCCGGCTCGGGAAAGAGTGTCGGAATCGGGCATGGTTCCGGTGCGGATCGCTGCCATGGCAATATCATAATAGTGGTCCCTGTCTTGCTTCTCCTGAGCCACCTGGTCTTGCCATGCGGAGTAAAGCGCATTGTAGAAGTCGGTATCATGTGCAGACCTGTTTGCGGCAACATCCGCGTTATATTCGTTCTTGGCGGCAGTCCTCTGCCTGCCGATTTCGCGCAGTGCTGCAGCCTCCGCATCTGCGAGGGAGGACATGCCGCTCTGATTCTGTGCGCCGTAGGCAAGCCGGGCCTGCGCCTGTGCGCCGCTGTTGAGGCCGCTGGCGTTGGCGTACTCGCCGTAGTTGTGCAATGCCTGCTCATAGCTGGATTGAAGCCTGCTGCGCTGCGTGTCATAAGCGGCGGTGGTTTCCTCTGCCTGAGTGTCCAGATTCGCCATGTTCTGCTGATACGCAGAAGTGAGGGCATCCTCGGCAGCCTTGCGCTTTTGCTCATAGATGCTCTCGATATAGGGGTTTTTGTAGTCGTTAAAAGAAGTGGCCATAGTATTCTCCTTTGCAGATGCGGGTAAGGGCACCCGAAGGTGCCCTTATTTTTCACGCGTGCGCCGCTGTGCGGCACCGATGCGTAAAGGAATTCACGCTCTCTCCGTATACTCCAGACTCACCCAACCAAGCCCCAGGTTGAGTTTACCCCAGCGGGTGGTGCCGTTGAGCTGCTCCCCGGCGATCAGGACGGTCTCGCCCTGCACCAGCGCGCCGGTCTTTGGGGCGCTGGCGGCGGCCTCCGCCCGGATGTTGAGGCTGGCGGCGGTGACTCTGGCCAGGTATGGCTTAAACTCCTCCACCCAGCGGACACCGGCGGTATTACAGATGCCCCGGGCAATGCCCTCGGCTGCCCTGGCTGCCCACGCTGCGTCCAGGATCAGCGGCACGTCGTTCCGGCTGTCCATAAAGCCCACCTCCACCAGCACGGCGGGCATATCGGTCTCCCGGACCATATACAGATCGGCGTCGGTCAGCGGGTTGGCACGGTTGCCGAACCTGCCCACGGCGGAAATGAGGCCATCATAGACGTTGCGCTGCAGCTTGTCCGACCTGGCGGAGTGGGGGCCGGAATAGACGTACACCACGGCGCCGCCGCCGCTGCCGCCGTTGATCCCGGCGTTGTGATGGATGCTGACGCACAGGTCAGCCCTCCAGGCGTTGGCAGTGCCGCAGCGCTTGCTGAGAGGCACATCGGTCTTGCCGGTGACATCGTCCAGCCGCAGGGTGTCAACGCCGCAGCGCTCCAGGTGCTCCACCACCTGGGACGCGATCCGGTCGTTGAGTACCCATTCCCGTGTCTCCGCCGGGTCCAGGGATGCTAAGCACCGCTTACCCGCGGTATACAGGCCGTGGCCTGCGTCGATGGCGATTTGCATTTATACTTCCTCCACATACACGCCCACCAATTCGGCCAGCGGATTGTATACGGGATTCCCGGTGTCCCGGGTGCAGCGGTACACCACGTAGTCCTGCACATAGTACAGCCCGGCGGTCAGCGCCATGTTGTCCTCGTAGGGGATGGGGTCATCTGCCGCGCCGCTGTGGGTCTCGTTGACCTGCGCCCACAGGGCGGAGGCGTTCTCCGGTTCCCATGTCACGATCGCCGTGTGGGCTTGGATGCACCGCCACAGCCTGCCGTTTCTCTGCACCTTGTAACCCACGGAGTAGGCGGTGCTTTCCGCCCACTCCGGATAAAACTCCACCATCCGCAGGGCGGTGTTATCGTCCACGGAAAGGGCGTTGACCTGCTGGGCAATGACCATCCGGCTGACTTCCTCGGCGGTCAGGGGACGGTATTTCTCCATCAGTCCATGCTTGGTCTGTTCCGCTTTCACGGCGGCGATTTCTTCGCCAGTCAATTCGATATACTCACCGTTGATGTATTTTTTCATTTATACACTCTCCATTTCATCTGCCGTACACTCTGAAACAAGTTAAGGTGTTAAAAGCGCCACCGTCACCAGCAAGAAAAGATATTTTGGTAATTTTATCGACAATATAACTCTCAAGTATTTTTTCAAGATCATATACGGCGGAATATTTGTTTATCGTAGCCGATGTTACGGAGGTTGTGCCAGATCCGCCATGCATTGCCCAATTTGGGCGCAGAATTCCAGCTTTTTTAGGAATATCAATATACACGCCACGGTTCGTAATTGTTGATTGGGTAACACAGTTTGCGAAACCAATCGCAGATTCATCGTTCAATATCAGCTTAAGTTCTACATTTGATGTTGCCGCAGCCGAGGGAAAAACTCCGTATATAAAAAGTTCGTCAACCGAAAAAGCATTGCCGTTTACATCTTTTTCAATTGTAATTTCAACAACATCGGCATCAATGCTATCTGCACTCCCCAAAAGAACCCACTCGCCCACACCTTGAGGAATCTCCACATTTACCGGGGAAGAGCCGTCATAGCCGGTGCCGTTGATGGTCAGGGGATAGGGATTGGGCAGGGCGGTGGGGAGCTTGTCGTCGATAAGAGCATTGATACTGTCTTCGGATGGAATGGGATTGGTACAATCCTCCCCAATCTCGATGGTGTTATCTGACCACAAGGTAATACCAATCGTTCCCGACCCTTCCGGGAACACGCCCACGCTTTGAAACTGAATGAAGCCATCGTCGGGACTTGCTGACAAGACTTGCAAAACCAGGCCGTCCATATAGCACGCAACATTGCTGCCTTGATGCACCGCTGCATAGACCTCGTCGTAGGTTTTGTCCGCAGCAGGATTGCCGCTATCGTCTTGGGTGATCGTCACAACCATTCCGTTGGGTTCAGTTTCCGGAATAAACTTCGGGTCGATGGTATGGATATCTTCATAATAAACACGTTGCAGTGTTTTACTGTTATCGCCGGGGTCATACGCCGCCCAAATGCCAATCTCGGGATTCGTCATGGTGTAAGAATTACCATACGAATCGACCGTGATTTCGGTATTCTCTTGCCGGATAACGGCAAGAACAGAAATAGACGTATCTTCATCCACCTTAACCGAATATACGTTTGCGTTATAGTAAGCCCAGTTGTTGTTTACTGTAGAATCCGGGCCGTAGTCCACACCTTTCACAAGATAATGCATCTTGTCGGCATCGCTTGTCGGCCATTCATTAGGGTCGTTGCTGACCTTTAGGAAACCGAAACTAGAACTAAAATCGTATGTCGCTGTTGGATTACTTAAATCAAGTTCGAAACCTTCATTGTAAAATGGCCTATTCCTCACATAATCAGGAGCAGTGGGGTCATTCTGGTCCCAGTCTGGTTGAACGAGTTCAGGAAATTCCACCGCCACATTGCCCGCCTCATCGGGAGTGATGCTGTTGACGCTCTTCACGTTGCCTCCGCCGTCCATCACATCAAAGGATTTCGTGCCGTCAGCGTCGGTGATGGTCACCCGGTGCCCGTTGTCTATGCCGGTCACATCTACAGTGGGGGAAAAGCCGCTTTCGCCTTGAGGACCTGTGGGTCCTGTGGCTCCTGCCGGCCCGGTGGGACCCTGAATGCCCTGCACACCCTGGGGACCGGTAGCGGATACACCGGTGTCCTGCGTGCCAACGAGCCAGTTGCCGTTGGCTCCGATATGGGGGGCGGCGCCGCCAGCATAGACTCCGGTGTCCTCATACTGCGAAATGGAGATGTTCCACACCAGCCAGTTTCCGTTATCACCCATGATGGGCGGTTTGGTGTTGGCGGTGGATGCTTTGGCCGCCTCTGTCAGTACCTGCTCTACCCAGCCCTGCTGAGGCTCCGGGGGCTCGGCGGTATCGTCGGTCAGTGAGTGGGCGGTCTCGGTGAGGTAGACGCAGCTCTTGACCAGGGCGTCGCCCACATAATAATGCAACTCTAAACGTCCGTTACCTTCCTGCGCGGTGTCCGCATTGGTGACGCTCCAGCTCACCGTGGCTGCGTCCTGAATCACGGCGCAGGGATAGGGGCAAAGGTCCCCCGAGCGCTGGTGCAAAAGCTGGACGCTGCCCGCGCCGTAGAGCCGCACCCACTCACTGACATCAAAGACCAGCGTCCGGGCCAGGTTTTCCCCTCTCCGGCCCAGGCTGAGTCTACCGGCGCCGGAGGGAACATGGATGCATTTCATTTGCGGTCACTCCTTTGCGAACTGCTTGCCGACCTGGTTGACGCCGGTGGCGGCAAGGCCGGACACGATGCCAACAGCAACAGCCGAGATGATGTCAGCGGCAGGATAGTCGGGAATAACCATCATGCCCACCGCACCAAGAATACCGCCGGCAACACCGCAGATAACAGGGATGAGCTTGTCCGGGATCTTTTCGACAGCCTTTGCTGCCATGCCGATCAGATAGACAATAACGGTGATCACGATCACGTTGCTGATTCCAAAGTCCATAAGTATCCTCCTTACAATCCAATATTGGACAGGATGAAGCCTACCAGAGCAGAGATGAGGGCGGTGAGCGCGTAACCGGTCACCTTACGCCAGGTTTCACCGTCCCGGGCCTCCAGTGTTTTCAGCCGTTCACCCTGTTCCTTCTGCTCCTTGACCATCTGCTCGACGGACTGGGCAAGGCTGGCCACGGAGACGGTCAATTCACCGATCTCCGTCACCTTCACCTCCAGCGCATCAATGCGCTTGTTTTGCCTTTTGTGTTCTTCCTCCATGCGCTTTGCATACTCCGCGTGCACCGGCATGGGCAGGTAATTGTCCATGGATGATCCTCCTCAGCTCTCGTCGTAGACGTATTTGACCTGGAACACGGCGGTCAGGGCGGAGAGATCACCGTTGGTGAGCACACGCACGTTCCAGTGGGTGTTGTCCACGATGATGGTATAGTCACTGAAGTCGGACCGGTCTACGTTGGTGCCGCTGTTGACGCAGCAACCGTCGGACAAAACCCCGTGGAGGGAGATGACGCTGGCGGCGGCGCTGCTGGTGTACAGCACATTTTTTGATATGGCGTTGGGCAGCGCGCCGAAATCCACCGCCTTGGTGTAGACCGGCTTACCCAGCCACCGCTCCGTGGTGCGGTACTCCACCCCCAGCTCCATGGGCGGGTTGATCCACTCCAGCGGCTGCCACGTATTCTCCAGCAAATACTTGGTGATGGATGTCGTGTGGCCATAAAGGCCGGAGGTGGCAGAAACAAACCCATATCCAGCGCTACTCTTAAACATGGTTCCGAGGAACGTCATGTTGCTGAGGGATGAGACTATGAATGCGACTTGCTTTGCTTCGCCTGCAGACAGAGTGGCCATTGCGGAAGTCAATTTGAATTCAAGGTCGGATTCGTCTGCGGCGGTTCCAAGGGACTCGACAACGCCGCCGTAGCCGTAGCCGGCAGGTGATTTTGTCTTGAACTCGGCCGTCAGCTCCGGCAGCAGTGTCTTGTTGATGTACTCCTGGATGATGATAGAGCCGGCATCAAACTTTTCCTTCATCTCGTCCGCGGATAAACCATCTATACGGTTTGGTTGGTCGCCCAGTCTCTGGATGATTTTCAGGTCATCCAAAAATTGTGTCAGTGCCATTTTCGGTCGCTCCTTTACAGGTGGGCGGGGCTATTGCCCCGCCCTTGGGATCAAGCGGACTTGGAGACGTAGATACCGCCCTTCTTGGTGTCCAGGACGAAAGCATCATACATTACACGGCCCTCGACCAGAGCGCCGGAGATACCGGGAGGATCGGTGTGGATCTTGTAGTCCTTCAGTTTGAAGGGGTCGACGGTGGCGTTCTTATACTTGATGATGAAGTTGACGCCGGTGGGCATGTAGGAGTCGGGGACGGGGACGATACCGCCGCCGCCGATGGGGCCGGACTTGCCGGTGGAAATGGTCTTTGCCCCCAGGGTGTCGACGCCAACTACCTTATTGGCCAGCAGGAGCTGAATGTACGCGGACTCAGCAACAAACGCAGCCCGGTTTTCCATGGGAACGAGCAGATTGTTCATGGCGGCATATCCAGCGAAGATTGCCTCCAGAATATTATCCACATCCAGCGCGCCGTCGGTTTTGGTTGTGCCTGCACCAGCGGCCCACTGGGCCAGACGATACTTGTCGATCTCGGGAACGACGACCTCATCGATCTGACGCTTCAGGGAGGTATTGGCCTGCTTGATGTTGTACTGCTCGTTGGCGTTGCCCTTGTCAATGGTGTAAGCGAAGGCGCGGTCACGGGTCATGGTGAGCTCCTGAATGGTGTCGCCCAGCTCGGTCACATCGCCGTAACGGCTGGTGCCGCTGCGGGTGTAGTCGGTCATGGGAACAGTGTCAATGGTGGGGATCTTAATCGTCTTAACGCCCTCAAAGGAATAGTCTTTGCCGCAATAAGCGTCGGTGATGGACTTGAGAGAGAAGCGTTCAGCGACCTTCTTTTCATACTGGTCGAACAGATTGATAGCCATAATTTACATCCTTTCTGCCATTCCTGACCGAATGGAGAGAGGATGAACCTGTCTTCATTCGATCAGGCTCAATGGCTCAACATATTGGGTTAATCGTCCCAACCTTCAAACAGCGGGTTTTTCTTCGTGGACTTAACGGAGCCGCTCAGACTCCCAGGGGTTTTCTTGCGGGCGCTGGACTGGGCTTTGAAGGACTCCAGCTCCTTTGCCTGCTGGGCAATGCGCCACTTGCCGTAAGCGACGGAGAGGGAGACATCGTCCTTCTGGACGATATCGAACACGTCAGCGGGAACGTCTTCCGGGTTTACATCAGGGAAATCTCTCTGGAACTGCTGCACCTCGCGGCGCGCCCGCTCCTGTAAGCTTTCCGGCTGCTGATTGGCCGCTGCCTCCGCATTGGCCCTTTCTGCCTGTTCCGCTTCTTTCTGAGCGACAGCCACCTCCCGCTTTTCCAGAGCGAGCACTTCCTTAGCAGCGTCCTCGCCTACGCCTTTCTCGGCCATGATGTCGTGCATCCGGCAAAAGTCAATGTATTCCGGGATTGTCATGCCGTTACGTTCCGCGTATTTCTGGATCATGTCGATGACTGGCTGTTGCTCAGCACGGTACGCTTTCAGTTCGTCACGCTCCGTTCTGATGCGGTCGTAGTCCATACCCTTCTGTGCAAGCTGGACAGCCTCATCCTTGGTAACAGTCTTGGTCTCGTCCATGTGCTTGAGAGTGAGGTACGCATCGTCCTTTGGGGCATCCTCCGACTCTGGTTGCGCCTCCGCGCTGTCTTCCTCGGGCTCATCCCCGGTCTGCTCGTCCACTTCTGGCTGGTCTGCCTCGGTGGGCGAATCATCATCCCAGCCGTCAAAGACGTCGGCCTGGTCTGCACCGATCTCCTCCACGTCGTGGGTCATGATTTCATCCATTGTGTGCTCCTTTCCGCCTATGGTCAGGCGTGATTTTATCTCTCGCTATGGTCGGCGAGTGGGATACTCAAACTCCTGCAGCGGCTTCTTCGTTGATCGCACGCTGCAATGCACCGTAACCGCCGCCGCCAGAAACCTCCGGTTCCTGCGGTGTCACGACCGGGCCTCCTGGCTGTGGTTCGAGCAATGCCATGCGCTGCATTTCCTCTTCCCGTTCCAGGATGTCAATCAGCTCCTGCTTGTTGCTGATATAGCCCTCAGGCAGTCTGCGCACATATTCACTGGTGGGGATCTTGCCGTTCATCAACAGATTGTCCAGCGTTTGGATCTGGGCAATTTCGCTCCAATAAGCGCTGCCGCCCACATCCAGTTTGATGTAGATGGGGTCATTCTCCAGTGTGGAAAAGTCGAACTCCTCCTGCTCAAACAGGATTCCCATCGGTGTACCAACCTCCAGAACTCCGATTGCTCTTTTCCCGTAGTAGGTTCGCATCAGGTCAAGCCAAATGCGAGCCAGTTCCTCTACACACTGGTAAAAGTTCTGCTTCACAAGTTCGACAGGGACGGTACTTGCTTTCTGGAGGGCGATAATTGCGGACGTGTTGTCCGGGCGGGTGGAGCCGAGGGCTGCGTCTGTCGCACCCATCAGGTCTTTTGTCATATCCACGGTCATTTGGATGAATTGACTTACCTGAGGCGAGATGGTGGCAGGGTCCATATTCTTAGCCACACCCGACACATCGCCGTTGACACCGATCGCCGCGCCGACAGCTGCGCTCCACCTGGATACCTTGGTCTTGTCGTACACCACCTTGGGATAGGCGGTGGTCATCAAGGACATATAGACCATGGAGTACATGCGGTTGACAAACACCTGATTTGGAATCAGGCCGTCTACCAAGCCTGCGCCGTGGTAGCAGTTGGGGACGTGATCCCAGCTCATCCATGTGATGGGATAAAGCTGCTGCTCTGTGTCCCATGGCTCACGGATAAACTGGTCTTTAACGGAGATGGAAGCGTGGATTGTGCCAGTCTCCGCATCCTTGCTGAAGCGGTACAGCACAGTCGCTTTGTCGCCGCTCATCTGGTCAAAGCGGTTGGCGTTTCCGTCGCTGTCCGCTTGGATTGCGTCCGGATCGCCGTCCCATTCCTTTGCCATGCGCTTTACTTCATCCAGCAGCATCCGCTTTTCTACGATGATGTATGGCTGGGTTTGGACGGTGCGATCGGTAGGATTGCCGAAGTACACTCTGGTGTTTTCCAGCGCTTCCAGGCGGATACCGCCCTTGTTGCCGTCACCGGTATTGAAATCAGGGTCATACCAGGAATACAGGCAGCCGTCACATCGGACGGCTGCGTCCCGCATGAATTCCCGGGTCTTTCGTGACGCTGTCGTGATCTCCCAAATGGACTCAAATTGCTTGTTCACAATGTCGCATACCCGTTCGATCTCTCTCAGTGGTGCTTTGCCGGAGGATTTTATGGGGCTTGCGTTGATTTTCAGGTTGTCTGTCGAGGTGGATGCCACCTGAAAGTTGACGATGCGCTTGATGAAGTTAAACACAGGAGTGGGAAGTCCGTTAGATTTAACGCCCTCCCATTGACGACCAATATAGAAGTTCTCATTGTTTTCCACGTTATTGTTCAAATTCAATTGCGTATTGAATTGCTGGCCCTTGTCGTATTGCTGCCAAATCAGCTCCGGTGTCAGCTCTCTCATTCTTTGTCACCCCGTTTTGGCGCTCCGGTGAAGTTCATAATACTGCTGATGCCCTCTGCCAGCTTCGCGTCCGCTTCCGCAAACGCGGCAGCATCCAAAGCACTCAGCACATCCACACGAAGCCTTTCCAAGCCGTCTGATATCTCGTTCAGCGTTTCCAGCCGCTCATTTTCAACCATCACCAGGCGGGAGACGGCGGTCAACACCGCGTCCAGGGCTTCCCGGTCTTTCTTCATATACATGGTCACCACCTGCTTCCTTCGTTAAATTTGTCTGGCCTACCGTAAGGGAATTCGATGCACTCAAACTCAGTCGTTGTTGTGGCACGAAGTGCGGCAAGCATCTCTTGATACTTTTGGTTGCAGAAGCTGGCGACGTCCGGGTCTTCGTCCAGCATGAGCTGGGCGGCGAGTCCGTAGGGCATTGCGCCTTGGGCCACCGCGTCATCAATGCCATCCAGCGTGGATGTCCAGCTCTTGATCTCGTTGCTCAATGGCCGCTTTCCACACCCCACTCTGGAGGCATAGTCAGAGGATGCCAAAATGCACTCCACTCGAAGTACGTTCAGAATCCCAAGCGCCCGGTCTTTCAGGTCTTGGTTGTGCTCATAATCCGCAAGGCCGGTGTCGCTGAGCTGGTCGGCCAGCGACATCGCCTTGTCAAATACCCATTTGGCCGTTGTCATTTATCTCACCTTCCTCGGCATCCTTGTCATGATGACAACATCGGTTATCGCGGCGGTGGAGCAATTGGAGTCGGAGGAGAATACCAGCTTGTACATTTGGAATCTTGGCACCCTGATCCTCGCCCGGATAGCCTTTTGTGTAGCGCGGAACAGGAAGGTAAAGTTGCCGAAATCCAAATCATCAAAGCCGCTCAAGCCGAAACCGATCTGCTTCTGGTAGTATTCTCCGGTCACATCACTCTTTGCTGTAACGATAACGCCGCTGCCGCCAGTGGAGCGTAGGCCGATAAATGCCTCCTGCGACCACTTCTTCTTCCACGGATAGTCAAAATCCATGCTGCCGCTCTCCCAGTAGGCTTCGATGTTCTCCCCGTCATCACTTCGGTAGGCGGAGGAAACGTTGATGATCCTTCCATCATCCGTTGAGAAGTACAGGGAGTTATCCACAATAGTAAAGGCGGTAATGTTGGGAAGCCCAGTATACTTGTACCAGACGTCCGTTGCGTAGTTATAAATGACCACACTTCCGTTGCAAGCGATCCAATATTCACAATGCCACCCATCGTCAAAGGCTACGCAGTCAGAAAACCGGAAGCCCTGCAGCGTGGATTCCACTCTTTGTGATAGCCTGCTTGCGTTTCGCTCGTCCACAGTGGCGGTAGAATAAGCCGACTTCCACTCGTAGACACCGCCAGAAAACAGGGAGATAGGGTTGTTGTTACACAAATACACTTGCCCCATAGCCTCATTGCCGACGTTGCGATTAACCGGGCGGACGTAGAAACCGGAAATGACCTTGCCGTCTATCAGGGTTTGGGTGGAATACTCCACTTTGTACGTCTCGTCCGGCTTGTAGGCCATCATTCTGGAATAGTGCCGAATCAGAGCGGTGATGGGGGAATTGGCCGTTCCCACCTGAAGTTCATTCAGCGCAGGGAAATAGTCAGCCCGTCCAACGCCATTCTCATCTACGCCGCTGTATAGGGCGATATTTGAACCGTCGCCATACAAAAATACTCTTGTGTCCGTCGGTCCGTTATAGAACTCGTGATAGCGTTTTTTTACCACCAGATCCCGGCTGCTCTGACTGACGTAGTAGGTGATCTCCACGTTGGACAGACCTTCCCCGGGCGGCTGCGTGAAGGTAAGCACTCCAGAACTCAAATCAACCGTGTGCTCCACACTGTCGCCGTCCACCGTCGCCTCCTTGATGCCGGCAATGGGATATTCCGTCAGGTGGTATTCTTTGCTCGTGCCATCACCAGAGAATTTCTGCCGCCGGTAGGGTGTGAGCAGGTTGTAGTTTTCCAGGGCCGTGCCGCCGCCGGCAGGTTTTGCCGCCGTCACAACAACGGGAATATAACCCTCCACGTCCTTCATCTGACCCTCGCCGGTCCACACCTTGTACTCATGGCCATTCAGAATGTATACGTTGCCGGACATGCCAAAGAATTGGGTCACATCGTCGATCAGTTCGCCCAAGTCTTCAGCAATCGCAAGGCCGGAAATGTTCCATACATGCCCGGCGCATGCCGCCAGTGTGTGCTCCACACCGCCAACACGGCCAGTCCACATGCCGCGCACCGGCCCGGCACCAAGGGTCATAACGGTCTTTGTGCCGGGCCGGATCAGCAGACACCCTTCGGATGATACTTGGAAGTTGCGCATTTCCGAAGCTTCACCCATTTTCAGCAGTGCGTCACCGTTTTTACTCTCGTTCAGGCCGAGAAACTTTTCAATTTTCTGGGCGTATGTCCCTGTGGTCGAAATGACTCGTGCCATGTTTGCTCCTTATATGTACATATAGCTGGCGGTGGGTTCGCCGCCGCACATTACAAATTGATAGTCGTCACTTTGCGCTTCGTCCTCTTCCTCCTCCGGAGGCTGGTAACCCATAGACCAGGTGACACAACCATAGCGGACAGCGTCTGGGCCGTGGGTGATATCGTGTGGCTCCTTGGCGACGTCGGACGGATTCTTTGTGTCATGCAAAAGCGCCTGAAGATCGCTCATGATGTGGGTGCAGTCATTAAAGAAGATGAGCCCTGGCTTGCCATCGGGCCTGATTTTCAGATCTTCCTTCAATGACATCCAACCTTGCACGCGGTTGTTGCTGGCGCGTACCAGTGGCATGCCGCTTTGGGCAAAAAGCTGTGCCTGGGTTTTGCCCGTCTCTCTGGATCGACTCCACATATCAGGAGGAGCAATGGTAGCATCAATCTTTTCACCCTTTGTGGTCAACCTTAGCGCCGCATCGGCCGCGTCTGATACAGTCAGATTGCTCTCATAATACTCCCGGTAGAAGTATTTCCGGCCCGTCTCGTCAATGGCGTACCAGAAACAGGAAAACATATCCAAGCCATAGTCCATGCAGCGGTAGTGTGGCCACTCGCTGGGGATGGAAAAGGGGGCACAAGTGTGGGTTTCGTAACTGACTTCATTGAAGAACATGCCGGAGAGGGCGTTCCAGTCACCGTACCGATGGGCCGACCGGATGTCCTCCGGCAGATTGTCCAACAAATCCACATACTCAGGGGACGCTTCTTTTAAGTGCTTGTTGTCATCTACCGTCGCCTGTATGAATGTGTAGTCCTTCGGGTTTTCCCTGTCTTTGTATCTGCGATCAACAAATAACCGCTTTACCCACTGGTGGCCGACACCGCCAGGATTGCAAGTCAGATAAAACCGCTTCGGGAAATCGTTCACGCCTCGGAGGGTAGCGCCAAGCGTTCGGAACTCCCATTCCGTAAATTGGGTGGCTTCCTCCATGAAGATGATGTCGTATTCCTGGCCTTGGTAGCTTTGGATGTCGCTGGTGTGCTGCAGATGACCAAAGGTGATTTTGCTGCCGTTTGTGAAATACATTGCCTTCTGTGTGGCGTTGTACTGGGCGATCAAATGTCCTGCGGGCTTCCGGTTCCTCGTGGCAGAGTTTATAAAACTGGTAATCGGCTCAATAATGGATTCCTGTAGGTCTTTGTACGTCTTTCTTAAAAACAGTATCCTAATACCTGGATGGGACAAAGCCAGAGCAACCGCTTTCTGCCGGGCTACCCACGTTTTTCCTCCGCCTCTCGCTCCGCCGTACGCTGTGTAGCGCGTCTTGCTCTCAATGAACTTGATCTGCTTTGGGCTTGGCTCACCAAAGTCCAGGCACACTTCACCGACCGGCGTTTTCTTCTCTTTTTTCGCCAATGTCGATCTCCACTTCCTTTTTTTCACCCTTGCACCAGATGTACAGTTTTTTGCCCTCTATCCTGCACAGTTTCTTGCCGCAGTCGGGGCATCGAATCCATTCCTCTTTCATACGTCTCCCTTCCAAACAGAGCAACCAGAATTGCACTGGGGCAGACGCGCTGAGCCTCTTTTACGCTCCGAGGCTTATTAAGGAGGGACAGGAAGGTGCACTGCAATGTGCTTTGGTGCTCCCAGCAGGATTCAAACCCGCGACACCCCGGCTGCAAAACAGGTGTTCTATCTTTGAACTATGGGAGCGCTTTAAAAATTTTTGACCGTCCTTTTCAGTTGGCGTGGTACCCCTTTTTCCGGGGGTGCGGGGTTTCATAGTCGATGGAGTGGATATAAGGTATCATTGCTCGCCGGGCGCTACCTCTTTTCCGGCACCCCCTCCCCCCGGGTCTGGCTGCTTGCTTGATACCTGGCTTTATGCGCAAATATCCGTGGAGCAGATATTGCACTCGCACAACGCGCCCGCCAGCGGGAGGCGGTTGATTCGGGGTTGCTTCGGATAATCGCTGCATCCCTTGCGGCCCAAGGACGGATAGTTAACTGTTCATTAATTGCCCCAGTTTACACGGGCCCCGCGGTTGGCTATGTTGATAGCTATATTGTTGTCAGGCTTATCCTTGTAGCCGCCGTAACATTCCTGCTTGCTGCCAAACTGGGCAATCTGTGACAGCTTGGGGTTGATAAGGGCGATTGCCTCAAAATAGGCCGCCGCTGCATCGTCTATGCGCGCGACCTGCAACTTATAGTCTTTATAGCTCTCGTGCTCTTCGTTGGCCCAATGATTGACCATAGCGGACGAGATCTGGCGTTGCAGCGCGTCGCCGTTGGCTTGCCAGTACCGGCAAAACGTCGCCCTGGTGGCCGGGATGATCTGTGCTGTGTTGCCTGAAGCCTTTGCGGCATCCATACTTGCCTGATGTTCAGCAAGAAAAATGTCAACCATGCTTGTAACCTCGCGAACGGTCAATTTGAACTTCGGCATGCTCGTTTTGCCTCCTTTCGGTCTTGCTTTTGGGTGTTTTCGGAAGTCTCTGCTTCTCTTTCAGCTTTTGTAGTGGGATTTTTTTCGAAAAAAGTATTCGTCATTTCTTACAAACTTTTTCCGGAATCATGTGTAAAAATAAAAAGAAAAACCCTTGGAGCTGTTGCGCCCCAAGGGTTTTATTCATTCGTCATCTTTTTTGTTTGTGTGTACTGGTCTATATACTCAAGTATCCACCCCCGCATTAGTGCGTTTGGCGTGGTTCCGTTCCGTGCGGCGAGCGTCTGGAACTCCTCGGCCAAATCACGCCGGATTTTACAACCAAGCACTTTCATGTTCTCGCCGTCCCATTTATTTTTTGCTCGCTTCTGGGCGTCGCTCTGCGACATACTGTGTCCCCCTCTCAATTTGATTTTGCTATTATATTGTATCACGCCGAAACACCGTTTAACAGTATACATGCTGCACAAATATACCGTTAAACTTTTGTGCATTATCCCTGCTTGCATATACCGTTAAACGGTATTATAATTCAAGCTGCCAGGAGGGCAAGCCGCCCACACTACTAAAGAGCTACCACAATCGAGAGGAGACTATCTATTATGAAATACTTCAACAATCCCCAGTCCTTGGATGAGCTGAAGAAGCAGTACCGTAAACTCGCAATGCAGTATCATCCCGATGTCAACCCTGGCCGGGAGGATGAGTGCACCGCCATTATGAAGGAGATTCATGAGGAACACGACCGACTGTTTGAACGACTCAAGGCCCAGCACAACGCAGCCGCAGACGAGAAGCACCAGACTAGCGAGACAGCACGGGAGTTCCGCGACATCATCGACGCGCTGTTAAAAATGGACGGTCTTATCGTCGAGCTGTGCGGCTCTTGGCTCTGGATCTCCGGCAAAACCCGAGAGCATAAGGACGAATTGAAGGCCGCCGGCTGCCGCTGGAGCAACAGCAAAAAGATGTGGTACTGGAGACACCCGGAGGACGCTGGACATTGGCACCGGTCCAAAACCACAATGGCGCAGATTCGCACCAAATACGGAAGCCAGGTATTCGAAGGGTGCACCGAAACCACCAACCATCAGCGCATCGGAGCATGAGGAGGAATTGCAATGTTTAAGCGGAATCGTAAAACCAGCATCGATAAACTGATCAACACCGAGGCCATGAACTTTTGGAGCGTTGTCTGTTTCACAAAATAACCCGGATACCTTCGCGGGGCCGCACCGGCTAAAGCGACCCCACCCCATAAAACCAAATAGGGAGTGATACCATGACACAACAGCAGCAGGATTCCCTCGCAGCCCTGTTTACGCTATACAATGCGCCCAGGACCGAGACGGAACGCCGAATCAATATTTATCTCGTGCATCCGGATAAAATGGACAACCTGGAACGTGTGGTGATGTACGACAAAACCGCAGCCGATTACATCAGCGCAGCGCAAACGCTGATTGACCAGCTCACGGCGTACCGTGTCGCACTGGCGGAACGGTACGCCTATATCACCACAGCGCCTACCGTCCCCTTCGTCCGCCTGATCCGGGAAAAGCGGTACTGCCAGAACAAGGTGTATTATCACCTGATCGCGGGCCGGCGCAATGTAGACACCGGCGCCGAGACAGAGACGGAGCGCACCACCTACCCCGGAACCCTGCGAAGCCAGGCCCTTAAAGATTACGCCGCTTATGTCAAAGCCCACCCCGGAATCCTCGCCGAGAAGGACATCGAAAAATCGAAATGGGAATAAGAAAAGCCGGAGCTTTTGCCCCGGCTTTTCTTCTTTTGCCACGAACTAACGGCGAACTAACGCCCACGCCTTTTCAAAACTTACCGCAACTTTCCCCGCCTGTTTTGCTGGTCAAATCCGCAAGTAGTCTGCCTTTCAGGTTATTTTTTAGCATTTTCATTCCCGCCAATTAAAAAGTTGTTGACACAATTCGGGCAACCTATTACAATGAGTTTCACGGAGGTGTTTCAAATGAAGGGACTGCCAGAAAGATTAGTTGAAATCAGGACAAAGCACGGCTACAGCCGGAAAGAACTTGCGGATACGCTTAACATTCCCTATCGTACCTTGACCAATTATGAAAACGGCGAGCGTGAGCCGGGGCATTCCTTCGTCATTACGATTGCCCAATTTTTTAATGTCTCTACCGACTACATTCTTGGAGTTGAGCCGAAAATAAAAAAAGCCCCCGTCACAGAAGAACCTGTGACAGGGGATCATATCAGCTTGGAGGAATCAACCAACCTTCTTGCTGCGCTCGGCTTTATCGCAGAAGGTCAAGACCTCTCCGACGATGACCTGGCGTTTCTCGGTCATATCATCGGACTGCTTGATGCTTGGTTCGGCGGCAAGGGCAAGTAAGGCATTGAACACCCGGCGAGGGTTTCGGCAGCCGTTCAGCAGTTCGTTAAAGCTCTCGTTGTTCGTCATCGTTCATCCCTCCAAAATCTCAACTGCGTGCTTCGATTATAGAACATATGTTCTAATTTGTAAAGATAGAAAATTGGTTCAAAACTGGATAGTCCTATTTATTGGACTGTCCGAAGATAAAAAATGTCCGCTCCAGAGCTACGACACACCGGAGCGGACGCCTCTAAGTGCTACCACACAACAAAGAGGAGTAGTTAATGATCCACACCAACTACTCCTCCAGAATATCATAAAATGGAGGAAAAGTAAATATGAAAAGACACGTTAAACGCGAGAATGGCAGCGGGTCTGTGGTGTTCCGGAAGGACCTGAAGACCAAGCAATGGGTGGCCTATACGCCGACTACCTACGAGTTCGACCGGAAGAAGCAGCGCCTTGTGTCCAAGCGGCAGCGCATCGGCACCTATGCCACGGCGGCAGAAGCCAGGGAAGCGCTGCGGGAATGGCTCCGTATGCCGTCCGATCGGTTCAGCATGACCTTGATGGACGCATACGAGGATTGGAGTGGGCGGTTTTACGAAGTTGCCGGAGCGGCTTCGATTAAAAGCTACAAAGCCGCCTGGAATAAGATACCCGACCAGATGCGCCGGGCGCGTATTCGTGACCTGCGCACGGCCGCCTATCAGCAGATTATTGACGAGCACAAGGATATGAGCAGAAGCTCCCTTAACAACATCAAACTATTGCTTGTGGCGCTGTGCAAGTATGCGGAGCAGAACGACGTGATCCCAAAGAACTACGCGGAGTTTATCGTGATACCCAAGAAGGAACAGAAAGAGAAAGAGGTATTCACCGAAATTGAGGTGGAGAAGATTCGGCAGGCCGTCGGCGTTGTACCCTATGCGGACGTGATTTACTTGCTCTGTTATACCGGCTTCCGCATCAATGAGCTGCTGACCCTCACGCCGTTTAACTTTGACCGCAAGGCCCGGGTGCTGATTGGCGGCTCGAAAACGGCTGCAGGTAAAGCAAGGTCGGTTCCTATCGCGGACCCATTCGCGCTACAGATTGTGGAAGAGTGGGCAAGCAAAGGAGGGGCGACCCTTATTTGCAATGGCAAGGGCAAGGCCTGGCACTATCAGGTATTTGTAGCTAATTGCTATAAGCCGGCCTTGCGCCGGATAGGTGTGCGGGAACTTACCCCCCATGCCTGCCGGCACACGGCTATCACCAGAGCGGCAAAGGCGGATTTGCGGCCGGAGGAAATGATGCGCATTTTCGGACATTCCAGTTATGCCATCGAAGCGCAGACCTATATTCACCCTGACCACGCCACCCTGCACCGAGCTATGGAGAAGGTCAAGTAAGGGCGCAGGGGAGTGCGGAATACTTTTGGCGTTAGTTCGGGGTTAGTTCGTATCAGAAAACGAAAAAACGCTGTATTCGTTGCGGCGCAATTGCTTTTGCGCCTTGTCGTGCGCCAATTCAATTAACCCCTATTTACTCAATTCGGGTAAATTTTTTTGTTATTTCTATTGACACTTACCCGTAACGGGTGTATAGTTAGGGCACAAGTTACCCGCAACGGGTAAACAAGGAGGTGTAGAAATGGTTTTCCCTAATATCGAAGCTGAACGTGCCCGACGTGGTATGTCCAAGAAGGATGTTGCTGCTGCCATTGAGGTATCTGACCAGACTTTTAAAAATTGGATGGCCGGAAAATCCGACATCCCCAGTTCCAAAATCGTGAGTCTAGCCAAGCTCTTTGGGGTGAGCACAGATTATCTGCTTGGCATCGAAAAGTAAAACCTCCCCTGCAGGAACAGGGGAGGTAAGAGAATCATTCCGGTGGTTTACAGGAAGGGCACGGGTGGAAGCCACGGTCAATCGCTACCCGAAGTTCACATTCTATTTTGCTATCCAAGAAAGAGCACTCGGAGCGATGATAGCAACTGCTAGTAAGTGTGATATAGACGATTTGACTGTAATACTCCGTGTTGTTCGAATCAATGGTCTGTTGCAAATCGTTGATTGTCTGGGTTTGCGTCTGGTTGATTTCCTCCAACTTGTCCACCTGCGCTTTTAGTTCATCAAGCTCAGATTCATAAGCCAAGGCTTGCTCGGTCTGCTGCACTTTCTGGTGGACATTAAGGCAAACGGACGCGAGCAACAACAAAAGAACGACTATAATTACAGCTTTCTTTGGAAGCGTGCGCAATTTTAATGCGGCAGAACCTCCCAAAACACCAAGCACCGCAAAGACCATGAGAGCATACCCGAGCACTGTCATTATGATTTCGCAGACGCACAAGAGCAGAGCAACACAATTTAGAAAGCCAATGTCCCAAAAGGCCGATACAACCGCCCCAACCATGATTGTGACAATCTCTGTAACCAAATTGTTTTGTGCTCCACATATGCATTGAATCAAGCTGTTTGCAAGGGATATTGCCGCGCAGATCACTATTCCTTCTGTTTCCCCTCTTGCAAATCGGATAACGCCGATCACAGCTACAACAAGGCTGATTGCGCTGCAAACAACGCAAAAGACGCCTTTAAATCCAGTTTGCTCTTTCATACTACCACCACGCCCATTATCGGAATCCGCATGCCACATTTTTCCGCCTCATTTTCCTACATTCTACCACATCCCCCCACAACCGCGCAAGACCACATACAGAAAGGAGTGCTACCACATGACCGACCAGGAACTCGATGCTTACCCCCGCATCACGCCGGAGATCGCATCCCGCTATCTGAAAATGTATACCGCCCATGACCTGCGGTATTTCATCCGAGAAGGTATCTGCCCCTTTGGCTTTGCCTTCAAGGGAACCGGCAACCGCATGGTCTACCGCATAGACGGGGAACGCCTGAAGGCATACAAGCGGGGCGACTACCCCATGATGCTGATTCATCAGTAAAGGAGCTCTATGGAAAAGCCTGCCTACGAAGCATATTCTAAGCTACCACTACTCGTCCTCGTCCGGCACTTTCCGGACAGGTGTGACGACGAGGATATGCTTCAGGAGGGAAATCTGGAGCTATGGCTGGCTGTTCAGGATGCAGACAAGGTACACACTAACTTCTTTGCCTATGCTTACCGGCGCATCCTTCGGTGTTATGCCAGATATTTAAAGAATACCGACCCATTCCTCGCTATGCCGTGGGAGGACAACAAAGGGGCCGACTCCGCAAGCAATGACTTTGAGGACGCAAAGGCGCTCTGTGAATCAATATCCCGGCTGCTGCAAGGGGACGAATGCAAGGTGCTATGCCTGTGCGCCAAGGGCTACAACTTCCGGGACATATCAAAGAAACTGGGAAAGAACTACAATACCGTTCGCCGCCTTGCCAAACAGGGTGGGGACAAGCTCCGGGATGCCGGGGCAATTTAGAAAGGAGTTCCATATGAAACGAATTCTGTGCAAGCCTTGTTCCGAAAACCTGAAAGTGGCTTTCACCGTAACGCAGCTACACGGCAGGACAACGAAGGATACCTGCGAGGAGTGCGGCAAGCGACGCTTCTGCGCAGGCTATGAGATCAGAAAGGAGACCAAGAAATGAAACCGGGCGGTTATATCCTGGTCGGCATCGCCTGTGCTGTGATGCTCATCTTCTTCCTGGGCGTGGATAGCCTCATGGACTATATCGGCGCCAGCGGCTGCGTCGTTGCCATGCTCCTTTGCTTCGCAGTGTCTGCTCTGTGTGTTAAGGTCGCGGAATGGCTGTAAAAAAGAAAGACGCTTACGAGCGGCAACTCGCAAGCGTCAGCACAACCAAATCCCACAACAATAGGCTGAGTGTATTTTTATCATATCTCAGCCAGAAAGGATTGTCAAGATGAATCGTATCAACGAACTTCGCACCGAGCGGGGCATCCTGCTGATTGATCTGGCTGAAAAGGTTGGTATTGGTGTTGGGCTGATGCTCGACATCATCAAGGGTGAATGTCTGCCAAACAAGGAAGGGCTGGAATCGCTGGAGCGCAGCCTTCAGGCGGACCGGCTGGAAATCTATGACCACGATGACCTGGACCTGCTGGGCGAAAAAGAACCGTCCGCGGGCGGAACAAAGCGTCAGGAAAAGCGTAAGCCCAGTGTCCGCAAGTGTTACCGTGTCTCTCCCTTGTTTGCCAGTTCTATCCCGGATGACGTGCTGGAGGTGTGCGGTTATCCCAACTGGCAGGCATGGCACTATGCGGCGCTGAAAAAGCTGCTGGGTGAGTATGCCGCCAGAAAAAAGTGCATGAGAAAGGAGGGGGCCTGATGGTGAACTGGACGCAAGCCCGGGAACGAATTGCGGGCGAAGACAGCGTAGAGTTCTTTTACAAGGGTCGGCACTACTTGCTCCACAAGGAGGATGGCGTTTTTAAGCTGCGCCTTGCTCAGACCGGAAGACTGCTCTATGCCGATAAGAGCCTGGCGGAAATGAACCGGATGTTCTACAAGGTGGTGTGGGCATGAGTTACATATGTGCTGACTGCGGCACAGTCTTTGCTGAGCCGGATAAGGTGCTGGAACCGGGGGCCCACTGGGAATCCTCCGTCTGCCCTGACTGCGGCAGCTTTTTCTATGAGCGGGCGTTTGCCTGCTATCTGTGTGCTTCCATTATCCCGGAAAGTCAGGACGCGTTCCACCTGTGCAAGGCGTGTGAGGAAAAGACTGCCGACATTTTTCAGAAATATCTGAACTCATTTACCGACGAGCAGCTTGCCTTTCTGAACTGGAAATGGGAGGGCATCGAATTCGAAAGGAGAAGGAGCAAACCATGAGCGTATTTCAGACCCTGAGTAAAATCAATGTCAACGACCACACCGAGAAGAAGAGCGGATTGACTTATCTCTCCTGGGCGTGGGCGTGGGCCAAATTAAAAGAGCACTACCCAGAAGCGGTGTATACGATTTACGAGAATGCCGACGGCCTGTTTTACCACACCGACGGCAAAACCGCATGGGTCAAGACCGGCGTAACCGTGGAGGGGATCGAGTACATCGAATTCCTGCCCGTGATGGATCACCGCAACAAATCCATACCTCTGGAACAGATCACCAGTTTCGATGTGAACAAGGCGGTGCAGCGCTCCCTCACCAAGGCGGTGGCCCGTCACGGACTGGGCCTGTACATCTATGCCGGAGAAGACCTTCCCGAGAGTGAGGACGAACCAGAAATACCTTGCCAAGTTTGCGGCAAGCCCATCGTCAGCGTGAGGAAACGGGATGGATCCATGTGGAGTGTGCGGGATATGGCGGAATACTCCGCAGGCCGTTACGGCAACATCATGTGCGGCGACTGCATGAAGTTCCAGCAAAAGAAGGTGAAGCATCAGGAGACCATGAATGGAGCTTGAATTTACCGACGCCATTTTGGCACCGTCCGCAGGAGGCACTTATCTCATGCTCCGGGTGTCCTATGAGGGGGCTCAGAATTTCCTCCGAACCATGCAGGAGGGAAAGACCTATATCGCCGACCTGAAGGAGAAGAAGAGAAAGCGTAGTCTGGACGCAAATGCGTTTTACTGGGAGCTGTGCGGCAGACTGGCCCGGACATTGAACGTCACCCCGGAGGAACTGTACCGCACCCACATTCGGGATTTAGGCAACTATGAGACCCTTTGCATTAAGACGGAGGCAGTCAAAGCCTTTGCCGAGCGCTGGTGCTCCAACCACTATGGCCGCCAGATCAGCACAAGAGGCTCCAAGCTGCCCGGCTGCACCACTGTCATGGCTTATTACGGCTCGTCCGACTTCGACCGCACGCAAATGTCCCACCTGCTTGACAATCTAATCCAGGACTGCAAGGCATGCGGCATCGAGACCCGCCCCAAAGAGGAGGTGGAGAGCCTTTTGGCTCAATGGGATGCATAAACGCACCAAAGCATTGGCGATCTCCAAAGCGGTCAAGGACACAGTATGGGCACGGGATGGTCAGCAGTGTATCATCTGCGGTTCCCACAAGGCCGAACCCAACGCCCACTATATCTCCCGGGCACATGGTGGGCTGGGCGTCGAGGAGAATATCGTCACCCTGTGCGCCAACTGCCACAGAAGATATGACCAGACATCCATGCGCGTTCCCCTTCGCCGGGTGATCTCCAATTACCTCCAGACCTGTTACCCGAACTGGAGGGAAGAAAACCTTATCTATAGAAAGGAAATGTAACTATGCTCAACCATATTGTCATCATGGGTCGCCTGACTAAAGACCCGGAACTCAGGCATACCGGCTCCGGAATTCCGTTCGCCTCCTTTACCGTCGCCTGTGATCGGGATTTCAAGGACAAGAACGGACAGAGGGTGACGGATTTCGTCGATATCGTCGCCTGGCGTTCCGCTGCTGAATTTGCCGAAAAATACTTCTCCAAGGGCCGTATGGCCGTGGTGGAGGGTCGCCTGCAGTTCCGAGACTGGGAGGACAAGAACGGTAACAAACGCCGCAACGCTGAGGTTCTGGCTGATAACATCTATTTCGCCGACTCCAAGCGGGAAGAGGCAGTTTGCGGAGAGCCAGACTACGAAGAGCTCAGCGACGACGATGTCGAGCTGCCCTTTTAAGCTATGGAGCAGCGGCAAACATTTAAGTTCTTCCGCTCCTTCTATGAAGCGGCATGCTTGCTGAATACCCCAGAGGAACAGGCTGGCTATCTCATGGCAATCTGTGAATACGCTCTGAACGGAACCGAGACAGCCCTGACTGGAGCGCCTGCTGCCATGTTGGCCCTGACCAAGCCTAACCTGGACGCATCCAAGAAAAAAGCGGAAGCGGGAAGCAAGGGCGGCTATAGCAAATCGGAGCAGTCGACCGGAATGCCTGTAGCAGAATGCAAGCAAACCGCTAGCAAACCTGTAGCAGAGCGTAAGCAACCCGCTAGCAAGCCGTTAGCAAACGATAGCAAAACCCAAAAAGGTGCTAGCGAAGAAGGAAGTAGGAAGAAGGAAGAAGAAGAAGAAAGTAAGGAATATATTTCTCCCCCCCTTACTCCCCCCCGGGGGAAGAGCAAGCACGAGCAGGCTTTTGAGGCGTTTTGGGCTTTGTATCCCAAGAAACGTTCCATGGGCCAGGCCAAGACTGCGTGGGACAAGCTGAAGCCTAGCGACGATATCGTAAGTGCCATAATGGCGAAGCTGCCTTTGCTCATTGCCTCGGAAGACTGGAAAAAGAATAACGGCCAATTTATCCCGTACCCTGCTACCTGGCTTAATGCCAAGGGCTGGCTGGACGAGGTGAAACCAGCTCCCGCCGCCGATCACAAACGGGATGCAGTTGCCGTTCCACCCAATGCCCGAAAGAACGCGGAATGGATGCGCCGGATGCTGGAGGAAGAAAAGGATGAGTGACCGCTGCAAGTATTGTGCCTATGGATTCCCCGTGTCCTGTGGCTGGGCATGCGATTACATCGGCTACACCGGACATATGAGAGGCTGTGACGGTGGAGATAAGTGTACCAAGTTTGTTTCTGGTCGGGACGGAAAGCCGAAGAAGGGTATCGAGATCGCATCTTCCAGGAAGAAGATCGACGAGGCAATGGCCCTGCGGCTTTACAAGCAGCACCTGAACGATGCGGAGATGGGCCGGGCAATGGGGGTAGCATCCAGCTCCGTTGCTAACTGGAGAAAGCGCCGGGGGCTTCCACCCAATCACTGCACTGGAACGGAAACGACAATTGACTACAACAAGGTTGCGGAATTGTACGGTCAGGGGATGTATGACCCGGAGATCGCAAAGCTGGTCGGCTGCAGCAAGGAGATGATCTACAAATGGCGCAAAAGGAAGGGGCTTGTATCCAACTGGAGGAAAAAGACGGGCTGAGGTTTGTTATTCCCGGCCCCCCGGTAGGAAAAGGGCGGCCGAAATTAGGCAATAGACGGGCCTACACGCCCCAAAAGACAAGAGACTATGAGGGCCTTGTTAAACACGCTTTTGCCAGCCAGTGCTTCGTTGCGCCGTATGGGAAAGGGGTTCCAGTGTGCGTCATCATATTCGCTTATTATCCTGTGCCGAGATCGGTCACAAAGAAGGTGGCGGCCCAAATGCTGGCCAACAAAACAAGGCCCACCAAGAAGCCGGACTTTGACAACATCGGTAAGATCGTTTGCGACGCACTAAACGGCCTTGCTTGGTTGGATGACGCCCAGGTGGTGGATGGCCGGGTGATCAAACTATACGACGAAGCGCCCCGGGTGGAGGTCTGTATCCGGGCGATCAAGGAGGGAGAAACATGATTTACACCATCGAAATCAGCAACCAAGAGTTTGAGAACATCGCTGCGGGCAAGCAGCTCTTCATCCGTGGAAATTACGGCCCTAACTATACGGCCGGAGACTACATCGGCCTCAACGAATATACGTACAAAGAGGATGAGAGGTTCGGTACAGGGCGCTGCTGCATGGTCATTATCAGCCATGTTGGAGATTACCCCAATGACAGAATCTTGTCCATCAAGCCCTGCGCTATCGCACCTTGCGACGATAGAATCCATAGGGATCACAGCGTTTACAAAGCGCCTACATACGGAGGTGACAACAATGGATGAAATTATCGTTCACTATTGGTGCCTTGATTGGGGGCGAAACTGGAAGGACCTTGCCATTCTGGAGGTTGAAGCAGAGATCGATTCTATCGTACTCCCGACTCATAGTGACGGCAAAGTCCGCGCCCCGAAGGTCAAGGTGCTACGTGAAGTGCCGCTGGAGGAATGCGGATTGTACGGAAATATGCTGGCAAAGAGGAAAAAGGAATGACCCAACAGGTAAACCTCCTGCAGGAGATCATTGTGGACGGCTTCTGCGGAGGCGGCGGGTGGTCCACGGGCATTGAGCTGGCCACAGGTCGTCCGGTGGATGTGGGCATCAACCACGACGCGGCGGCCATCGCCCTACATAAGAAAAACCATCCCTTCACCCGCCATTATCAGACCAACATCTTCGAAGTAGACCCGGTGGAAGCCTGTGCCGGACGGAGGGTGGGCTGGGCCCACTTCTCCCCGGACTGCAAGCACTTCTCCCGGGCCAAGGGCGCAAAGCCGGTCAATAAACAGATCCGCTCCCTTGCTTGGGTGGTGGTCCAATGGGCAGCAAAAGTAAAACCCCGCATCATCAGCATGGAGAACGTCCCCGAGTTTCTCACCTGGGGACCCTGCATTGCCCTGCGGGGTCCTCACGGGCGGGTAATGAAGCAGGTCACCGTGGTTGACGAGCGCGGCAAGGAGACCGTGAAGCTGGTGGAAGCGGAGAAAGGTGAGAACGTGCCCAAACATCTGCGCGCCCTCACCCCGGACCCAAGGCGCAAGGGCAAGACCTTCCAGCAGTTTGTGGGCCACCTGGAAGCTCTGGGGTACAAAGTGGAGTGGAACGAGCTGATCGCCAGCGATTTCGGCGCTCCCACCAGCCGCCGCAGGTTCTTCCTGCTGGCCAGAAGGGACAGCAAGCCCATTGTGTGGCCGGAGCCCACCCATGGCGACCCCAAGAGCCTGCCGGTGCAGACAGGCAAGCGCCTGCCCTGGCGCACGGCGGCGGAGGTCATTGACTGGTCGCTGCCCTGCCCCTCCATCTTCGAGCGCAAGAAGCCCCTGGCGGAGAACACCCTGAAGCGAATCGCCAAGGGCCTGCAGAAGTTCGTCATCGACAACCCGGAGCCCTTTATCGTCCAGATCAATCACAGCGGCGAAGCTTTCCGGGGACAACCGTTGAACGAGCCTATGCCTACGGTGACGGCTAAACACGGCTTTGGCGTGGTGACGCCTATTGTGACGAAGTTCCAGCAGAACAGTGTTGGGCAATCTCCTGAAGAACCGCTTGATACCGTGATGCCTGGCGCGACACGCTTTGGAGTTGTGGCGCCGACGATGATTCAGTATCACACAGAGCAGTCCCCGCGTGAGCACCGGGGGCAGGCCTTGGAAGCGCCCCTCCAGACAGTGGATGCCGCCAACCGTTACGGGCTGGTCGGGGCCACCCTGGTGCAAACGGGCTACGGAGAGCGGTCCGGGCAGCAGCCACGGGCGCTTGACCCGCAAAAGCCGCCGGGGACGGTGGTCGGCAGCGGAAAACACGCCCTCGCCGCGGCAACCCTTTTACAGTTCAACAACCATTGCGACTGCCGGGATCTCCGGGAGCCGATGCCCACCATCACCGCCCAGAGCAACCACTTTGCAGAGGTCCGGGCGATGCTCATCAAGTATTACAGTGGGGAAGGATGCCAGCCGGTAGACAAGCCCCTCGACACCATCACCACCCGGGACCGCTTCGGCCTTGTGACGGTTCAGGGTGTAGACTATCAGATCGTAGACATCGGACTGCGGATGCTGACGCCCCGGGAGCTCTACAGCGCCCAGGGCTTCCCGGAGGATTATGAGATCGAAACCGACTGCTATGGCAACGCCTATCCCAAGAAGGAGCAGGTCGCCCGGTGCGGCAACGCCGTCCCGCCGCCCTTCGCCATCGCGCTGGTAAGGGCCAATGCCCCCGAGTGGTGCGAGCAGCGGTTTGAGACCATGAAGGAATTGGAGGAGGTGTGGGCGGTATGAAACTGACCAAACACTGCAGCGGATGCAAATGCTCCGTATGCCGCTATCAGGGTACAGACAATTGTCTGGAGGATGAGAACCCACCCTGCCGAAGATGTGACGGGAAACGCCATAACGCCACGATGTACATTGCAAGATCGTGGGAATGCAAGGGCTTTGAGAGGAGGAAACCACACAATGACCACTACTGAGATTATCGCCGCGCTGAGACGCTGCGTAGATGGACATTTTACCGCATACGTCTCCGAGGACAATGTGACAAAAGACGTGCGGCGGGTTGCCGCCGCCCGCCTGGAGCAGCTCCAGAAGGAGCTGGAGGACGAACGCCACCGGCACGACCGGCTCCAGGACTGGGTCAGAGGGCTGACCGCCAAGTATGAAGAACTGCAGGAAGCCTTTGTGGACTATGTTTGCTCCGGTGTGCCGAATCCTGCGCCGTACTGCAAAAACAAATTTGGGATGTGCGTAAACGGATTTGGGTGGTGTCTGCCTGAAAGCGGAAACTGCCGGGGCTTCAACCCGGACGGAGAAAGGAGAACCAATGACTGACCTGATTAGCAGAGCGGACGCAATCGCCGCTGTCCGCTACGGAAAAGACCCCATCAAGAACCTTGAAGCGTTGCCCGGTGTTGGCTGGATTCCTGTGACGGAGAGGTTGCCGGAGAAAAGCGGGACATACATAGTCTGTTGCGATGATTCATGGTGTTCCTATGGGGAGGGCATATGGTATTCATCAGGTGTTGTTGTATGTGCCTTGGTCGATGTTGGTGTGAATGGCGGCATCTGCTGGGAATGGTACGAGGGTAGCGTTATATATGACCTTGAGGGCATTGTCACCCACTGGATGCCCCTGCCTGAGCCGCCGAAGGAGGGTGAATGATTATGCTTAAAACCATTAACCTTGAAAGCAAATGTGGATCGTGCAAGCACTTTCGACAGATAGGCGATACTGCACAGGGCGATTGTCACCGCACCTGTGGTCGACGCTGTGCCTGTAGTGCGGTGTAAGGACTGCAAGAGGTGGGACGCAGACCCTGACACTTGGGGCAAGAGCGATGGGCCAAAAGGAAAGTGCATGAAAACTTTCGAGATTATGGAATATGACGATTTCTGTTCATACGGAGAAAGGAGAAGCGATGGCTAAAGAAATATGCCAAGATTGCGAGCGCATTTTTGAACCCAAAAGCCACAAAGGGATGATTTGCCCAGAGTGCCACCGCAAAAGATTGAGCCGCTATGCAAAGGAACGCAACCTGAGCAAACTGGGCAGAGATGCCTACTCAGAGCAAGCGGCTCTGCGCAGAGCAGAAAGGAGAAACAATGGATGACCTGATTAGCAGAGCGGACGCAATCGCCGTTGTTCGGCATTGCCAAGACCCCATCAAGAACCTTGAAGCGTTGCCCGGTGTGAAGGTGGAGAAATTCACCGATAAGCGTTGCTACAACGATGTAATCTCGCGTCATTCCAATTTCTACGATTTCAAGGAGTATATCAAGGGAGAAATGGTGCGCAGAATTGCGAGGTATTTGCAGGAGTGCAATGCCATTGCCTTTGGTGATGAAGAAAATTGTGGCTTGGATGAGAAGTGTATCACAGCCACCCTTCTGGTGATTATGCCAGAGCCGCCGAAGGAGGAATCTGTATGAAAATCGGATATATCGCAGAGTACAATCTGGAACTGAATCCGCGTTTACGGGACGTGTAGGACAGTATGGGATTGCTATTTGTATGAGAGGTAACTGATGACTGACAGAAAGGAGTCAACTATGAACAAAAACGAAATCACTATCAACGGCGAGGTCTATGTGCTGAAATCCAGCGTCCCCGCTAACATCCCGGCCCCTGAACTTGACGGCATGGAGTATTGCATGGTTCGCACCTTCTCCGCTGGCGTGTTCGCCGGGTACATTGAAAGCCGTAACGGCAAAGAAGCTGTTCTGCGCAACGCACGCCGGATTTGGTATTGGGATGGTGCGGCAAGCCTGTCCGAACTTGCCACCCGTGGCCCCAGCAAGCCCGAAAACTGCAAGTTCCCCGCCGCCGTGGATAAGGTTATCTTGACTGAGGTAATCGAGATTATTCCCATTACCGCAGCCGCAAAAGAAGCCATTGACGGGGTGAAAGTATGGACGAAGTAAAAATTAACGGCTCCGGCTCCGGCGACGGCGACGGCTCCGGCTACGGCTCCGGCTACGGCTCCGGCATCAAGGCATACGACGGCCGCAAGGTGTACCGCATAGACGACGTCCCGACACTCATCGACCAGGTGCGCGGAGATCTCGCCCGCGGCTTCATCGTCATGAGCGACCTCACCCTGAATCCCTGCTTCATCGCCCGGTCCGGCAACAGCTACGCGCATGGCGAGACTGCGCACGACGCCCTGCAGGACGCCCAGGCGAAGGAGCTCAATGCGTCGCCGCTCGAGGACCGGATTGCCCGCTTCCTTGACACCTTCCCCGATCCGGACGCGAAGGCCGCCTTCCGGGACCTCTATACCTGGCACCACATCCTCACCGGATCATGCACAATGGGCCGGGATCAGTTCACGCGCGAACACGGCCTCGACATCGAGGGCGAGTACACGCCGCGCTACTTCATGACCATCACCCGGAACGCCTACGGCCGGGACGCCATCCGGCAGCTCGCCGCGGCCTACGGGATAACCTTCGACGACTAAATCCAATGAAACTCAAGCACACACAAGCGAAGAAGGCCCGCCGGGCCTCCGCCTTTCGATCCACGGGCGCCAAAGATACTCCCTACGGGAGCGCGATGGAAAAGCGCTGGACCCTGGGCGCATCAGAGCGCGAACTCAAGCGCGACCACCTCCAGCCGAAGACGCCCAAGACCTTCGGGCTCCAGGTCGTCCGGACTCAGCGCATCCGCCTCAAGGAGACCGGCATCTACGGCGCTCCGGTATACAAGACCATCAAGCACGCCGCGCGGGCCTCATAGTATGCTCCACATCGGCGTCGACACCGGCCGGCACACCGGCTTCGCAGTATGGGACGGGGCCAGCTTCATCGAGCTGGACACCCGCCCCCTCCACCGCGCCCTCTTCGACGTCCGGGACTACGCCCGCGTCCATTGCCCGGACCAGGTCACCGTCTACGTCGAGGACGCCCGGCTCCGCACCTGGATTCCCCGCGAGAAATCCCTGGCCGAGTTCAAGGGCCGCGCCCAGGGCGCCGGCTCCGTCAAGCGCGACGCCTCCGTCTGGGAGGACTTCTGCGAGGACTACGGCATCCGGCTGGTGAAGGTCCCGCCCAAGTACAACACGACCAAGCTCAGCGCCGTGGTCTTCGCCCGGATCACCGGCTACAAGGGCCGCACCTCCGAGCACGCCCGCGACGCCGCGATGCTGGTCTTCGGAAAATGAAACAACAGCACACCATGACAATCCACCACGACAAACCCGTCGGCGTCGACTGCTTCTTCCGCGAGATCTTCCCGGGAGACACCGTCCGCGACGCAGACGGAAAGGAATACACCATCGACGAGCGGGGCTGGGCCCGTCCCATGGACGGCAGCACCGGCTGCGGCTTCAAGAAGCTCAAGGATCCCGCCTTCGTCAGCAAGGGCGAAACGCCCGACACCCGCTTCCGGGAGGACGCTTCCGGCAAGGTCGCCCCGGCCCCCAAGGTTGAGGTCCCCGGCCCGTCCGGTGACGTCCCGACCAAGGAAGCGATCGCCGCCTTGCCGGAAGTCGGGAAGCGCGAAGCCCCGGCCCCCAGGTCCGGCAAGCCCAACCGGTCCGGCGTCGTCCAGATCGAATCCCTCGCCCGGAAGGCCGGCGCCAAGGGCATCGCCGGCCTCGCCGCCTACCTCCGCGACCACGACATCGAGGTCACCTACATCCCGAACAGAAACAAGCAGACCATCCGCATCGAGGACCGCGACCGCGCCATGGAGCTGACGAAGGCCTGGGCCGCCGAGCGAGCGGAAATGCTGGAAGCCATGCGGGGCGAGCCTGATCCCTTCCCGCAACTCAGCCAGGGGGCGCTGGAAGCCATCAAGGAGGGGAGCCTGACCAAGCATCTCGAGATCCGCCCGCGTATCGAGGGCTTCTCCGATCAAGCCCTGGCCGCCGAGCTCCGCCGCCGCGGCTACACCGTCACCGCCATCAAGCACATCGAGCTATGACCAACGGCCGCTACGTCGACATCGAAAACGAGTGCCTCCGGACACGCCTCGCCGAGCTGAAGGCCGCGGCCCTGGCCATGGCCGACACCGTGGACCGCTACGTCCGCCAGGAGTGCCTGCGGTCCGAACTGCTGAATATCAACGCCCGGCTCCGGGACATAGCCCAGGGGGGGGGCGAAGATGAGACATAGATGACCAGGCGCGAGATCGTAGAAACACTCGCCCGGCAGGGGCGGGTGGAGGAATTCATTCGGAACGTGGCCCGCTGCTCGAGCCTCGCTCCGGATCTCCGCGATCTCGCGCAGATGGTCTACCTCGCCCTGCTGACCTATGACGAGGACAAGATCGTCGACCTCTGGGAGTCCGACGCCATCGACTTCTTCATCGCCCGGATCATCCTCAACCAGTACCGCTCCCGCGACTCTCCCTGGCGCGACATCTTCCACCGCCACGGCATACACTACATCGACATCGCAACCATCTCCGACAAGCTATGACAAAGAAGCAACCCTACACCCCGCAGCGCAAGCTGCTCCGCACCTTCGCCGACATCGCCAAGGACTACACCTACGACCCCTCCATCTTCAACGAGGAGCCGGAGAAAATCCGCCGGGCCAAGCAGGTGATCATGCTGGAGCTCAACCCCGTCGACCGCATCCTCTTCCTCATGTACCTGGACTGCGGCAGCCTCCGCCGGCTGGGCGAGGTCTTCGGCGTCAGCTACGTCACCATGCACAAGGAGATCAAGCGCATCAAGGACACCATCAAGGCAAAGCTATGAACATCTACCTCCAGCTCCTCATCGTGGCCACCGTCGTCGTCTACGGCGTCGACGTCTCCGGCTTCACCTACTCCTGGCGGTCCGCCCTGGCCCGCTGGCTCCACACCACCGAGGAGAACCTCCGGCCCCTGCCGCCCTTCGACTGCGGCAAGTGCGCCGCCTTCTGGTCCAGCCTCATCTGGGCCGGCATCCAGGGCCAGCTCACCCTCCTCACCGTCGGCGAGGCCGCCCTCCTTTCCCTGCTCTCTATACCGCTGGGCGCGTTTCTGGTATTTCTACGCGAGACACTCGCCTGGCTCATCGACAAAATAACGCCGAAGATATGATCTACACCGAAGAACAATTCCAGGCCCTCGCACCCTTTGAGGGCTACTTCCGGACCGCCACCCGGTCCGGCTATGCCGGCTACGTGGGCTTCCGCAACGCCGAGAAGATTGACAAGATCATCCGCGCGGCCGGCCTCTACAAGTCCGGCGCCCGGACCAACTACGCCTGCGCCTCCTGCGTCCTGCGGATCCTCCGCGTCGCCGGGAAGGCCTACTTCCAGGACAAGGAGGCGCGCATCGCCGCGGCGAATGACGCCGAGGCCGCGAAACTCTCCGCCGCTGCCCAGGAACCGGTTGAGGAACCCGCCCAGGAGCCCGAGACCGCACTCGAGCTGGAGTCCGAGCCCGAGCAGACCCCGGAACTCTCCGCCCAGCAGGCCCTGGATGAATCGGCGAAGAAGCCATCGCTCGACGTTGAGGTCGACGGGGACCTCCTCAAAGTGACGGCGACTTACCTCGCCCCCGAACCTGCGCCCGTCCAGGAGCCCGAGCCCGAACCGGCCGCTGCTGCCGCCCAGGAGCCCGCCAGCGCCCCGTCAACACCGAAGGCGGCACCGACCCCCGCCAAGACCCCAAAGGCCGCCAAAACGACCCAGAAATCGAAAACCGCCAAGAAATGAAAATCCAGAAGCTCAAACTCTCGGACCTCGAGCAGAACACCGGGCAGATCCCCGGCCTCCCGGCCAATCCGCGCCAATGGGGGCAGGATGAGGTGGACCGTCTCGCCAAGTCCCTGCGCGACACGCCGGAGCTATTCGACGCCCGTCCCATCATCGCCGTCCCCTTCGGCAAGAAGTACGTCATCCTGGGAGGCAACCTCCGCTACGATGCAAGCAAGGAGAACGGCTGGAAGACCGTGCCGGTCCTCATCCTCCGCGACCTGCCCGTGGAGAAGATGCGCCAGATCGTCCTCGCAGATAATGGTGACTTCGGTGACTGGGACTACATCTCCCTCGCCCAGGACTGGACCGACCTCCCTCTGGAGGAACTCGGCATCTACGTCGTCGCGCCCGATGACTACTCCGGGCACAACAAGGAGCTCGACCCGACCAAATTCTCCGAGGACATCGTGCTCCGCCTGAAGTTCAGCCCGGTCCTCGGCCCCATCGTCAAGGAACGCCTCGGAGAAGGCAAGGACAAACTCTTGAACCTCGTCGGCTATGGAAATTAAACTCATCCCCCTCGACCTGATCGACCTCAATGAAGGCCAGATTCCCGGCTTGCCGCGAAACCCGCGCACCTGGTCGCTCGCGCGCCTGGAAAAGCTCGCCGCCTCCATCGAACGTATCCCCGAACTCGCTGAAGCCCGCCCGCCGATCGTCGTGGAGCACGACTGCCGCTACGTCGCCATCGGCGGCAATATGCGTGTATCCGCCAGCCGGCACCTCGGCCTGAAGGAAATCCTCTGCGCCGTCATCACCGCCCAGGAGTTCACCTCGGCGAAGCTCAAGGAGATCGCCGTCAAGGATAACTCCAAGTTTGGGAGCTGGGACACCGACGCACTCGCCAACGAGTGGACCGACTACGACCTCACGGACTACGGCCTTCCCGACTTCAGCGCACCGTCCCAGGCTCCGGGCGACCGGCCCGCCGCTCCGGTCGACGACCGCGTCGTCGTGGAAATCTCCCTAACCCCGGACGAGTTCAACTTCGTCACCGCCGCCCTCCGTGAAATCGCACCGGCGCCGGAAGACGCCGTCCTCAAACTGCTCGGCCTATGACGGAGCACCTCTTCCCCTACGACTGGCGGCTGGCCGACGGCTACCCCGCGCCGGGCATCCGGCCCAATGGGCTCAAGGTGTTCGGCACCTTCATCTGTGGCGGCGGTTCCACCATGGGCTACAAACTCGCCGGCTTCGACCACATTGGCGGCGTGGAGATAGACCCGAAGGTCGCGGCCATCTACAAGGAGAACCACCACCCCAGGCACCTCTACGTCGAGGACCTCCGCGAGTTCAACAAGCGGGACGACCTCCCGGACGAGCTTTACAACCTCGACGTCCTGGACGGCTCGCCACCCTGCTCGACCTTCTCGATGGCAGGCTCCCGCGAGAAGGCGTGGGGCAAGGAAAAGGTTTTCGCCGAAGGCCAGGCACTCCAGACGCTCGACGACCTGGTCTTCATCTACTGCGAGACCATCAAGAAGCTGCGCCCCCGCACCTTCATCCTGGAGAACGTCTCCGGCCTCGCCAAGGGCAACGCCAAATCCTACCTGAAGCGCATCTTCACCACGATGCAGGACGCCGGCTACAAGTGCCAGGTCTTCCTCCTGAACGCCGCCTCGATGGGCGTCCCGCAGGATCGGGTGCGCACCTTCGTCATCGGCTCCCTCGTCGAGCTCGGCTTCCCTTTGCTGGCCCTCGAGTTCAACGAGACCCCCATCCCATTCTCGCAAGTCATCGACCGGAATGACACGGCCAGGACGATGACGGACTTCGAGTATGGTCTTTTTGAAAACGCGCGGCCCTCCGATACCCGGCTATATGACACCAACGCCAGGGCCTTCGGACGGTTCACCGGCTACACCCGCCGCTGGGCGGTCGAGTCCCGAGTGGTCCCCACTCTCACGACGGTGTCCACCCTGCTGCAGTCATTCCCCAGGGAGTTGAACGAGAAGGAGCTGCGGCTCGTCTCCGGCTTCCCGGGCGACTACAAAACCCCGAACAAAATCCGCCTCCGCTGGTTGGTGGGTATGTCCGTACCCCCCCCCCATGTTAGCTAACGTAGCGCATCAAATGGCAGTCCAATGGTTCAATAAATGAGCAACTTATGAACGACGAAAACCTCATCCCGGGACAGCACAAGCTAACCGTCGAAGAAGCCTCGAAAGGCGGGCGCGCGTCCGGGCGTGCGCGCAGGCTCAAGTCCACCGGCCGCAAACTCGTCCGGGATCTCCTTGCACTCCGTCAGCCGGACCCAAAGATCCTGGCCGACCTCGAGCGCTTCGGCATCAACCCGAAGGACCTGACGAACGAGGTGGCAATGAACCTCCGCCAGCTCGACAAGGCCATCCGCCGGGCGGACACCCAGGCCTACAACGCCATCCTCAAGGCCGCCGGCTACCTGACCGAGGACATCAACCTCAACACCGAGGGCACCACCATCGAGGTGAAGATGGCCGACCCCGCCGCCGCTGCTGGCCTCCAGCGCGCCCTGGAGAACGGCGCCCAGCCTGCGCCGCCTGAAAACGAAACCCACGCCGACTGATGCACGCCACCCGCACCTTCGAGAAGATCTGCGCCGCCCTGGCCTCCGGTCCCCGGTTCATCGACAACCGGGGCGGGGCCCGCTCCGGCAAGACCATCGCGGAGATGCAGCTGGCGGCCCTGCTCGCCCTCAACGACAAGCGGCCCACCATCACCACCGTCGGCTCCGACACCCTCACGCACCTCAAGGTCGGCGCCATCCGCGACTTCCGCTTCGCGCTCGAGGACCTGGGCACCTGGGACGAGGCCCGCTGGTCCAAGTCCACCAACTCCTACACCTTCCACACCGGCTCAGTCATCGAGTTCTTCGGGATCAATGACGCGCCCGGCAAGGCCCTGGGCCCGGCCCGCGACCGCCTGGTCCTCAACGAGGCGAACCTGCTCGCCTGGGACACCGTCCGCCAGATGCTAGCCCGAACCTCCGGGCTAGTCATGTACGACTACAACCCGGCCGCGCCCTTCTGGGGGACGGAGATCATCCCCAAGCGCGACCGCTACGCCATGGTGCACTCCACCTACAAGGATAACCAGTACATCCCCGACGAGGTGCGCCGCGAGATCGAGTCCAACAAGGACGCCGGAAACTGGTGGCGCGTCTACGGCCTGGGCCTCATCGGACAGATCGAGGGCCAGATCTTCGACTTCATTCCCGTGGACGATATGCCCGACCCCGCCGGCTTCGTGGAGTCGTGGGGCATGGACTTCGGCTTCACGCACGACCCGACGACCCTCATCCGCTGCCTCATCCACACCGGCCGCCGGGAGATCTACGCCGACGAGCTGCTCTGGCAGACCGGCATGACCAACCCCGAGATCGCCGCCGCCCTCAAGGGCCTCGGCATCCGCCGGTCCGGCGTCACCGTCTACGCCGACGCCGCCGAGCCCAAGTCCATCTCCGAGATCTCCGGCCACGGCCTCAACGTCAAGGCCTGCGACAAGTCCACCAAGGTCCACGAGCAGCTGCAGCAGCTGCGCGCCTGGAAGATCTACGTCACGCGCCGGTCCACGCACCTGCTCGACGAGGGCCGCAAGTACCTCTACAAGCAGCGCAGCGACGGCACCTACACTCCGGAGCCGATCGACTTCTTCAACCACGGCATCGACGCCCTGCGCTACGCCTGCGTCACGCCCTTCGCCCGTCCGGGCTACGGCACCTACACCCTCAGCTACATCCACAGATGATCACAAGCCACAACGAACTACCCCTCGGCGACTATCTCGACATCCTCGCACTCCAGGAGCGCGAGATGGACGACATCGACCGCCGCATCGCCATCCTCGCCATCCTCACCGGCAAGACCGAGCGCGAGATCCTGAACGCGCCCATCACCGACGTGTCGGCATGGTCCGACGCCGCCGGATTCCTCGAGCGCCCCGTCCACGTCGCGCCGCGCATCGCGTCCTCCTACCGGCTCGGCGGGTTCGACCTGGTCCCCACTACCGACCTCCGCAAGATCACGACCGCCCAGTACATCGACTTCAAGACCTTCTGCCCGGAAGGGGACCCCCGGCTCGTCGAGCTGATTTCCGTCATCCTGATCCCCAGGGGCAAGACCTACGCCGACGGCTACGACATCGCCGAGGTCCAGGACGCCATCCGCCGCGAGCTCATGGTCTCCGACGTCCTCGCGCTGTCCGCTTTTTTTTTGACGAAATACGCCGCATTGATCAGGACTTCCCGGTCCTTCTTGGCACGGCTGGCCAGGACGGAGAAGGACAAGGCGAAGGCGGCGAGGATCCGCAAGCGGCTGGCGGACCTGGAGACCCTGGTGGAGACGCTGACCTCTTTGGGGTCCGGTGGGGATGGATCGCGGCCGTCGACCGAGTGAGCGAGACGATGCGCGTCTCCTGGGACGTCGTCTTCGGCAAGCCCGCCCGGGAGTTCCTGAACGTATTATCCTACCGGCGAGACCGGGACGCCCGCGACCAGGACGCCACCACCCGCTGGCAAAACACACACTGACATGGCAGACGAACTTTTGAACCTCACCAACCTCCGCTCCATTTTGAAGGACATGGCCCGGGACGTGCGGGACGGCTACAAGGACGAGCTCGAGCGCAACGGCCACTACACGACCCTCGGCCCGGACGCCCGCAAGCTGCTCAACTCCATCCGCACCCAGGTCGTCGTCCGGGACACCGCCTACGAGGTGACTATGACCCTGGAGCACTACTGGAAATACCTGGAGACCGGGACGCGCCCCCATTGGCCGCCGCCCGGACCCATCGCCCGCTGGATCGAGTTCAAGCCGGTGATCCCGCGCCCGGACGCCTCCGGCCGCATCCCCAGCCCCAAGTCCCTGGAGTACCTCATCCGCCGCAAGATCTCCCGCGTCGGGACGGAAGGAACCCACGACCTCCAGAAGACCAAGGACGCCGTCATCACCGCCTACCGCGACAAGCTCGAAGCCGCCCTCCAGCGCGACCTCTACGACTACATCATCAAGACCGTCCGCCCGTGACGGGACTGTTTTTTCTGTTTCTTTTGTTTCAACACCCCCCGGCCGTCGAGAGATGCCCGGGGATTTTTGATTCATGCGCCCCTTCCGCGGCCGTGAAGCGCGGGGACGGCCAAGGAGTCCGCCCGAACCTTCAAGCCCGCCCACGGCCCCCGTTTCGCTAACATCGGCGGCTTTTTCGGTATTTCCCGGAAAAGAGAAAACGCCATGCCCTTCGCACCCATCTGGAAAGACCGCATCGTCACCCTCGCCGCCGGCGCCGACTCCGCCGACTTCGAGATCCGCATCGGAAGCGCCGCCGGGACGCTCCTCTACGCCGGCCGGGCCTACCGCCGCCCCGGATCTGCCGACGTGGTCGCCCGCATCAACGACGTCTGCGCCGACTACCTGGCATCCACGCTCCCGGCCTCCAGCTTCCCGCCGCCCTCCGCCAGGATCGCCGAGACCTTCGTGACCGTCGTGGGAGGATCCGCCGTCGACACCGTCACCTTCGTGGCCGACTGGAGCTACGACCAGCTCCGGACAATCACGGCCTCCACGCCGCTCTCCGACCCCATCCTCCCGGAGCTGGACCCCCGCCAGCCCTTCCTGGCCTCCTACCTCGGTACACCGGGATCCGTGACGCTCATCTTCCAGGACGGCACCACCCAGACCGTGGACCTCACCACGGCCGGATCCTACAACCAGTCCTTCAACAGCTCCTTCGCGGTCGGGTCCGGAGCTGGCCCCGCCACCGCGGTCCTCGACCTCGCAACCTACGACGGCCTCGCCTCCCTGACCTTCAACGGCATCACCTGGAAGGTCGCCGAGAACTGCAGCCGCTTCCTCGTCGCCTACTTCAACGCCTTCGGCGGCTGGGACACCCTGGTCCTGGACGGCATACCCGTCCGGCGTGACGACCTGGTCCGCCACACCATCGACACCGACTACGACAACACCGACCCGACGGCCCGCGGCCGCAGGGACTACGCCATCGAGGTGAGCCCCGCGTGGACGCTCCGCACCGGCATCCTCACCGACGACCAGAGCGAGAAGATGCACCACCTGCTCAACTCCCCGGACGTCTACCTCCTCGACTTCGCCGACATGGTCTGGCGCCCGGTGGTCCTCACCGACACCACCCACGACGAGCAGACCTACCGCAGCAACGGCCGCCGCCCGGCCGTCTACGAGTTCAACGCACAGCTCGCGCAGGAGCGCTTCCGCAGATGAGACGCCGGATCTCCCTCTACATCAACGGCCAGCTGGCCGACCTCGCCGACGACGGCCTCGTCCTGCTCAACGTCCAGCTCTCGGACCTGACCAACCCCGCCGTCGTCCGTAACTCCTGGACCCAGGAGGTGGAGCTCCCCAGGTGCCCGGCCAACGACCGCATCTTCGGACACTCCGGCCGCCTGGACCGCCTCGCCGGTGCCGGTGGATCCGGCCCGGACTTCAACGCCTCCAAGCGCACCCCCTTCGCCATCTACGCCGAGACCGGGGAGGTCCTCTTCTCCGGCTACGCCAAGCTGAACGGCGTGACCCGCGACGCCTACCGGGTCAGCCTCTACGGCGGCCTGGGCGACTTCCTCTACGGCCTCGCCTATGACGGAGCCGGCAACAAGCGCAGCCTCGCCGACCTCGACTACGGCGTGGACCTCGACTTCACCATCACCCTACAGACGGTCCGGGATGCCTGGGCCCGGCTGGCCGGGGACACCTCCAAGCCGGAGAAGTGGGACGTCATCAACTTCGCGCCCTGCTACAACGGAGTACCCTCCGACTTCAGCGCTGACAAGGCCGTGGCCGCTCCCGGGGACGTGGGCCTCACCGTCCCGGCGGGCTACAACACCAAGGACGGCGTCACCCTCATCACCCTCTCCGGGGAGAAGGACGAGTGGGAGGTCCGCGACCTGCGGTCCTACCTCCAGCGCCCGGTGGTCTCCATGGCGAAGATCCTGGAAGCCATCGCCAACCCCCTCAACAACGGCGGCTGGGACGTCGACCTCAGCGATGTGACCATCGGCTACCAGAACACCTGGCTGACGCGCCCGCTGCTCCCGAGCCTCGGCACCTACAAGAAGACGAGCGGCGGCGCCACCGTCACCTTCCAGCAGTACGCGGCCGGCAAGGTGGTGGGCCGCTTCTTCCTGAGCAACGTCCCCGCCGGGAGCGACGTCACCGCCCGCCTCACCTCCGCCCTGGCGTACACCGTCCCGGGCGCTCCGGCATCCACCCTCCGCTCCTGGAAGCGCGTGGCCGGCCAGTCCTACATCCCGGACGGCTACACCCAGCAGATCCTCTTCGTGCAGGCCGTGGCCTACGGCTCCGACAGCACCATGGTCGCCGCCGGTCCGGTCAAGACCATCTGCAAGTCCGCGGACGTCATCGACCCCTCCGCCCTGGCCTCGGCCCTGGGCTACACGCCCCAGATGGGCGCCTCCTTCGCGCCGGCCGAGCAGGACCACGGCTACGCACCCAGCGGCGGGGCATACCTGCGCCAGCGAGACCTCACCACCGAGGTCACCGGGCAGAACATCGCCCGGATCGACATCCAGGTCACCGCCTACGTCGCACACATCTCCGACGCGGGCGCCCTCTTCGGCGGCGGCACCGGCGGCAGCTCTTCGCTCGGCCAGCTCTACACCGACGCCGGCACCGGCTACACGCCCACGGCCGCCGCAGCCCCCTCCGGATCCGGGACCAACTCCTACGAGTCCGGTGACGCCCTCCGCAGCGGCGCCACCGTCACCAAGGAGATGCTCCTGAGCACCAGCAAGACCCCGGCCGACTACCTGGTCGCCTTCTGCAAGGCCTTCGGGCTCGTCCTCCTGGCCGACCGGCAGAAGCGGTCCGTGCAGATCCTTCGCCGGGAGACCTTTTACCAGGCTACGACCGTGGACCTCACCGACCGCGTCGACAATCCCTCCGTCGACATCCAGCCCCTGACCTTCGACGCCAAATGGTACGAGCTCCGCCACGAATCCGTCGGCGGACGCTTCGAGCAGGAGTACCTCCGCACCTCCGGCGTCCAGCACGGGATCCAGCGCATCGACACCGGCTACGACTTCGACGCCCAGACCAAGGACCTGCTCTCCGGCTCCGTCCTCAAGTCGTGCGCCGCCGTCCAGGCCCGCAGCAAGTATTTCTCCCAGCTCACCACCCCGGGCGCCAGATGGTTCCCGTCCGTCTTCATGGATCCGGGCAACAAGTTCACCCTCTGGGACGACACCGGCGAGGCCAAGGACTTCGACGTGGTCATCCCGGGCACCGCCACCGCCGACCCGCTGAACGCCGACTTCCCGGGCTACGACTTCAACGAGCGGGCCGAGTTCAGGGACGCGGAGAACGCCCCGGTCGACGGCGCGGACGTGATGCTCTTCTACCGGGGCGCACCGTCGCAGATCTTCTACCACCTATCCGACGACCTCCCGGTCATGGACACCCTCAACGGCGGACCCTGCTGGATCCTGGGTGCAGGCGACTCCGCCCAGGTCCTCCCGACCTTCTCCCGCTACGTCATCCTCACCTCCCTGGACCTCACGCGCCGCGACGTCTACCAGTCCCTGGACTTCGGGATCCCGCGCGAGGTGGACATCCCCGGGCTCACCTACACCTCCGGCACCGTCTACCTCAAGCGCTGGCAGAAGTACGTCCGCGACCGCCTCAGCGTCCACGGCAAGGTCATGCGCTGCCGCGTCCGCCTGGACGGCATGCAGGTCGGACCGGAGCTCCTGCGCCGCTTCTACTGGTACGGCGGCAGCCTCTGGTCGCTCGTCTCCGTCTCGAATCATTCCCTCACCACCTTCGACCTGACCGAGTGCGAGTTCGTCCAGGTCCTTGACATCACCAACTACACCACCGCATAGCCATGGCAGAAGAGACTATCACCATATTCAGGGCCGACACCGGCGCGGCCGTCAAAAGCATCGCCGACCTCCGGGAGTCCATCAAGGCCCTCAAGGAGAACCTCGAGACGATGGACATCGGCTCGAAGGAATACGCCGACACCCTCAGCCAGCTGCAGGTCCAGCAGGCCGCCCTAAAGAACGCCATGCACGCCACGACCGTGGAAGGCGACGGCCAGGGCGACACATTCTCCGCCACCGCCCGCGCCGCCAAGGGGCTCGGCACGTCCTACAACGCGCTCGTCAAGCAGATGGCCGAGCTCGACCAGCAGTTCCGCGCCACCGAGGACGCAGCCAAGCGCGCCCAGCTCGGCGAGCAGATCAAGGCCATCAACAATCAGCTCAAGAAGATGGACGCCGCCCGCGGCAAATTCGGGCGCAATGTGGGGGATTACTTCAACCAGATCTACGCAGCGAACAAGAAGATAATCGAGGATATGCCGCAATCCCTCGGCCTCATCCGCAGCGGGCTGGACAATATCACGAAGACCATGGGCCTCATGTCGAAGAACCCCATCCTCGGCATCGTGGCCCTGCTGGCCCCGCTCATCAACCAGATCACCGCCGGGCTCAAGGATAACAAGACGGCCCTCGACGCCGTGAAGAAGGTGATGGACGCCCTGCAGCCGGTGTTCGACTTCTTCCAGGGAGTCCTGGAGAAGATCGCCGGGCTCTTCAGCAAGGCCGTGGACTACGTCCTCGAGCTGGGCGAGAAGTCCGGCATCGAGTTCAAGAACATCGTCTCCGGGGCGGTGGGCGTCGGCAACGCGATCCTCCAGTTCATCCTCACCCCGATCCGCAACACCATCGACGGAGCGAAGGCCCTGGGCAACGTCTTCTCCCAGGTCTTCAAGGGCCAGTTCAAGGAGGCCGCGCAGACGGCGAAGCAGGCCGTCAAGGACATCGGCGACAACTTCCGCAACGGCTTCGACTTCAAGGGCAACTTCGAGGCGGGCAAGAAGGTGGGCGAGGAATTTGCCGCCGGTCTCCGCTCCAGCAAGCGCAGCGCAGCCTCCGCCGCCAAGGAGGTGGGGGACGAGGTCAACAAGGAGCTCCTGCCGAAGTGGGACGACCTGCAGAAGGCCATCAAGGCCCGCGAGGACATGGTCGCCCAATGGACCGGGGAGACGGCCAAGATGGTCGACGACGAGACAAAGGCCATCACCGGGGAGCTGCAGACCTGGCTCGACGAGATGGAGGCCGCGCAATGGGCCGAGATCGAGGCGGAGCGCAAGGCCCAGGAAGAGCGCGAGAAGATGAACAAGGCCCGCATCGACGGCCTCCAGCAGCTGGCCGGCGCGACGTCCTCCATCCTGGGATCCATCGCCGACCTCTACGACGAGAATAGCGAGGCCGACGAGGCCGCCGCCCAGAAGGCCAAGGCCCTCCGGACCGCCTCCGCCATCATCGACACCATCTCCGGCGCGGTCTCCGCCTATATGGGCACGATCAAGGCCTTTGCGGGGCAGCCATTCGCCATCCCGGCCGCGGCCGCCAACGCCGCCGCCGTGCTGGCCGCCGGCTACGCCCAGATCCGGAGCATCAACGCCGTCAAGGTGGGGGACTCCGGCGCCGCCCAGCAGCTGGCCCCGGCCCCGGTGGTGCAGCCCTCCTTCGCGCAGGTGCGCAACATCACCGGCCGCAGCGAGGAGGAGCGCCTCAACCGCATGGCGTCCCCATCCCGGGTCTACATCCTGGCCTCCGACCTCCAGGCGGAGCGGGACTCCGCCCGCGTCCGCGTGGCCGAGACAGCCTGGTAAAATTAACAGCCGCGGCCGTTTCGGTATTTCCCGGAAAAAGCGCCGCACATGATCACCTTCAACGGACTCCCGCTCTACCGCGTCGCCCTCGCCTCCGAGGGTGACGGCGTCGTGCGTGTCTCCCTGGTCGACGACCCCGCCGTGCAGTCCAACTTCGACGTCTTCCGCAAGGAGGCCGGGAAGGCGCCGGTCCTCTACGCCGTCCAGGATGAGGACCGTCACCTGGTCCGGGGCGTGGTCCTCCGGGCCGACTGGCCCATCTACCGCCGCGACAATCCCCAGGATCCCGGCTACTACGTCACCTTCGGCAAGGAGGCCATCCGGCAGCTCGCCGAGAAGTACCTGGCCGACGGCTTCCAGAACCGCGTCGACACCGCCCACGACGGCAAGGAGGTCGACGACGTCCAGATGGTCCAGTACTTCATCAAGGACACCGCCGCCGGCATCGCCCCGGAAGGCTTCGACGACATCGCGGACGGCTCCCTCTTCGCCGAGTACCACGTCACCAACGACGAGGTCTGGGACGAGATCAAGGCCGGCACCTTCAAGGGCTTCTCGGTGGAGATCTTCTACACCCTCATCCCGGCGGGCGACACCATGCGGGCCGAGGACCGCGAGGCGGAGGACTGCGTGGCGCTGCTGCACCGCATTTTCAACACTTGCAATAGTATGAGCAAACTCTCTCAAATCAGGGCCGGGCTCGCAGCTCTTCTGGCGCGCTTCGGCCGCGTGACCACCGACAAGGGGGTCCTGCAATGGGACGGCGACGAGGACCTCAAGGCTGGGGACCGCGTCTACGTCGACAACGAAGACGGCAGCCGCAAGGAAGCCGAGGACGGCGAATATGTGACGGCCGACAACAAGACCATCGTCGTCGTGGACGGCGCGGTCTCCGAGATCCGGGACCCGGAAGCGGAGGTCGCCTCTGAAGGCGAGGGCGAAGGTGAAGGCGGCGACGATGCCGAGCAGATGGCCCGCCAGCGCTCCGCCCGCTTCGAGGAGTCCTACGACGAGAAGATGCGCAAGATCGTGGACGCCATCCGCGCCGAGCGCGGCAACCGCGAGGACGACTACGGCTACCTGGCCAGCGCCGGCGACGACTTCGCCGTCTGGGCCTACTACTCCGAGGAGACCGGCTGGCAGGACAAGTTCGTCCGCTACGCCATCACCTGGGACGAGGAAGGCAACGCCAAGGCCTCCGACCCAGTCGACTGCCGCATGGCCTTCGTCCCCATGGACTTCGACGACGCCGCGGCCTTCAAGGCTCCGGCCGCCGAGGAGGAGCGCCCCTCCGAGGAGGAGTTCGAGCAGGCCGTCCAGACCGCGACCGAGCTCAAGGCCCAGGTCGACAAGCTCCAGGCCCGCGTCGCCGAGCTTGAGAAAGAACCCGCCGGCAAGCCCGTCCGGGAGAAGTACAACGCCAAGGAGGGCGGCGCCCTGCTGTCCGGTACCACCGGCGACCGGGGCCTCGACCGCCTGGCCAGAATCCGCAAATAATCAAATCCCTCAGCAATTATGGCTACCAACAATTTCATCGTCACGGAACTTCCCGCCTATGTGAAGGAGAACCGTGAGGTCCTGATCGACCAGGTCGCTATCCAGGGCCCGACCATCAACCGCATGGCGAAGCAGACGGGCATCAAGAAGTCCGCCGTGCTGAACTACCTCGACGTGACCCCGGTCCTCCAGCCGGGCGCCGGCTGCGGCTTCACCCCGCAGGGCGACTTCGAGCTCACCGACCGCGACCTCAACGTGGCGGTCATCAAGATCAACATGGACGTCTGCCCGGACAAGCTCCGCGGCACCTTCGCCGAGTACCTCATCCGCACCCGTGCCGGTGAGCAGCCCCTGCCCTTCGAGCAGGAGATCACCGAGGCCATCGTGGCCTTCATCCGCGAGGCCATGGAGAAGGCCATCTGGCAGGGCGACACCGACAGCCAGGACGCCAACCTCGCCAACTTCGACGGCCTGCTGAAGATCGCCGGCGCCGAGGCCGACACCGTCACGCCGACGATCACCGCCACCACCTGGAGCGGCTTCGTCGCCCAGGTCCTGGCCGTGATCCCGACCGCTGCCCGCAAGCGCGGCGCCGTCATCAACCTCAGCCCGGAAGCCTTCGAGGGCTACCTGCTCGAGCTGGTCAACGCCAACCTCTTCCACTACAGCGGCCCCCAGAACGAGGCCCCGACCGAGTGGATCGTCCCCGGCACCAACGTGCGCGTCGTGCGCGTCGAGGGCCTGGCCGAGTCCGGCTATGCCCTGGCCACCTACGACCGCAACCTCTATTTCGGCACCGACCTCGAGTCCGACATGGAGGACTTCTCCATCACCTACGACGAGAAGGACGAGGTCTTCCTGATCAAGGTCCGCTGGGCCGCGGGTGTGCAGATCGCCTTCCCTGACCGCGTGGTCCTCGCCGCCGAGCCTCAGAGCGTCGCCGCCTCCGAGTCCCTCGCCCAGGCCGTCGCCAACATCGCCAGCTGCGTCTGCGCCTCCGACGTCACCCAGGACCACACCTAATCGCGCCACCGAATCCATCCCGAAGGGCGGGCCCGCGCCCGTCCTTCTTTCGATTGTAACGACAAAAACCAAGCAATATGCCCTGCTCTCAAACCCTCATAGGCATCGCCAAGGACTGCGCCGTCAATCTGGGCGGCGTGAAGAGAGTCCTGGCGGCCAACGCCGCGGACGTCACCAGCGTGACGGTCACGGACAACATCATCACCGCCATCACGAAGAGCGCGGCCTTCGTCGAGTTCAACTTCCGCCCGCAGACGGCCAACTTCGCCAGCACCTGGCAGATCGGCGACGGAGGCGCGAAGTACGTCCAGACCCTGCTGGCCATGGTCTTCTCCCGCATGGAGACCAGCAAGCGGATCGCGGTCATGGCGCTCGCCCAGGCCGACGCCGTGGCCATCGTCGAGGACGCCAACGGCAAGTACTGGTATCTCGGCAAGGACAACCCGCTGGAGCTCAACACCGGGGACGCCGGCACCGGCACGGTCCGCACGGACCGCAACGGCTACGGCATCACCCTGGAGGACAACTCGCTCGAGCTGCCCTACGAGGTCGACGCCTCCATCATCGACGGCCTGCTCTCCTACCAGGCACCGGTAAACTAACGGCCCCAGACCTGCAACCGCACCGAGGCGCGACCCGCTTGGGCCGCGCCTTTGCGTTTCCTGCGCCCCCAGGAGACGCGCGAACCGCCCGGCCGGGCATCCGGACCACCCGGACCTTCAAGGCCGCGAAATCGCCCTTTTTAACAAATTCCGACCGCTGGGTATTTCCCGGAAAAGAAGAACGGCATGATCTACTGGCCCATCACGGCGGAAGCCCTCGACATCTACATCCCCAACGCCTCCGGCTACATCCCGGCGGACGGGGATCCCGCCCCCAGGCTGGAGGTCCGGAGCAACGTCAACCTCACCACCGTCACCCTGGAGTGGGAGCCTGACGGAGTGACGCCCCTCTACTTCTTCCGCCGCTTCGAGGGCTGGACCCTTCCGGACGGCATGGCCGCCGGGGAGTACACCTACATCCTGCGGCTGGGCGAGGACGGCAAGGTCCTGAGCGAGGGCCTGCTCATCGTCGGCGATTACGCCGTCCCGCGGGAGCAATACGAAAAAACGATCCAATATGAGCAATACGGAAATGAAACCCGCCACGACCGCCCCCAGGTCCTCTGAGTCCAGGACGGCCGTGACCTTCGCCGCCATCGACCAGTACGTCGAGACGACCATCGTGGCCCCGACGGAGTCGAAGGTGGGCGCCACCGACCGCTACCGCTGGGGCGACCGCGACCTCTATCCCGGCTACCTCGCCGAGCTGGCCGACACCGTCACCACCCTCGGCACCGTGATCGAGGGCTGCACCGACTACACCGCCGGCGACGACGTCCTGGTAAACGGCGAGCGCGACCGCGTCGTCAACAAGTCCGGCCAGACCGCCCTCGAGCTCGTCAAGGAGCTGGCCCGCAACGCCTGGACCTACGGCGGCTTCGCCATCGAGGTCGTCCGCAACAAGGTCGGCGGCGTGGCCGAGCTCTACGCCATCGACCTCAAGGACCTCCGCACCAACAAGGACAACACCGTCTTCTGGTATTCCGAGAAGTGGGGCACCTCCCGCCCGGACGCCGAGCAGATGCCCGCCTTCATGGCCTCCGTCAAGGAGAAGTGGGCCTCCCTCACCGACGAGCAGCGCAACGAGCTCGTCTCCTCCGTCCTCTACGTCAAGGTCCGCCCCGGCAAGGTCTACCCCCGCAGCCCCTTCGCCGCGGCCGTCAAGGCCTGCGAGATCGAGCGCTGCATCGACGACTTCCACCTCAACAACCTGGAAAACGGCTTCGTCGCCTCCGCCATCGTCAACATGAACAACGGGGTCCCGGAGGACGCCGAGAAGGAAGAGATCGAGCGGGGCATAAATGAGAAATTCGGCGGACACTTCAACGCGGGCCGCATCATGGTCAGCTTCAACCCCGACAAGGAGAACGCCGCGACCATCGAGGTCCCCAAGGTGGAGGACTTCGGCGCCCGCTACGACGCGCTGGCCAAGCGCAGCCGCCAGGCCATCTTCACGGCCTTCCGCGCCAACCCCAACCTCTTCGGCATCCCGACCGAGTCGCTGGGCTTCAGCTCCGAGGAGTACGAGTCCGCCTTCAAGCTCTTCAACCGGACGCAGATCCGGCCCATGCAGCGCAAGATCCTGGACGCCTTCACGAAGATCTACGGCACCGCCGCCTTCACCATCGTGCCCTTCTCCCTGGAAGGCTCCACGGAGGCAAACGTCAACTAAAACCGCACAGCCATGGCAGAAATCCTCCTCACTTCCGAAACCTTCGTCAAGGGCGTCAGCAACATCTCCGACAACGTCGCCGGCAAGTTCCTCCAGCCCTCCATCCGCGAGGCCCAGGAGATCGGGCTGCGCGGCGTCGTGGGCGACTGCCTGCTGGCGAAACTCAAGGAGCTGGCCACGCCGTCCGGCGGCGTCGTTCCCATCAACGACGAGGAATACGCGGCCTACAAGGACCTCCTCGACCGGGCGCAGTATTTCCTGGCATACACGGCCATCGCCCTGCTGCTCCCGAAGCTCACCTGGAAGATCGGAAACTTCGGCCTCGCCAAGTCCAACGACGAGAACCTGACGGTCGCCCCCCAGGAGGAGGTGGCCAAGCAGCAGTTCTACTACCAGAGCAAGGCCGACGGCTGCTGCCGCGACCTGCAGCGCTGGATCCTCCAGAACCGCACGGCCTTCCCGGAGCTCCGGGCGTGTGACTGCGCGGCCATGGAGGCGAACCTCCGCAGCTCCGCCAGCTGCGGCATCTGGCTCGGCGGTCCCCGCGGCCGCCGCCTGCCCGGGGGAGGGGGCTGCTGCTGATGACTCTCCTGGAAACCGTCAAGGCCATCGAAGCGGCAGCCCTCCGGCAGCCGTCCGTCAACCAGATCGTCGCCAACGACATCTTCCGGCTCAACACCCTCCCCGACGCCAGGTACGGCGTCTTCGCATGGACCCAGGGCCAGCACGAGATCGGCGACGAGATGCAGACCTTCGTCTTCACCTTCTTCTACGTCGACCGGCTCACCGCCGACCTGGCCAACGAGGTGGAGATCCAGTCCGTCGGGATCCAGACGCTCAGCAACATCATCCGGACCCTGGAGGAGTGGGGCATCCTGCCCGACGGATCCTGGACCGCCCAGACCTTCCGCCAGCGCTTCCTGGACGAGTGCGCGGGCGTCTTCGCGTCCGTCAATCTCCAGGTCCCCATCGACTGGATCTGCCCGGATGATTTCGACCCTCCAGCTCCTCCCGACCCTCCGACACCTCCGGTAGTGGTTGAGAAGTACGTTCAGGACCTCATCGACGAGGGCTACGCCTCCAAGATCGAGGGGGCGCACGGAGACTGCGTCTCCATCCTTGACACCTGCCCCTACACGATGGAGCAGATAATCGACCTCGCCGAAGTGGCACGGAATGAGAAGCAGCTGGTCGAAGGCAAGAACAGCATAATCGTCTGGAACGAAGCCCTCCCGGCCGGCTGGAGCTCCGAGGCGGTCGCCGCCATCTACACCGGGCAGCAGCTCAACTTCACCCCGCGGGGCGCGCTGCTCTGGGCGGTCAAGGCCATCCCGTCCCTCGCCATCTCCTTCGCCGGTGGCGCCTATGTCGCCGCCGACTACCCCTGGGGCTCCTACCAGTCCGAGGGCATATTCGCACCACGATACAACGCAGCCAAGGAGCAGATGTACGACACCCTCGGCTTCCGCAACACTCCGGCCGCGCTGGAGGTGACCATCCGGGGGGACTTCTCCTCGGTGGCGCAGGTGATGTTCACCATGATGAAGACCACCCGCACCTTCACCCTCAACCTCGGCGGCCTCTTCGTCTGCCACGACGTGACCGGCATGTTCGAAGGCTGCGCAGTACTGGAGACCCTCACCATCACGGGCGCCTTCCGCTGGGACGCGATCCGCACCGCGCATAACATGTTCGACGGCTGCGACGCGCTGCTCTCCATCCCCTACGTCACCGCCTGGGGCCGGGATTCGGAGTACAATACCATCTACCCGCGCTTCGACGGCACACGGGGATCCGCGGACTGCCGCCACCTCTTCAAGGCCAACGCCCTGCAATCCATCGGCCCGCGCCTCAACATGAACGCCGTGAGCCTGGCCGGCTGCACGGCCGACGACCAGCAGCAGGCCGCACTCTCCGGGGATCTCTTCGACTGTCCGGAGCTCACCGATGTCCGCATCGTCAACCTCGGTAACAACTCCTGGAACTTCGCCGACCGCACCACATACACCTATATCCCCAAGATGGACGCGGCCAGCATCGACTACATCCTCAACAACATCAAGGACGAGAGCGGCCACGGCTACAGCGTGACCTTCTCCGCCCTTCACCAGTCGGAGGTGTCCGCGTCCGCCATCGCGGCGGCGCAGGCCAAGGGCTGGACCGTGGCCTTCGTATAAACCAATATTGAATGAATATGAACACCAAGCAAGTCAACCAAATGACCGCGGCCATCCTCCGGGACGGCGCGATCAAGATGAGCGCCGAGGACATCGCCGCGGCGCTCGCCGAGGTGGAGATGGACGTCTATCACCGCTTCCTCGGCGTCGTCCAGCCCAACTCCTCGCCCGGCAGGATCTATGCGCCTGCGATGGTCGCGGCCCTGGCCGGCGGCACCTACCGCGGCTTCTCCAGCCAGTCCGTGAACGAAGGGCAGATCGTCCTCTTCATCACGACCGACGGCGGCTACTGGGAGAAGGTTGTCGCCTTCGACCCCAACGCCTGCAAGGGCGGGTCTTTCAACAATTCCTTCAACGATTCATTCGATAACCGCTAAAATCAAAAAATCATGACAAATGCAGAATTAAAAGCCGCCATCCAGGCAGCTGTTTACGAGAACACCGAGGGAGCCATCACGGGCACCGCCTTGCAGGAGGTGTTACTGGCAATGGTGGATACAATGGGTCTTCCTGTGATTAAATTCACTTCAAACCCTGAGTATATATATTCCTCGGCTTATTCATCCGTCGAGGACTTTGCTGCGGGAGCGGGCCTTTCACTCGAAACGGCCCAAAAAATAGTAAACAATGATATTAATCTTGCGATAATTGAAGTTGCTGGACAAAGACAGTTTGTTTCAAATAATCGGACTCAGAGCGAAACTCTTTTATATGTGGCTAGAGCATACAAACATAATGGTATTTGGAATGAAATTGAGGTCTATTTGAACCAAGGTACTATTTATTATTGGGGTCCTCATGTTTCCGCTTAAGCCTGAGGAGTGCTTCGCAGCATATCGCTTCTCCAGACTGAATTACCTACGCGGCGATGTTTTTGAAGTGGCGGCATCATGTATTCATCCCACGCAGAGGAGCGTGCGGAACGAATCCGTTAAGCACTTCATGAAAGCCTATGAGGAAGGGCGCACCCCCGATGGTTTCCCCGCAGGCATCAAGGTCGGAGGAGACATCTATCTACTTGACGGCCACCACCGCACGGCAGCGCAGATAGCCCTCGGCTACAAGACCATCAAGGTCCGGGCCGTTGAGGTCAGCCCCGAAGAGTGGGAGGCCGAGATTCAAAGACTGAAAGAAAAAGGATAAAATGGACCGCTTGTCGAAATTCCGCGCCCTGACGCGCAAGGTCAAGACCTCGACGACCATCGCCTTGTGGGTCTGCCTGGCCGCGTCGCTGGGCCTGCTTACGGCTTCTTTCGTCGTGCCGCCCACCGGCATCATCGACCCGTCCGTGCTTCGAGCCGCGTCCCTCCTCTTCGGCTTCGCCGCCCTCTTCGTGGTGCGCGAGGCCGTCATGGAGGGGCTCGGCATCAAGCTCACCCATGGTGAGACCACCGTCGAGATCAAGGACCTGGACGGAAACCCCCAAGAACCAGAAACCACAGACAATGGAGATCCGGATCAAGCGTAACCAGTACGAGAGCGCCGCGGGCTACACGCACGCGCGCCTGAGCACGGACGAGGGCGGCTTCATCTGCTGGACCCTCGAGCCGGAAGACCGGGGACTCCGTCAGGACATGGCGCTGCCCCAAATCAAGGCCCGGAAGGTGAAGGGCAAGACAGCCATCCCGCGCGGGACTTACAAGATCCAGCTCCGGAAGTCGCCAACCTTCGGCTCGAAATACTACGCCAAGCCCTACGGCGGCAAGATGCCCTATCTCCTGAACGTCCCCGGCTTCGAGGGTGTCATGATCCACCCGGGCAACGTCCCCGCCGACACCGCCGGCTGCATCCTTCCGGGGATGCTGCGGGCCGGAATCCGGGGGCGGGTCTTCGACTCCGTCACCGCCTTCCAGGATCTCATGAATTTCTACATCTGGCCCGCCTACCAGCGGAAGGAGGAAATATGGATTACGATCGAGTGAGACTGGCCGCCATGGCCTTCGGAATCGGCGCCGCTTTCATCCTATGGACGGCGGCGTCCTTCCATATCGGCCGCCAGGCGGGCAAACGGAGCCCACAGCCGGCCGTGAACGTCAAGGCCGACACCTTGGTCGTCCGGGACACTTTGCGCGTCCTGGGGCCCTTCTACGTGACCGCACGCATCGAGCGGCCGCAGCTCTTCCCGGTGACCGACACCGTCCGCATCCACGACACCCTCTTCGTCGCCCTTCCGCGCGAGGTCCGGGAGTACCCGGGCGAGGACTACCGCGCCCAGGTCTCCGGCGTGGATCCGTCGCTCGACTGGATCGAGGTGTACCCCAAGACGCAGATCGTCACGCAGTCCGTCCAGGTCCCCGGCCCTCAGCGCTGGAAGAGGATCGGCTGGGGCGTCGCCGCCGGCCCCGGCGTCTTCTGGCAGCCCGGCATGGATAACGTCACCCCGGGCGTCGGCATCCTCGTCGGCATCCGCGTCAACCTCTGAGCGCATGAAAGTCATCCGCAACTCCCTGATCCCTTTCCCCGGTTTCCTGGGCATCAACATCCTGGGCCTGGTCTTCGTGCGCCGCAAGGAGTGGGACGCGCTCCCCAGGTGCATCCGTCAGCTCGTCCTCAGCCACGAAGCGATCCACACCGCCCAGCTGCTGGAGCTCGGGATCCTGCCCTTCTACCTCATCTACTTTGCCGAGTGGCTGGTCCGGCTCTGCCAGGATCCGCGCACGGCATACCGGCGGATCTCCTTCGAGCGCGAGGCCTATGCGCACGAAGCGGATCCGCACTATCTGCAATCCCGCAAACACTACGCACAATGGCGTGACTGAGAACTGTTTTTTCGTTTCATGGGTTAACGCGCCCGCGGCCGTGAGGTCCCGGGCGTTTTTGCAAAGGGCAAGAAAATAAGCCACTTTTTTCTGCCCTTTGCCTCTTAATCTGCAACTTTCCTGCACAATAAGGGCGTCGGGCCGTGCTTATTCTGGCTCCCAGGTGCCTGCCACGTAGTCGAAGAGACGCCGCACGGCGTCGTCCACCGCCTTCTCCCGGATAGTCACGTAGCCCATGGTGATCCGCGGGCCGTAGGAGTGGCCCAGGGCCGCGGCCACCGTCTCGATGGTCTCACCGATCTCGACGAGCAGGGAGGCGAAGGTATGCCGCGCCCAGTACATCGTCACCGGCGGCAGCTCGAGATCCTTTGCGATCCTGCGCAGCTCTTCCGATGTGTCCTGCAGGAAATTCCCGTAATCGCGGGCTGACGTCTCGAAGAGGCGCGACGCGCTGCTCCTGGCGTCGAGGATCCGCTGGGCCTCCGGCTCCACCTTGACGCTGTAGTCCTTCCCGGTCTTGCTGCGCGTGTATTGGAGGCGTCCGTTGAAGACGTAGTCCGGCGTGGCCTTCCAGATGTCCACCGGGTTCATCGCCCGGAGATAGAAGGACAGCCGGAAGAAGTCCAGCGCCTCTCGTGCGCGCTCGCGCTCGGGCTCAGCGCCCAGGAAGAGGCGCAGCTGCTCGACGGTGAGTGCCCGGGACTTCGTCGTCGTCTGCCGGATACGGATCTCCCGGCCCGCGTCGGCGGGGGAGAGGCCCTCCTTGTGGGCGCTCTTCAGGACGTGCGCCAGCTTGGAGATATACGTATTCCGGGAGGTCGGCGCGAAGTGCGCGCGCAGGAATGTGTCAATCCTGGCCACGTCCTTCTCGGTGATCGAGGCCAGCGGCCGCGACATGATGCGGGAATCCGCACGCACGAAGGCGGCGCGCGCGATCCGGAACGTCCGGGCCGTGGATCCATGCTTCGTCGCCGCGATCCGGTCGTAATACTCACCGAAGGAGACCCCGGCGCCGGTGTCCAGGAGGACGGCCGCAAGGCGGTCCCGGACTCCGCTGGCCGTCAGGGGCGCGGCCTCGCCGCTCAGCACCATCCGCTGGACCAGGTCGTCGCATTTGACGAGCAGCTGGACCAGATACCGGTTCACCTCCAGATCCCGGCCCATGCGCCCCCGCATCCGCTGCAGATCCTGGTTCCATTCCTCGCGCGTGGCGAAGGCGGCGACCGGGAGCAGGGCGGTGTCGCCCCGCTTGGTGACGGCGAGCTTCAGCGGAAAGCGGCCATCCGGTCTGCGGGACGGTCTGCGGGTGTCAAGATAGAAGCGTAACGAGATCAAGGCTGTGCAGGTTTTGTGCAGGTGATGCGGTCGAAGTCGGGACGCGGCGGCAAGCCGTGGGAAAGAATGGAACACGCCCAAAAAGCCGAACCGGCCTTCCAGGCACGCAGGAAGGCGAAATCAAGGCGCTCCGAATCCGAAATCCATCTATAATCGCGTAAGTTGTTGAGGGTCACATAATTTGGTGCACACCCCATTTTGACGCGCAGGCACGGCGCGGGATTTACCGCTTCGTGAGCGTTTCAATGATCCCCAGGAGCCGGTCCTTCTCCGCCCGGCATTGCTCCAGCTGCTGGCGGAGCTGGGCGTTTTCGATGGCGAGGGTCTGGTCTGCTCCTACGGCCTGGATGCCGGTGCCGCCGTTTACCTTCTGCGACTGGCTGATCCGGACGCCCGGGGCAAAGAGTGAGCCTTCTCCGGATAGAAGGAATCCGAGGTCGAAGCCGTAAATCTCCGCCATCTTCCTGGCGATGTTTTTTGAGATACCGAACCGGCCCGCCAGAATGTTCGAGACCGTCCCCTCGTGCACTCCGAGCGCCTCCGCGATTTCGCGCTGTAGAATGCCGTATTTGTCAAAGTATTCGCGGATCGCGTCGCTTTGCTTGCTCATATGCCAAAAAAACTTGCAAAAACTTTTGCGAATCAAAATAAATAACTATATTTGCGTTGTCAATCGTAACGGAACGCACGACCAAAAATAAAACAAATTATTCAAATTTCAAACATTATGCAAAAGCACGAATTCGAAACCCTGACCGGCATGATGGTCAACGAGCCCACCTTCAGACACGCCGAGGACATCTACCTCGCCGCCGGAGCCCTCACCAAAGAGGAAGTCTGCAGAGAGATAAAGGAGCACCCCTGGCTCCTGGAATCCAAAACCGTTTCAGCATTGGCCGACGAGATGCAGGAACAGCGCCGCCTGGCCGCCGCCCGCCTGGTCGACATCGAGAAGCTCAAGGCCGCCCTCCTGGACGCCGCCGGCATCGCCGACGACCCGACTACCTGGCGCGGCGTGAAGGAACTGCTCGGCGCCAGCACGGTGATCACTCACAAGCTGGCCAACGAGATCGCCCTGGACTCCGACGACGTCGCCTATATCTGCGAGAACCTCAAGTAAAACCCCGGGGCCTCCGGGCCCCTATAAAACCAGCACAACATGAAGACAAAAACCACCATCACCGAGATCACGCACGAGGATCTCGTGAACCTGCTCAGCACGGCCACCTACGGCTCCAGCTGGCTCTCCGGCACCGTGTCGGAGCTGACTCTTGACGTAGTCGAATCTGACGGCGACAGCCGGGAGGACATCTGGGCAAAGGCCCTGCTCGTCGGGCATCCCATCTATCTCACCGACCATCAGGCCGAGGGCTGCAACTATGGCGGAAACCTCTGCTGCTTCAACGAGGATGACTCCGTCACCTACCGGATCGAGCTCGACGACGTCAAGCGAGGCATCGCCGACGCCTTGGACGGCAACTTCGCACCGAGCGCCCCAGGCGATCGCGGATGGGTCGCCAAGTGCGCCATCCACCTGGCGGACGAGTCCTCGGAGTTCGACAACCCCGAGGCCGAGGCACTCATGCAGATTATCATGTTTGGATCCCTCATCTACGCCTGACCATGGAACAGCTCAACCGCATCGAACTGAAGGGCCGCATCAGCGCGGTCCGAGTCTTCAAGACCAAGAAGGGCACCCAGGTCTTCCGCTTCTCCGTCTGTACCACCAACGTGGTCGGAGGTCCTGGCCAGCTGGACACCACCTGGCACAACTGCGTCTTCTTCACCGAGGGCCCGGAAGCGCCCGCCCTCAAGACCGGCGACGCCGTCCGCGTCCTCGGACGTCTCCGGATGTCCTCCTACACCGATCGCGCCGGAAACACCCGGTCTATCCCCGAGATCGTCGTCAACGCCGTCGAAATCCTCAACGAATAGCCCATGGAACAGATCACCATCACCGCCGAGCAGCGGGCCGAGGTCGCCCGCTGCATCCAGGGCACCATCCTGCGCATCCAGCAGCGCCGCCGGTGGAATATCCGGCGCACCGCTTCGGGGCGCCCCTGGAGCCTCGCAGAGGCCAAATTCTACGCCGATAGGGGGGGGCGGGTCGTCCGCCTCGCCGAGATTCTAAAAGCCTTTGACCATGGCGCGCGAGTGTAACCATATGACGGCCCGCCGCACCTTCGGCGACCTGACCGTCATCGCCAGGGCCACATCCCTGCCGAATGGCGTCTTCCGCTGCAACTTCGCCTGCAAGGTCATCCCGGCCCATGGCGAGCCCATGCAGATCGACGTCATGCACTTCTACGACTTCATGGCCGCCGAAGAGGCTGCCCGCATCTACAAGGAGGGCCGGAAATGAACGCCACCTCCAAGGTCTACATCACCACCAGGCGCCAAGGTGAGGCCATCGAGATCCTCGACGCGCACCGCCGCCTGGAGTACGCCCGGAAGCAGCTGGGCCAGCTGCGCGACGAGGCGAAGGCCCAAGGCTGCCGCACCCTCATGACCGAGGCCGGCTGCTGCCTCCGCATCCAGAAGGGCGACACCGTCATCTACTACGAAATCACAAACCGAGAATTGAAATGAAACGCAAAGAACTGGCCCTCTTCTACATCAAGGATGAGCAGGGCAACAAGGTGAATGCCGGCACCATCGCCCTCGAGGACCTGGGCGGAGGCATCGCGGTAGACATCTCCGTCTTCAAGGAGACCGTACTGGACGACATCATCTCCAGCCAGCCGGCGGGCGGCTACATCATCACCGACGGCTTCTCCGGGGGCCGCATCGAGGTCGTCACCAGCGACATGAACATCAACTACAAAGCCCTCACGGGCGCCATTGACGCGATCCGTGCCCGCTTCAATATCCCTCTGGTCGCCGAGCCTCAGCAGGCCCGGAAGGCTATCGCCGTCAAACCCAACCCTACCCGGTCATGACGGACGTGAACTTCACCCAGGGCGAGGTGGCGCAGATCCACCACCGCCTCTACAAGATCCAGCAGGCCGCCCGTGCGGTCCGCGCGAATGAGATCATCAACCAGGCCCGCCTTCTCCTGCTGCTCGTCGTCAAGGCCGAGCGGCGGGAGGCCAAGGCCCGCCAGAAGCGCCTCTTCAAATGAAACCGACCTGGAAGGAATACACGATGGCCGAGTGGGATCGTCTCTGCGGCGTGTCCCCGGACCTCCATCCAAGGGAGACGGGCGGCTTCGTCTTCAACGCACACGGCGTCTGCATCAATCCGCACGTCCTCGGCATCTATGGACGCGGCTGGAGGATCGGGATCTTCACGGCGCAAACGCCGTCCGGCCTATGGTCCCACTGCAGGGATATATCCTTCCCCACGGCGGGCACGAGCGGCCTGCCCGGCCGCCTGCAATTCAGCGCCGAAACGACCGAAGACAAGGCGCGGTGCGCCGAGCTTGAGTTTGCGGCCGCCTTCGTGACTTTGCACGCAGATCGGAAAAGGGTCTCCTGCCCGATCTCCAGGCGCGATGCCGACATCCTCCTGTGCCTAATCCGCGAAAAGATCGCCGAGCTCTCAGCACCGAAGCAGCCCACCTTCACCCAGCTCTCGCTATTCGACTGAAAATTTTTTGCGCAAAACCTTTTGAAAAACAAAAGAAATAACTATATTCGCACAAGTTTTGAAAACGAGAACAAAATGCAACTCTTACAACTCACCGACACCGAGCGCCGCCGCGCTGCTGAAGACCAGCGGATCGCCGCCGAGTTCAAGGCATTGCGTCGCGCTTATCCGGAGGCATCCGCCTTCAGGATCATCCGCACCCTGGCCGGGTCTGGTCGCTACCAGTCCAAGTCCATCGCCGGGATCCGCAACGCCCTGGTCCGCACCGAGACCATCCAACCCGCCAAGCGCTCATAGCCATGGTCGCCGTCCTTCCCACCTCCTTCGACCGCGCCGGCCTCTACACCGGCCGCCAGGTCTGCGACGTCCTCGGGATCGGCACGTCCACGCTCACCCGATACGTCCAGAAGGGGATCATCAAGCGCTACCACCGCCCCGGATCCTCCGTGGCCCTCTACAAAGGCGACGACGTCGCCTACCTCCACGCCTTCGTCTATTAACACAGCACAACATGAAACGCACCATCACCAACACCATCGCCGCCCTGGCAGTCATCGCCGGCATCGTCATCGGAGCCGTCTGCCACGGGATCCTGGCCTTCCTCTGCGCCATCGCCCTCAGCTGGGCCGGAGCTGTCGCCCTCATCAACTACAACACCGACTGGATATGGAGACCGTGACCGTCTTCTGGGCAAGCGTCTGGAACGCCTGCTGCGACTCCAGGTCCATGATCACCGCCCGCACCCGGGAGGAACTCTGGACTAAGATCACGGACGGCCAGAACCGCGGGATCCTCTCATCGGTCTACGAGACCGGCACCCGGGAGGACCTCGACCCCGACCAGCTGCGCGCCGAGATGGCGGAAGCCGACCGGCGGCTCCGGACCTCCTGCCCGCTCCCGCCGGACTCCGACCTCCTGCTGCTCCGGGACGCCAAGCGCGTCGACCCGCACGACTTCGACGCCATCCAGGCCATCGACGCCGGCAAGGGACGCGCCAGGAGCACCCGCCAGCGGCTCCGGGTGATCCGCAGCGCGAAATATAACGAATACCTCCGGCTCTGCCGCGAGGAACGCCAAACGCCGTGAGGCGTGCCGGGCCAGTGCTTTTTCCATAGTTCAAGGATCAGAGATAATTGGTTTAATCGCACACCCGGGGCAGCGGCCCGGTCCCCGGGTTTTGAAGGAAGACACAAGCCGCGCAGTCAAGCTCTTTTTCAGATAGTCGCCTGCAGTCATCTGCGCGCCACGCAGGCGGTCACGATTCCAGCAATGGATCGGAGATACTGCTATCGCTTCATTATGTATGACTTCCGGGAATAGACCGGAGCGCCTGGCAATCGAATGCAAGCGGCCAGGCGCACAAGCTGGGGCGGTGTGATGGTCACAGCGCCCGGCCCGTCCCCAAACAATCCTATGTGGTTGGGAGACTTCATTTGGCGGGTGCGAGGAGATGCCGGTCCGAATCCGGCCCCCAGCACAAAAGAAGCAGCCGCACCTCGCGGCGCAGCTGCTGCACAACATGAATGTTTAACAACAAACGTCAAACACTCCTACAAAACGGTACAAAATTATGGCAAAAAGTTCAGAAATCAAAACACCTGAGAACCTCCAGATCTGGGAGGACATGAGGGCGGTCCCGGAAACGGCACGGCGCCGGATCCAGGGCGGCCACCTCAACGGCAAGACGGACATCAACCCCGTCTGGCGTCTTAAAATGCTGACGGAGAAGTTCGGCCCGGTCGGCTTCGGCTGGAACGTCCGCGAGGTCGAGCGCTGGACCAACGAGTGCGCCGGCGAGGTCGGCGCCTTCGTGAAGGTCGAGCTGCGCGTCCGCCTCGGCGACGCCTGGTCTGAGCCCATCGAGGGCACCGGCGGCTCGAAGCTCTGCGGCAAGGGCCGCGGGGAAGGGATCAACGACGAGGCCTGGAAGATGGCTACCACGGACGCGATCTCCGTCGCCTGCAAGTCGCTCGGTATGGCCGCCGACATCTACTACGAGAAGGACGCCGCGTGGGGCTCCAAGTACGACCCTCGGGAAATGGCCGCAGGAGCGCCGCGAAACGGCCAGCCGGGCAAGTATACCACCCTGCCCCCTCAAGGCCGCCAGGCGCCGCAGAATGAGCCGCAGGCGGGCGGATATGGCCCCGGCCCGGTCTACGCCTCCGACGGCCAGCCCTACCAGGGCCAGCAGCTGCCCCGCAACCCGAGCAAGGTCTGCGAGGTCGTGGACGTCCAGAAGGGACGCGCCCGCAGGCTCATCGCCGAGCTCGCTCGGTACGACTACGACGACCCCAACTCCTGGGCCGCCGGCCTCGCCTGGCTGCGCAACGAGGTCGTCCTGCGCGAGGGCGCCGAGGCGCTCATCGTCCAGCTCGCCATCGAGGCGCGCAACAATGCGCAACAGCAGGCAGTTAACCAAGTCTTCCAAAAGTAACGGTTGAGGTATGAGAAACGACGACTACATCGTGATCCAGGGCTGGATGCTCGATCTCGAGCTCACCGAGAAGCAGCTGCGGCTGTACGCCATCATTTGGGGCTATTCCCGCGACGGACGCAGCAGGATGCGCGCCACCGCCAAGCACATCGCCGAGTGGCTGAAATGCAAGGAACGCCACGCAAAGGATCTCATCCGCGAGCTGGAGGACCTGGGCCTCGTCGCACACGAGGTCGTGACCACCGCAAAGGGCCGGATCTCGGAGTTCTGGGCGATCCCTCCGGAGACGGCAGAAGCCGCTCCGATCGGCGCCAAGACCAAGATAAAATGGGCCGGAAAAAGGGCCAGAAAAAGTCAGGGGGATAGTGCACTGGAGTGCCCGACCCATAGTGCACTGGAGTGCCCGACCCCTATAGTAGATAGTAATAATATACTACCAGTATCCCATACAAAAACTAACAACAAAAACTCGCGCGAAAACGCGCCGGCTGCTGCGGCTTCTTTTGTCCCGCCGACGGTTGAGGAGGTGACGGCCTACGCCGAGGCCCAGGGCTTCGCCGATCCGGCGGGCTTCGCCGACTACTACGTCCGCTACCAGACCGAGGCCGGCTGGATGACCGGCAAGGGATCCAAGCGCCACCAGATAAGCAACTGGAAGCTCAACGTCGTCCAATGGTCCCAATATCGAAAGAACCAGGTATTCTCCCAGCCGGAGCCCGAGCGCGCGAAGGCGCAGCCGCGCAAGCGGGTCGTCCCCGTCTCCGAGGATGAGTTTGCCACCCTATTCCCCGGATTCAAGAAATGAGAGACACGCGACAAACACCCGTCCAGATCCTGGACATCCCCTTCCCGGACACATCGAAGATCGAGCGGCAGGTCCTCGCGGACCTCGTCACCTCTCCCGATGTGATGGGCGACGTCTTCCCGATGCTGCATCCGGACTTCTTCACCAACGCGGAGCGCCGCGGGATCTGGGAGACCGTCGTCGACCAGTACAACCACGGCCGCTCCTTCGACCTGGCCACCATGGCCACCATCGTCGGCCACCCCTTCCTCGAGGAAGTGCTGCCCTACACGCATAGCCCGGCGACCCTGATCTCCGCGCTGGAGCACGCCCGCCTCCTTCGGTCCGGCGCCACGCGCCGCCGCGCCTACATCGCCGCCGCCGCCTTCATCCAGCACGCCGTCAACCCGGCCACCGCCGAGCTCGACATCCTCTCCGCTGCCGAGGGATTCTCCGCCCAGGTGGAGGGCCCCGCCCCGATCCTCGCCGAGCAGACCATCGCCGAGGCCATCGAGGAAGTCCGCGGGGAGGTGCAGGCCACGTCCCGCGCCATGAAGGAGGGCCGCGCCACCCGCGTCGCCACCGGCTTCGACTGCCTGGACCGCGCCATCAACAACGGATTCAAGCCCGGCCAGCTGGTCGTGCTCGCCGCCCGCCCGGGCGTCGGCAAGACGTCCCTGATGCTGCACTTCGCCAAGCACGCCGCCCGCCTCGGCTTCCCGGTCTACATCTCCACCCTGGAAATGACCGGCACCGAGCTGGGCGAGAAGTTCATCATGTCCACCGGCAACGTCAAGCCGGCGGAGATAGCCTACGGCAACATCGACTGGTCCCGCTTCGACCAGGCGGCCCAGGATCTCGCCGGCCTGCCGATCTGGATCAACCAGTTCAGCCGGACCCTCGAGGAGATCGTGGCCCGGATCACCCAGGCCGTCAAGCGCGGCGCCTGCAAGATCGCCTTCATCGACTACCTCGGCCTGGTCCAGGACACCAACAATCTCGGCGGTGGCGCCAAGCTCTACCAGATCATCGCCCGGATCACCGGCACCCTCAAGGCCCTGGCCAAGCGGCTCGGCATCCCAATCGTGCTGCTCTCACAGCTGAACCGCGACCAGGCCCGCGACAAACGCTCCCCGGAGCTCTACGACCTCCGCGACTCCGGCTCTATCGAGCAGGACGCCGACATCGTCATCATGCTCGAGAATGAGTGGCGGGACGGCCAGCTCAGCATCACGGCCTGGCTGCGCAAGAACCGCGGCGGGCGCCGCACCGGCGGACGCGGTGGCGACCTCGGCTTCATCCTCATCCCCAACGATACCTACTCCGAGTTCAGCGAGGGCGGTGTGGTCAACGACGATGACGATCTTCCGTCCGCTCCGTCGCGCCACATTCTCGGCGCGACGTATGGATCCGCCCATGCACCTGCGCCGGAACCGCAGGACGACGAGAACGAGCTACCCTTCTAAGCTACCAAGATATGAACGAACAAGCTACCAAGATAGGCCCCTGGACAATCATGAAGGACGGCACCATGGTGCACGCCTCCCCGGCCTATGACATCGACGGCGACCGCCTCGCGGAGCCCAACTGGATCCAGCACATGGCCGAGAAGCGCTGGTGCGACCTGCGCGTCTTCGTCCGTGCCTACCTCATCGCCTGCCAGGTGCGCAGGATCAAGACCGTAACCATCCGCACGGATATGATGTTTTGACGCCATGACCATCCTCAAAATCCTCGCCGCCATCTTCGCCGGCATCGTCGTCTTCTTCGGCGGGCTCACCGTCACCACCATCGTCCTCGCCTTCTGGGAGGCCCGGGACGCAAACAAGGAGGACCAGCAATGAAACCCGTGGAAGATATGACCGGCCGCCGCTTCGGCCGCATCGTCGTCCTGGAAGACGCTGGCCCCAGCTACAACCGCAACCACAACTGGAAGGTCCGCTGCGACTGCGGGACCGTCTTCGAGGTCGCGGGCTCCAACCTCCGCCTCGGGCAGACGCGCAGCTGCGGCTGCCTGCGCAAGGAGATCGCCCGGAGCCATTGCCCCGCCATGCACGCCGCAACCCGCGTCCCGGTCGTGGCCACCGATGCCGACGGCGTCCAGCTCCGCTTCTCATCCGTGACCGAGGCCGCCGCCGGCCTGCAGGTCTCACTCTCTACCGCCTCCGTCCACCTGCGGAACGGGAAACCCCTCAAAGGATACACTCTCAAGCGCAATCTGTAATAAACCAACAATAAATCAAAGCATTATGGAAAATCTTGGAAAGAAAGTAATCATCCGCGCCAACCGCGCGGGCGTCTTCTTCGGCACCCTGGCCGAGAAGGCCGGCGACGAAGTTACCGTCACTAACTGCCGCCGCATCTGGTATTGGGAAGGCGCCGCGTCGCTCAGTGAGCTGGCCCTCTCCGGAGTGACTAAGCCGCGCGCGTGCAAGTTCAGCGTGACCGTCCCCAGCATGACCGTCCTGGGCGTGATCGAGATCATCCCCTGCACGGAAGCAGCTATCAACAGCATCGAATCCGTCCCGGTATGGAAAATGTCGAAGTAACGGCCACGGCTGCCGAGGTTGAGGCCTTCCTGCGCAAGAGACCTACCGGCTCCGGCTACGGCTCCGGCTACGGCTCCGGCGACGGCTCCGGCTACGGCTCCGGCTACGGCTCCGGCGACGGCTCCGGCGACGGCTCCGGCGACGGCTCCGGCGACGGCTCCGGCTACGGCTCCGGCGACGGCTACGGCTCCGGCTACGGCTCCGGCTACGGCTCCGGCTACGGCTCCGGCATCAAGGCATACGACGGCCGCAAGGTGTACCGCATAGACGACGTCCCGACACTCATCGACCAGGTGCGCGGAGATCTCGCCCGCG
>JAZQFQ010000091.1:0-9941 GCA_045539595.1 Eubacteriales bacterium | reverse complement strand
TTCCTGTTAAGGAAATAGCGTTGTCTTGTTGTTCAATTTTCAAGGAGCTTTGCTGTCTCGCCGACAGCCTGTATATTATATCACCTCATCCTCAGCTTGTCAATACCTTTTTGAAACTTTTTTCAATTTCTTTTTTCGGTTATCGACTTGCTCTCGCAGGCGACCCGTATAGTATACCACTTTCCATTTCATTTGTCAACACCTTTTTTCACTTTTTTTGAAATTCTTTTTTCGCCCGGAATCCCGCACATCCTGTTGTCCTTATATATAATATAATAGGAAGAAACTCTGCGCTTTCCTCACATATGTACTTTTATTTTCCCGTCAAATCTGCTATAATGGATGCAAACCACCAAAGGAGGGCCCTCATTTGCTTCTGCGCGACTATTTCCGTGACACCGGGATTCCCCTGACGGCATTTCTTCCGGCGGACGCGCCCCCCGTGATCCGCCCGCATCTTCTGCAATCCATCCCCGACGTGCGCACCGTGCTGTTCGCGGCCATTCCCTACCACGTGTCGGGCGAAACATCCAACCTGGCCATGTTCGCCCGCGCCCGGGATTACCACGCCTTCGCCCGGTCGTTGGGTGAGGGAGCTGCCGCCGTTCTCCGTGCCAATCATCCGGACGCCGACTGCGCCGCTTTTGCGGATCACTCTCCCTACAGCGAAGTGGTCGGTGCCGCCATGGCCGGTTTGGGCGTGATCGGTGACAACGGCCTTCTGATCACCGAGATGCACTCCTCCTTTGTGTTCATTTTTGAGTTGCTGACCACGCTGACGCCTGCGGAAATGGAAGCGGAGGGCATTTCTCCCGGGGCGGGGGTAATCCATCCATGCGAGCACTGCGGCGCCTGCCGGTCCGCCTGTCCCGGCGGATGCATCGGGCGGGATCGCGTCAGTTGTCTGTCCGCCATCGGGCAGAAGAAGGGCGATTTGACCGAGGATGAGATCCGCCTGCTCCGCGCGGGCGAATACGCCTGGGGATGTGATGTCTGCCAGACGGCTTGCCCCCACACCGCCCGGGCGATGGCGGCGGGCACACTGGACACGGCGATCCCCTATTTCCGGGAAAATCGCCTGTCTGTTCTGACGGCAAAATCCATAGAAGAAATGGACGCCACCGCCTACGCCGCCTATGCTTTCGGCTGGCGGCCCAAAGAGGTACTGCTGCGCAATCTGCGATTGCGGGAGGAACATCATGATTGAATTAATCTGCGGCCGCGCGGGAAGCGGCAAAAGTGAATATATTCTGCAATCGATCCGCCGGGCGCTGGACAGCGGCCGACAGCGGCTGATTCTCATCGTGCCGGAACAGCAGGCCGTGGTGTGGGAGACCCGCATCGCCCGGGAACTGCCTCCCTCTGCCGCTCTGCGGCTGGAGATCGTCAGCTTCACTCGTCTTTGCAATCTGGTAGGACGCACCTACGGCGGGCTGGCGGAAAACTGCATCACCCGGGGCGGCAAAGCCGCCCTGATGTGGACCACCCTCCGCTCTCTGTCGGATTCTTTGCAGGTGTACGGCGGAAAACGGGCGGAGCGGACGGTGCCCGCCATTCTGCGCGCCGTATCGGAGATGAAGCGGAGCGGTGTGACTCCCGCCATGCTGCAGGATGCCGCCGATCATCTGGAGGCCCAGGGGGAGGGGAGCCATCTGGTGGCCCGCGCCCGGGATTTGTCCCTGATCACCTCTGTGTACACCCAATTGGTGGCCCAGCGATACGATGACAGCGAGGACGCCCTCGCCCATCTGGCCGAGCGGCTGAAAACGGAGCCGTTTTTTGCAGGATGTGACGTGTTCGTGGACTCCTTCTTCTCCCTGACCCCCGTGGAAGATCAGATTTTGTACCATATTCTCCGGCAGGCGGATCATGTATCCGTCACCTTAGCCTGCCCGGCGAAGGCCACCGACGAGCCCCAATTTGCCTCGCCCCGCGCCTTTTATAAGAAAATGAAGCAGGCGGCACAGCGGATGAAACGGGAATGTGCCACGATGGAGCTGACGGAGAATCACCGGGCGGGCACGCCCCGCCTGGCCTATCTGGAAAGGCATCTGTGGAACTTCTCCGCCGATCCCTACACCCCCGCCGAGGGGGATGATCCCGCCGCCGTTCGCATGATCCGCACCGCGGATCGGTATGCGGAGGCGGATGCGGCGGCGTGCCGCATCCAGGCGCTGGTGCGGGAGGGAGCAAAATATTCCGATATCGCCATCATCGCCCGGAGCGCGGAGAAACTTCGCGGGATTCTGGATGTGGCGCTGGCCCGCCGCGGCATCCCCTATTTCTTCTCCGAGCATACGGATATGACTACCCGTCCCGCGGCCCGGCTTCTGCTGGCCGCACTGGCCGTGGCCGGCGGCGGATGGCGCCGGGAGGACGTGATTCTCTGCGCCAAAACAGGGCTGTGCTCTCTCACCGACGCGGAGTGCGATGCTCTGGAGATCTACACCGACACCTGGCACATCCGCGGGGAGAAGTCCTTCTCCATCCCGTGGAACAACAATCCGGACGGCTACACCAAGGACATGACCAAACGGGGCCAGCGGATCCTCACCCACGCCAATCGGGGACGGGACAAGCTGATTCCGCCCCTCGCCCACTTCACGGAAGTATTCCGGGGCGGTACCGCCGCCGTGCCGGAGATTGCCCGGGCCTGTTATGAGCTCTTGTGCGAGTACGGCGTGTGGGATTCTTTGCGCCGCACCGCGGAGGATCTGTCCCGGGCAGGACGTGCCCGGGAGGCATCGGAGCACGCCCAGCTGTGGGATCTTCTGATGGAAGCCTTGGACACCCTGGCCGATACTCTGCCCGATGCCCGGGCCGATGCCCAGGCATTTGCCGCCCTCTTGCGGCAGGTGCTGTCCACCATGCACATCGGGGCCATCCCCGGCGGCATGGATGAGGTGGTCATCGGCAGCGCCGATCAGGTCCGCCTGGGCGAGATCCCCCATGTGCTTCTTCTCGGCGCGGTGGAGGGGGAATTCCCCGCCTCCGTCACCGATGACGGATTTTTCACCGACACGGACAAGGTCCTTCTGGAGGGGGAGGGCATCGTGCTCTCCGCGAAAACGGAGGATCGCATGAAGGAGGAGCTGCTCTGGTTCTACCGGGCCCTCTGCCTGGCCCACCGGTCCGTGACGGTCTTTCTGCCCGCGGCGGACGGCGGCGACGCCTGCTCGCCCTCCCTGGCCGCCCAGCGAATCCGGGCTCTTCTGCCCGATCTGGAAACCGAAAACTTCGCCGCATGGGATGCGGCGGATACCGTATTCACCCCCATGGACGCCCGGGATCGGGCGCGCCTTCTGCGGGGAACGGATGCGGGCGAGGCGCTGATTGAGATGGGCATCATTCCCGCGAAGGCTGCCTCCATCCGCCCCCTGCACGCACAGGATGAGTCCGTCAGCGAGGAAACCGCCGCCCTGCTCTTCCCCCGGGAGATGTCCCTGACCCAATCCCGGCTGGATTCCTTTATCCAGTGCCACTTCGGCTATTACTGCAAATATTTGATGAAATTGGACGAGGAAAAAGAGGCCTCCCTCACCCAGATGAACGTGGGTACTTTTGTTCATCGGGTGCTGGAGTTGTTCTTCGCGGAGCAGAAGGGGCAGCCCCTGCCCACCGAGGAAAGCGTCATCCGCGCCGAAACGGATCGCATCGTCACCCGCGTCATCGACGAAATCCTCCCCGAGGGGGATCCCTCCGGACGGGCCAAGTATCTCTTCACCCGGCTGACGCGGTGCGTGTATCCCATGCTGGCCTCCCTGGCCCACGAATTCGCCCAGAGCCGGTTCCGTCCCGCCTTCTTTGAACTGCCCATGGGCGAGGATAACGAAAATTCCGTGCCGCCCCGGCACATCGCCACCGAAAACGGCCATACCGTCTATCTGACGGGCGTGGTGGATCGGCTGGACACCTGGCAGGACGGGGACACCACCTACGTCCGCGTGGTGGATTACAAAACCGGATCGAAAAAATTCGCGCGGAGCGACGTGGAGATCGGTATCAACGTGCAGCTGCTGCTCTATCTGTTCTCCGTGCTCCGCTGTCCGCCGGGAAAATTCCGGGAGAAACTGACGGGTAAGCCGGACGGCGAGATCCGCGCCGCGGGAGCGCTGTACTTCAGCGCCCGGCCCGGCGAGACCTCCTCCGACACGCTGATATCGAGAGAGGACGCCATCGCCCTGGCGGAGGAAAACGTAGATCGCTCCGGCGTTCTTCTGTCCGATGAGACGGTGCTCCGCGCCATGGAACGGGATCTGGGGGGCAAGTACATCCCCGCCACCCAGGGCAAAAAGGGAATCAAATCCTCCGCCGCCCTGAGCGGGGAGGAAATGGAACAGCTGGAGCAGACCATGATCGACTCCATCGCCCGGGTGGGCGGGGAGATGTGCAGCGGTGCCGCCGAGGCCCGCCCCATGAAACTCCACGGCAAGGACCCGTGTACCTATTGTATAATGAAGGAAGTATGCCGCGCGGCAGGAGGTGAGGACAATGAGTAAGCCCAAATGGACCGACGCCCAACTGGCCGCCATCCACTACGACGGGGAGGATCTGCTCCTGTCCGCGGCGGCAGGATCGGGCAAAACCGCCACCCTGACCGAGCGCATCGTTTCCCTGCTCACCGCCCCGGGTTCCACGGCGGAGATCTCCCGCATGCTGTGCGTCACCTTCACCCGTGCCGCGGCGGCGGAACTGCGGGAGCGGATCGGACGGAATCTCACCGCCGCCCTGGCGGAAAATCGGGGAAATGCCCGCCTGACCCGGCAATTGTACGATCTGGGCCGGGCCCGCATCACCACCATCCACTCCTTCTGTCTGGACATTCTCCGCTCCCACGCGGCGGAATTGGGCCTGCCGGCCGGATTCGCCGTGGCGGAGGAAGCGGATGTACGAAATCTGAGCCGGCAGGTTATGACCGACGTGCTCTCCGACTGCTTCGATGGGGGCGAGGACTGGTTCATCGCCCTGGCGGATACGCTGGCCGGTGCCCGCAACGAATCCTCCCTGGATGAAGCCCTGCTCACCCTGGCCCAGTCGCTGGAATCCGCGGGCATGTCCCCGGCCAAGCTGGACGAATTGGCCCGGAATATGTGCGCCGAAGCGGATTTCTTCTCCACTCCGGCGGGCGCGGGGACACGCACCCGCGTTATGCGATTCGCCCGCCATTACGGCGAGTATTTCACCGCCATGATGGAGGAATTCGCCGAGGACGAGCGGTTCGCCAACGCCTACATCCCCGCCGCCGCCATCTGCGCCGATACGGCACGGGATCTGCTCCGCGCCTGCGAGGCAGGATCCTATACCGCCGCCCGGGCGGTGCTGGCCGCCTTTGCTCCCCCGGCCCGGCTGGGCAGCGTATCCACCGCACTGCAGACCGAGGATGTGCTGTATTTCAAGGAACAGTACACCACCTTCAAGCAGCAGATTGCCGCTCTCCTCGCCAAAAGCTTCGCTTTGAATGAGGCGGACATTGCCGCGGCACGGCTCCGCACGGCGGAGACGGCCCAGAGCATCGCCCGGGTATTGGGCATCTATTTCGACACGATGCACAGCCGCAAAAAGGAGCGGGGCATCGTGGATTTCGGGGATCTGGAGCGGCTGACCGCCGCCTTGTTCACCGACGAAAACGGCCGACCCACCGACGCCGCCAGACAGGCCGGCGCCGCCTTTGATTACATCTTCATCGACGAATATCAGGACACCAACCACCTGCAGGATTCCATCTTCTCCTCCCTGGCCGCCGGCGGCGGGGGACGGTTCATGGTGGGCGACATCAAGCAGAGTATCTACCGATTCCGCGGGGCGGAGCCGGAGGTGTTCTCCTCCTACCGTCGGGCATGGCCCACCGCCGAGGAAGATCCCGCGGCCACCGCCCGATCCCTGTTCATGCAGGAGAATTTCCGATGCGACTCCACCGTGGTGGACTTCGTCAATCTGGTGTCCCGCCATATTTTCTCCACCGGCGCTATTCCCTTCACGAAATCCGATGAATTGAAATACGCCAAGCCCGCCGCCCCCGACAAGAGAGAATATCCCGTGGAAGTGCGGCTGATCCCCGCACCCGGCCGCGGCGACGGGGACGACACCCCCGTGGGCGAGGCGGAATACGTGGCCAAACGGATCTCCGACATGCTGGGGCGAGAGCGGCGGGAGGACGGCACGCCCCTGGCCCCCTCCGATATTGCCATCCTGCTCCGATCCCCCGGCACGGACGGTGCCGCCTTTGCCCAGGCCCTGGAAGCCCGGGGCATCCGGGTGCAGAACCGCACCGCATCGGCCTTGTACGAACAGTCGGAGGTATTGCTGATGTTGTCGGTGCTGTACGCCATCGACAATCCCACAAGAGATATCCACCTGGCCGCCGCCATGAAGAGCCCCGTCTTCGCCTTCACTTTGGATGATCTGGTACGCATCCGCCGCGCCGCTTACGGGGGAAGTTTGTGGGATGCGGTGCTCCTCTGCGGGAGAGAATCCGTGCCCGACGCGGGAGTGGGGGAGGATCTGTCCCGCCGGTGCGGCGAGTTTGCCCAGCGACTGTCCAATCTGCGCCGGGACGCCCGTGGCATGGGCGCGGACAAGCTGATTCTGCGCCTGTATGAGGAGACGGATATCTTCACCCTGCTGGAGGGGGATGACTCCCGGGACAGCACCGCCATGCGGGCCAATCTGGGTGCCCTGTACGAGGAGGCACGCCGATTCGAAAACGCCGGTGGCGGCGGACTGTATCCCTTCCTCACCCGCATAGCCGCTCTGGCGGAAACCGGCGGTGCCATGCCCCAGAAGGACGCGGATGCCGGCGCGGTGCACATCTTCAGTATCCACCAATCCAAGGGATTGGAATTCCCCGTCTGCTTTTTGTCCCGCACGGCAAAACTCCGCAATTCCAGGGACACCAGCGCCCGGGTGCTCTTCGATTCCGCCGTAGGCGTGGCCATGAAACTCCCTGATGAGGGCGGTCTGGTCCAGTGCGACACGCCCATCCGCCAATCCATCGCCGCCACCATGACAGACGCTGCCATGGAGGAGGAGATGCGGATTCTGTACGTGGCCATGACCCGGGCACGGGAGCGGCTGATCATCACCGCCACCCTGAGCGACCCCGAGAAAGTGTGGGAGCAGAGTGCGCTCGCGGCGCCCTATCTCACGGATTACTCCGTCTACGGTGCTTCCCGGAATATCACATGGATCCTGCACGCCATCGCCGCCGCCCGCCGGGCGGGGGAGGATATCTCCTCGGCGGATGTGCAGATCGTCACCGACCGGGGGGCGGAGGAGGAGAAAATCCCCGAAACCGCCGTCGCGGCATCGGAGGAAATCGCTCTGGACGAGGCGGCCGTGGCGTCTTACCGCACGCTGTTCACCGATCGCTTCGCCTACACCTATCCCCATGCCGCGCTTCGCGGCATCCCGGCGAAGCTGACCGTGTCCCGGCTGTACCCGGGCATCCTGGATGAGATCGAATCCGCGGAGTCCACCGGCGTGGAGATCACCCGCGCGCCCACCCTGCCTCAGCGGGGCGAGCGGAACCGGGCTCCCCGCTTCCTCAGCGGAAAGACGGAGTTTGAGGCGTCCTTTGCGGGGACGGCCACCCACACCTTTATGCAGTTCTGCGATTTCGATCACCTGGCCGGGGCGGGGGCCGAGGCCGAATTGTCCCGCCTTATCACCGCGGGATTTCTGTCCCGCACCATGGCGGATGCGGTGCGCATAGACGAAATTGAGATGTTCCGCCAAAGCGATCTCTTCGCCCGGATGCGGCGCGCATCCTATATGCGGCGGGAATTCCGCTTCAACGCGTCCCTGCCCGCCTGGGAATTCACGGAGGACGAATCCCTGGCCGCCGATCTGCGGCGGGAGGGGGCGGACATCATCGTGCAGGGCGTGGTGGACTGCCTGTTCATCGATGAGGACGGACGGGCGGCGCTGGTGGATTACAAAACGGACCGCCTGACGGACAAGGAGATCGCCGATCCTGCCCTGGCGGCCGAGAAGCTGATCCGCCGCCACAAAACCCAGCTGAAATACTACCGCGCGGTCTGCGCGGATATGTTCGGCCGGACAATCGACAAGTGCGTGATCTACTCCCTGCCCTTGGGTAAAGATATTGAGATGGAGTGAAAAACGGGGAGAGGCTTCCCCCAAAAAGCCCTCCCCGAACCCCACCGCAAAAACCATCCAATAAACAAAAAAATCCTGTGGACCATACGATCCACAGGATTTTCTTATGCAATTTTCGATTTACGCCTTGCCAACGGAACCGAACAGTTCCATCTTCTCGCGTACGGTTGCCTTGATGGCCTCCACGCCGGGAGCCAGAACCTTACGGGGGTCAAAGCCCTTGCCAACCAGATCCTTACCCTCTTCGATATACTTACGGGTAGCCTCGGTGAACGCGATCTGGCACTCGGTGTTTACGTTGATCTTGCAAACGCCCAGATCGATAGCACGCTTGATCATGTCAGCGGGGATACCGGTACCGCCGTGCAGAACGAGAGGCATGTCACCGGTGGTGTTCTTGATGGCTTCCAGAACGTCGAAGCGAAGGCCGGGCCAGTTAGCGGGATACTTACCGTGGATGTTGCCGATGCCGGCTGCCAGCATGGTAACGCCCAAATCGGCGATCTGCTTGCACTCAGCGGGATCCGCGCACTCGCCGCCGCCTACAACGCCGTCTTCCTCACCGCCGATAGCGCCAACCTCTGCCTCCAGGGACAGACCCTTCTCGTTGCAGATGTTGATCAGCTCGGTGGTCTTTGCCAGGTTCTCCTCGATGGGATAGTGAGAACCATCGAACATAACGGAAGAGAAGCCTGCCTCGATGCAAGCCTTAGCCGCATCGTAGGAGCCGTGGTCCAGGTGCAGCGCCACGGGAACGGTGATCTTCAGATTTTCCAGCATACCATTCACCATACCAACGATGGTGGAGTAGCCGCACATATACTTGCCGGCACCCTCGGATACGCCGAGGATAACGGGAGACTTCAGCTCTTCTGCGGTGAGCAGAATTGCCTTGGTCCATTCCAGATTGTTGATGTTGAACTGACCAACGGCGTAGTGACCTTCACGCGCCTTGGCCATCATTTCCTTAGTAGAAACGAGCATGGGGGAGTCCTCCGTGTTATTAAATTCTTACTTTTCTTATTATAAACCAATTTTCCCCGCAGTGCAAGGATTTTTTCGAAATTCTTTCTCATAATAAAAAAGTTCCTCCCATGCGCCCATCCCCGCCCCCGATTGCCTTGCTTTTTTACAAAAAGCGTGCTATAATGATACCGTTCGATACGCGGCACATGAAACGGAAAAGGCAGAAATAATCGGAGTATCTGATGGAATTCAATCCTATAGCAACCGCATGCTTCACCGGTCATCGCATCCTCCCCGAGGGGACGGAAACCACCATTCGCATCGCCACGGAAAACGCCATCCGTGATCTGCTATCCGGCGGATACGACACCTTTCTCGTGGGCGGGGCCCTCGGTTTTGACACCCTGGCACAGCTGACGCTGACCAAGCTCCGCGCGGAAATCCCCTATATCCGCATCGTCATGGCGGTCCCCTGCCCGGAGCAGGACAAGACCTGGAGTGATGCGGACCGCCGTTTGTACCGGCATCTGTTGGAGATGGCGGATCACCGCATCCTGATCGCCCGGGAGTATTCCAGAGAATGTATGCTCCGCCGAAACCGGTTTATGGTCAGCCGCTCCTCCGCCTGCATCGCCTATCACACCCACGCCGGCGGCGGCACGGACTATACCGTCCGCTACGCCAAAGCATCCGGTGTGCGGCTGATTTACGTCCCATAGTCAGGACCTCCGGCAAAGCCGGAGGCTTGCTCTGCCCCTATAAGGGGCTATTGCCGGCAAGCATCTAAAGACGCACGATATTCTATCACTCGCATCACTTGCCCTGCCGCCGCAAATGCGGTATGACATCATAGCCTT